>CAZPFD010000019.1:0-6998 GCA_964585725.1 uncultured Ectothiorhodospiraceae bacterium | reverse complement strand
GAAGAAGCGCGTTCCGGGCGGGTTGACCCGGGGCGCCCTCATCTGCGGTATCTTGTATACGGTAGGAACACCACGTTGCCGGCGCTGCCATGGGCGTATGGGTAGACATCATCGTCGACCTGCTGCTGGCGGGTAGCCTGGTGGGAATCTTGTATCTCATCGTGGCCACGTGCGTCCTGCGCGCGTTTGCCCGCGATCCCCGCCGCCGATCTTCGCCGTACACGCCGCCGGTCACCGTGCTGAAGCCGGTGTGCGGCGACGAGCCGGGCCTCTACGAGAATCTGCGCTCGTTCTGCGAGCAGGACTACCCCGCCGCGGTGCAGGTCGTCTTCGGGGCGCGCCATGCGAGCGACTCTGCGCTTCCGGTGGTGCGCCGGCTCATGCGCGACCTGCCTCGGGCGGACCTGTCGCTGGTGGTGGCTGACGGTATCCAGGGGACCAACCAGAAGGTCGGCAACCTCGCGAACATGATGTCCGCGGTGCGCCACGACGTGCTGGTGGTGGCCGACAGCGACATGCGCGTGCGCTCGGACTATCTCAGAGCGATCGTGAGCCCGTTGGCCGAGCCTGGTGTGGGCGTCGTGACCTGCCTCTACGTCGGGCGCCCCGTCGGCGGGCTGTGGACCGCGTTCGGAGCCATGACCATCAACTACGGCTTTCTGCCCTCGGTGCTGGTCGGGCGACTGATCGGCGCCATCGAGGGCTGCTTCGGGGCGACCATCGTGCTGCGCCGCGAAGTGCTCGATCGCATCGGGGGGTTCGCGCCCTTCTCCAACCAGCTTGCGGACGACTTCGCGCTCGGCGAAGCGGTGCGCGCGCTGGGCTGGCGCGTCGAGCTTTCCCGCTACGTGGTCGACAATCTGGTCTCCGAGTCGGAGTTCCGGGCATTGTTTCAGCACGAGCTGCGCTGGGCCCGTACCATTCGCGCCATCACGCCCTTCGGCTACGCGTGCTCGGTCGTCACTCTGCCCCTGGCGCTTTCCCTGGTCGCCGTGGGGCTGTCGTGGGGCAGCGCAGAGGCGGTCACGGTGTTCCTGGCGGCCTACATCTGCCGCCTGATATTGGTGCGGGTGGTCGAGCGCGCCTTCGGGTTGGATGCGGAATCGAGCTGGCTGGTGCCGCTGCGTGATCTGATGTCCCTGCTGGTGTTCGTTGCGAGCTTCTGCGGCAGCAGGGTGGTATGGCGGGACCGGGAGCTGCGGGCGGGCTCCGACAACCGCTTGCTCGCCGGGCGCAGCAGCTCGCGATGAGATCGGCCTCGCCGCCCGGCACGCCCCTGCGTCGGGCGGGCGAGCGGGCCATTCCATAGCCGATCATCGAGCAGCGCATCTTGCCGCGAAAGCTCATCGTCACCGCCGATGACTTCGGCATCGACCTCGAGGTCAACGAGGCCGTCGAGCAGGCCTACCGCAAGGGCATACTGACCGGCGCCAGTCTCATGGTCGCCGCACCCGCGGCGGCGGATGCGGTGGCTCGCGCGCGCCGCCTGAGCGGACTGCGCGTGGGGCTGCACCTGGCCGTGGTGGACGCGGCGCCCGCGCTCGCGGCGGAGGCGATCCCGCGCCTCACCGGCGGTGATGGGCGCCTGCGCACGCAGGCGACCCGCGCGGGCGCCGCGTTCTTCCTGCGTCGCGCGGTGCGCCGCGAGCTGGCGCGCGAGATCCGTGCGCAGTTCGAGGCCTTCGCCGCCACCGGGCTCGTGCTGGATCACGTGAACGGTCATCACCACATGCACGTGCACCCCACGGTGGGGCGGCTCATGCTCGAGATCGGGCGCGAGTTCGCCGTGCGCGCCGTGCGCGTTCCCGACGAGCCGCTCGAGGTGCTCGCGCGGGCGGTGCCGGGCGTGCGCCCGAGCATGCAGGACCGCGCACTGCGTCCATGGGTGCGTTTGTTGCGGCGGCGCTTGCGGCGCGCGCGCCTGCTCGGCAACGATCACGTGTTCGGCATCCACTGGAGCGGAGCCATGGACGAAGGGCGCGTGCTCGCACTGTTGCCGCACCTGCCGGACGGGATCAGCGAGATGTACTTCCATCCCAGGCTCTCGCCGGCGCCCGCAGCGGGCGGCGGCCCGGCCGATCTGGCGGCCCTGGAGAGCGGCGCGGTGCGCGCCCGCCTGCGGGCGCTGGGGATCGAGCTCACCACTTTCGGCGCCCTCGCCTGAGCGCGCTCGCGAGCCGCGCCATGCTCAGGGGATTCGTGCTCGGGATCGATCGGATGCTGTGCCGCCGGCTCGGCATCCGGGAGTTCACTGCGGACGCGCGTTGTCTGTTTCGCATCGCGCGGGAGCGTGCCGAGAGCGACGTATCGCTGTCGGATGGCACCCGCATCGCGGCGGGCGAGCCGTTGCTGGAAGTGCATCTGTGGAACGAGCACCTGCCGCGCCTGCCGGCCCGGGGCAGCGACCTCGCCTGGGCCGCGCGCGCCGCGCGCCTCACCGACCACTCCCTGCGGCTGCTGGCGGCGCACGTGGCGGCGGATCCGGCGTTGCGCGACATCCGGGCGTTGCACGGGCGTATGGCGCTGCCCGCGCCGCGCGCGCGGGATGCCCCCTTCGCGCTGGCGCGCCGCATGGGCTTCGACGTGAGGCCGCTCGGCGGCGGCGGTGCGGCGCGCTTTTACGAGTTCTGGAAGAACGTGCATCTGTGCGCGCTCATCTGGGCCTTCAACCCCGGGCGCCTTCGCAACCTGCGCGGTGGGATCCTGCGCTGGTCGTGGTTCGATCTATGGATGTCCCGGGACTTGCTGCTCGCACGCTACGCATCGCGCGCGCGATCCGGTGCGCATCACGGGCGCTGAGCGGCGGCAATGCAGGGTGGTATTCGTCCACGGGGTGCGTCATCCTGGCGCCGCCGGTCTGCAATGAAGAGGAAGTCGATGGCATCCATCCTCAGGCGCACGATCCTTGCGGTCGTTCTGGTGCTCGCCGGCCCTGCGCTCGTGCTCGGCGATTTCGACGGCGGCGTCACCGCCTACCAGCAAGGCGACTACGACGCGGCGCTCGGCGAGTTTCGGACCCTGGCGGAGAACGGTCACGCGGCGGCGCAGACCAACCTCGGGGTCATGTACCACAAGGGCCTGGGGGTGGCGCGCGACGACGCGGTCGCGGCGCGGTGGTTCCGCCGCGCCGCGGAGCAGGGCTTCGCCAATGCCCAGTGGGCGCTGGGCGTGCTCTACCGCGACGGTTCGGGGGTGGGGTCCGATCCCGCCGAAGCGGCCGAGTGGTTTCGCCGGGCGGCCGAGCAGGACTTCGCACCGGCGCAGGTCAGTCTGGGGCTGGCCTTCGTCGAGGGAGCGGGGGTGCCCGAGGACCCCGCCCGGGCCGCGAGCTGGTTTCGCCGGGCGGCCGAGCAGGGGCATGCGCCCGGGCAATACCAGCTCGGCGTCGCATACGCCAAGGGGCGGGGCGTCGCCCGCGACGACGCCGAGGCCTTCCACTGGTTCCGGGAGGCGGCCCGTCAGGGCCATGCCCACGCACGCTACCGCCTGGGCGTGGCCTATGACCAGGGCCGCGGCGTCGACCGAAACGCCACGCTCGCTGCCGAGTGGTATCGCGAGGCCGCGCAGCAGGGTGTGGTCGCGGCGCAGGTCAATCTGGGAGTGCTCTACACCACCGGCGAAGGGGTGGCGCAGGATCTGGTTCGGGCCTACGCCTGGTTCAAGGTGGCCGACGCGTCGAGCACCGGCCACGGCGAGGGCGAAGCGGGGCGCAACCTGGAGCTGGTGGCGGCCAAGCTCGGCCCCGACGATCGCGAACGTGCCGAGCGCCTGGCTGCCGAGCTGCGCGAGACCTTCGTTCAGCACGCCGGGGAGTGAGCGCGGCCGGGCGCCGGCGCCCGGCGGGACACGCGGGCGAGGGGCGCTACCGCGGGGCGGCCGGCGGCCCGGGCAGCGCCAGGCACGCCGTGCCGGAATCGACCTCGTGCGCCGGCTGCCAGCGCCGCACCGCCTCATCCACGCGGGCACGCTCCTCGGGGTAGAGCAGCGGCGCGATCTGCGCTCTGCCGAGGCGCCCGAGGAGCTCGCTCTCGGGTTGCCCGGTCTCAAAGAGACGGCTCTGCTGTGCCTGCACGCTGAACCAGAAGTAGGCGCGAATGGGGTCTTCGCGAGCGCGCTCGCCGCGGTGCTCGTCGCCCGGCAGGCCCCCGCCGGTGCGGAAATAGGTGGCGAGCGACCACAGGGCCCGCGCCGTCTGCTCGCCGCCCGGCGGGTGGTGCACGGCGCGGCACAGCCATTGCATCGCCCGCTCCACATCCACGGGCACGCCGGCGCCGCTCACATACCGGTGCGCGAGCGCGTACTGCGCGCCGGCGTCACCGGCCTCGGCGGCGCGGCGCAGCGCGCTCAGGGAAAGGTCGTGGTCCGGTGCGGCGTCCGCCGCGGCGCAGGACCCCGTGGCGAAGAGCCAGGCGGCGCATGCGGCGAGCGCGGCCGAGCGAGGGCCCGCCGACCCGCGAGATGACAGCCGCCTTTCATGGGTCATCGGGATGGTGACGAAGCGCCGTTCAGGCCGCAGGCATGCGGTAATGCTGGAGCAGGTACTTCTCGCCCTCGTCGCAGAAGAAGGTGAGGATGGTCCTGAGGCTCGGGTGGCGCTGCCGGATCTGCTGGGCCGCGATCCAGTTGGCGCCGCTGCTCGGCCCCACGAACAGGCCCCGGGTGGCGGCCAGCCTGCGCATGGCGTCGACGGCGGTCGAGCCCTTGACCGTGATCACGTCGTCGATGTCCGCCTTGTGGCGCACGTAGATGCTCGGAAGAAACCCGTCGGCGATGCCTTCGATCAGGTGCTGGCAGAACTCGCCGCACTTGATGCTGGCCGATTCGTCGGGCTCCATGGCGAACACCTTGAGATCGGGGTTGTGGTGCTCCTGTAGCGCCTGGGAGACGCCGACGATGGTGCCCCCGGTGCCGACGCCCTGCACGATGGCGTCGATCTTCACGCCCGGCGGCAGCTGCTCGAGAATCTCACGCCCCAGCCACTCGCGGTTCTCCTCCACGTTCCACTCGTTGTCGAACTGCCGCGGGCACCAGTGCCCGGGCTGCTGGCCGAGCCGGATGGCCTCGTTGAGCGCATCGGTGACGTCGAACTTGCCCATCAGGATCACCTCCGCGCCGAAGGCCCGCGAGATGGCGACGCGCTCCTGGGAGAAATCCGAAGGCATGACCACCTTCATGCGATACCCCTTCACCGCCGCCACCATGGCGAGTGCGTTGCCCGTGTTGCCGGAGGTGGCCTCGACGATGGTGTCCCCCGGCTGGATCAGGCCTTCCGCCTCGGCCCGCTCCACCACGTACTTCGCGAGCCGGGCCTTGATCGATCCGGACGGATTGACGAACTCGCACTTCACGAGCAACCCGTCATCCATGGCCAGCATCGGGGTGTCGCCGATGTCGTCGAGGATGTTCCGCCAGCGCCGGGGCTCGGTCATCACGCCGGCCGCACTCGAGCTCGAAACCACTGCGTCAACCTTCCCGCGCGGGAGCCGCGCCTGCGTTCACGAAAGGGTGAGGGGATTCTGTGCGAGGGCCTGGCCTGCCGCAACGTGCGCACACGACATCCGGCGTCGGGGATGCGTCATGGGTCACTTCGCGCACCCCGGCAGTCCAGCGTGCGCAGGCCATCGCGCGAGCGCTCGTAGCAGAGCCGGGCGCCCGTCTCCCAGCCTTCGCGATACTGCGCATCGTTCTCGAAGCGGGAGGCTGGGCGCCACGCTCGCGGAGCGCACGCCGGATCTCAGCCGGAGAGCGCCTCCAGCGGTTCCTGGTAGGGGTAGCCGAGCGCCTCCGCCACCTCGCTGTACGTCACCTGTCCCTTGTGCACGTTGAGCCCGGCCCGCAGGTGCACGTCATCGAGCAGCGCCTGCTTGTAACCCTTGTCGGCCAGCGCCAGCACGTGGGGCAGCGTGACGTTGTTGAGCGCGAAGGTCGACGTCTTCGGGACCGCACCGGGCATGTTGGCGACGCAGTAATGCACCACGTCGTCGACCAGGTAGGTGGGGTCGGCGTGGGTGGTCGGCTTCGAGGTTTCGAAACAGCCCCCCTGGTCGATGGAGACGTCCACCACGACGGCCCCGGGCTTCATGCGGCGGATGAGCTCCGCGCTCACCAGCTTGGGTGCCGCGGCGCCCGGGATCAGGACCCCGCCGATCACGAGATCCGCATCCATCACGTGGTGCTCGATGGCCTGGCGGGTCGAGTACACGGTCTCCACGGTGGCTCCGAACTGGCGCCAAAGATTGCGCAGCACGTCCACCGAGCGGTCGATGACGACCACCTCGGCGCCCATGCCGATGGCGATGTAGGCGGCGTTGGCGCCGACCACGCCGCCGCCCAGCACCACCACCTTGGCCGGCTGCACGCCCGGCACCCCGCCGAGGAGCACCCCCAGGCCGCCGTGCTCCTTCTCCAGGCAGCGCGCCCCGGCCTGGATGGACATGCGCCCGGCCACCTCCGACATGGGCGCGAGCAACGGAAGCCCGCCGCCGGGGCTGGTGACGGTCTCGTAGGCGATGCATACGGCGCCGCTCGCCACCAGGTCCTCGGTCTGGGGGGCGTCGGGCGCCAGATGCAGATACGTGAATAACACCTGATCGGGCCGCAGGCGCTTGCGCTCGACGGCCAGCGGCTCTTTCACCTTGACCACCAGCTCGGCGCGCTCGAACACCTCCTCCGCGCCGGCAGCGATCTGCGCGCCCGCCGCCTCGTACGCCTCGTCCGTCATGCCGATGCCGGCACCGGCCCCGCGCTCGATGAGCACGCTGTGGCCGTGAGCCACTATCTCGCGCACGCTGCCGGGCACGAGCCCCACGCGGTACTCGTGCGTCTTTATCTCCTTCGGCACGCCAATCAGCATGATACGCCTCCTCCGCGTCCTCAGACCGCGCTCCCGATGCCTGCGCCGTTGTTGTCCCCTGCGGGGGCGATCTCGTGCTCGCCGTGCGGCGAGCGGCGCATTCGTTATTGGCGGCAGTCTAGGGGGATCGCCGGGGGGAGACAAG
>CAZPFD010000018.1:19668-26496 GCA_964585725.1 uncultured Ectothiorhodospiraceae bacterium | reverse complement strand
ACGACCTCAGCCGCTGGCGGTAGAGGCCGGACGGGGTGCGTCTCCGAGCCCGACGTTGTTCTTCTCGAGCACCCGCTCGGCGCGGTAGCTCGAGCGCACCAGCGGGCCGGATACCACCTCGAGGAAGCCCTTGGCCAGGCCCCACTCGCGATACTTCGCGAAATCCGCGGGCGTCACGTAGCGCTCCACCGGCAGGTGGTTCAGGGTCGGGCGAAGGTATTGGCCGAAGGTGACGATGTCGACGCCGGCGGTGCGGAGATCGTTCATGGTCTGCACGATCTCGTCCTCGGTCTCGCCCAGCCCGAGCATCAGGCTGGTCTTGGTCAGCACGTCCGGCCGATGCCGCTTGGCGTACTCGAGCACCTGCAGGGTCTGCGCGTAGCCCGCGCGCGGGTCGCGCACCACGTGCGTCAGGCGGCGCACGGTCTCGACGTTCTGCGCGTAGACCTCGACCCCCGCATCGAGCACCGTCCCCACGCTCTCGAGCACGCCCCTGAAGTCCGGGGTCAGCGCCTCCACCGCGGTTTCCGGGTTGACCCGCTTGATCTCGCGGATGCAGGCCGCGAAGTGCCCGGCGCCGCCGTCGGCCAGATCGTCGCGATCCACCGAGGTCAGGACGACGTAGCGCAGACCCATGAGGCGCACGGCGTCGGCGGCCTGCTCGGGCTCTCCGGCATCGAGCCACCCGCGGGGATTGCCGGTGTCGACGGCGCAAAAGCGGCACGCGCGCGTGCAAACGGAGCCCATGAGCATGAGGGTCGCGGTGCCGGCGTTCCAGCACTCGCCGATGTTGGGGCAGTGGGACTCTTCGCACACCGTGCTCAGGCGGTGCTCGCGCACCGTTCTGCGCACCTCCAGGAAGGCGCCCCCCGCCGGCAGGCGCGCACGCAGCCAGCTCGGCTTGCCGCCACGCGCGGGGGCGCCCTCAGCGCCGCCCCGGCGCTGCTTGACGCCGTCCTTGACCGCGTGAAATCCCTGCGGTGTGCGGTACTTGCTGCCGCTCACGATGACCGGAATGGATTTGTGCCGCTTCACCCAAGTGTCCCAAGCGCGACGCTCACCGTTTATTCTAGGGCATTTGCTCCCGCCCCGTGGGAGTCTGCCCGACTTGGCCGCCGCCGGGGATCTGCTCATGCTGTAAAATCATGCGTGTCGCGACATCGAATGGGGAGGGTCCAAGATGGGACGACTGCGGATGGCGTGGATGGTTCTGGCGTTCGCTGGAGCTTTGTCTGCAGCCGCACAGGCTGCGGAGCAGGCCGCAGTGGTGGGCGCGGAGATCAGCACCTTTGCCCGGCATCTGCAAACGAGGCCTCAGACCGCCCTGGATTTCTCCGACGTGAGCGGGGAGTACTGTTTCAATTTGGGGCTCGGTCGCGGGGGACACATGACGCACTATGCCATCGACCCCCCCAGCACGCAGGAGGACGTCATCGACTTCGTGCACGCCGGGGCGTTCCGGCAGATGGGGATCGACGTCGAGAAACTGCCCCGCTTTCCGGGTGAGCTGGGTGCCATGGAGCCCAGGCAATGGTACTTCCTGCCCGCCGGCACCCACGAACCCCATCACGGCAGGCGGTTTCCCTTCGCGCTGCTGATCCGCGCCGATAACCTGGAGTAGATTCCAGCGGCCAAGGGCGCGTGCGCCGTGGCGGACGCGCTCGAAGCGCTTGATTTCAATCAGGCGGGACGCCATATACTCCCGTGCGCCGGACGAGGAACAGGGTCATGCCCACGAGGACCGCAAAATTCCAGCTCGGACAAGTCGTACGCCACCGCCGCTATCCCTTTCGCGGCGTGGTCTTCGACGTCGACCCCGTGTTCAGCCACACGGAGGAGTGGTGGCAGGCCATCCCCGAGGACGTGCGCCCGAGCAAGGATCAGCCCTACTATCATCTCCTGGCGGAGAATGAAGACTCCAGCTACATCGCGTACGTGTCGGAGCAGAACCTGGTGGCCGACGAGACCGGGCAGCCGATCAACCATCCGCAGCTGGAAGAGCTGTTCGAACGCTTGGAGAACGGCCTCTACGCCCTTCGTGAGCGCTGCAGCCACTGACCCCGTCCGCCTCGCATGACTATCCGGGCGCAGCCGGCGCTCTCGCTCCGCGCGCCGGTTAGCTCCGGAGCTCAGGCGTCCCTGCCCGTGTGAGGCGCGTCCAGGTCGGGTTCGCCGCGCAGGGCGAGCCACTTCAGGATGTCCTCCCGCCGCACCAATCCGCGTACCCGGCCGTCTTCGATCACCGGCAGCTGGTTGATATTGCGCTGGCTCAGCGCGTGCATGGCCTCCGCGGCGTCGTCGTCGGGGCGCACCACGCTGAGCGCCTCTGCGGGCGTCCAGATGTCGCGCACCTTCGTCTGCGCCCACGCTTCCCGAGCCACCTTGCGCACGTCCTGCTGGCACACCAGCCCCGCGAAGCGCTCCCCCTCCATGACCGGATACGCCCGCTGGTCCCTGTGCAGCAGGTAGTCGTCGACCAGCGTTTGCACCGGCATGTCGGGCTCGACGGTGGCGAAATCGGTCTTCATCACTCGCGCCACCGGCACGTTCTCCAGCGACTCCTTGATGAGGAGCTGGCGATAGCTCATGAGTGCAGCGTTGTTCAGGAACCAGCCGATGAACGCGATCCACAGCCCGTTGATGAGGCCGGTCCCGAAGATCGGCATTCTCAGCCCCAGCATCATGCCGAAGCCCATGATCATGAGCAGCCAGGCGAAGGCCTGGCCCATGCCGGACGCCCAGCGCGTGGCGGCGCGGAGATCCCCGGTGATGCCCCATAACACCGCCCGCAGCACGCGGCCACCGTCCAGCGGAAAACCGGGCACCAGGTTGAACAGGCCGAGGATGATGTTCACCGGACCGAGCCAGAAGAGCAGCGTGGCCACCGGCCCGAGCTGCGCCAGGGCCTCCTGGGGCTTCTCCGGGTCGATGGCGACCTCGCCCGCGGCGAGGCTGCCCAGGATCAGGAACGCCGCTCCAAGCAGGAGGCTGGTGATGGGGCCGACGATGGCCATCCAGAGCTCGGCGCGCCAGGTGTGCGGCTCGCGCTCGAGATGTGCCATGCCCCCGAAGATGAACAGCGTGATGCGCCGGATCTCCATGCCGTGGGCACGGCCTACCAGGGCGTGCGAAAGCTCGTGCACGAACACGGAGCCGAGAAAGAGCAGCGCCGAGGCGAAGGCCGTCACCCACTTGAGCCCGCCGCCCCAGGCCGGGTGCCACACCGGGAAGACGCCGACCGCGAGGCTGAAGGTGATCAGCAGAAAGATGATGAGCAGACTCCAGTCGATGAAGACATCGATCCCCGCGACACGGCCTATACGAAAGCCGTTGTTCATCAGCGCCTCCCTTTCTCGAAAGATTCCCGTGTTGTGGATGAGTGTCCTGCCCCGGCATGCAACGATCAAGGCCGCCGTCGCGCTGCAACCTGCGAGCGCGCCGGGGTCGGTGCCGAGGCGGCCTGCGCTCCCCCGCGTGCTGCCGGTGTCCGCGAGGCAGGAGCACCGGTGAAACGGGCCGTTCGGCCTGGAGTCCAACGCGAGGGAGCGTTCACGATCAGGCATCATACACTTGCCAGCGAGCCCGCCCTTCAAATCGCAGCCCATGGACACTGACATTCTGCTCTGCTCGGACCTCGACCGGACGATTCTGCCCAACGGCCCGCAGCCGGAATCACCGCAGGCGCGGCCACGCTTGCGCAGGCTGGCACAACGCCCCGAGATCATCCTCGTCTACGTGAGCGGGCGCGATCTGGCGCTCCTCAAGCAGGCCATTCGGGAGTTCGAGATTCCGCTGCCCGATTTCGCCATCGGCGACGTGGGCACGACCCTGTACGCGGTGGAAGGGGATCGGTGGCGCGTGTGGGATGCCTGGCGCGACGAGATCGCGCCCGACTGGGGCGGGCTGGATCACGCGGCGCTGTGCCGCTTGCTCGCGGATCTGCCGGGCCTCGCCTTGCAGGAGCGGGAGAAGCAGAGTGCGTTCAAGCTCAGCTACTACGCGCCGCGAGAGACCGAGACCGGTCCGCTGCTCGGGTCGATGCGCTCGCGCCTCGAGGCGCACGGCGTGCGCGCGAGTCTCATCTGGAGCATCGACGAGGTGGCGGGCGTCGGCCTGCTCGACGTCATCCCGGCCAGCGCCACCAAGGTGCACGCCATACGGTTCCTCATGCAGGCCAGGGGGTTTACGCTCGCGCGTACCGTGTTCGCCGGTGACAGCGGCAACGACCTCCCGGCGCTGACCAGCGAGCTGCAGGCCGTGCTGGTGCGCAATGCGCCGGACGAGGTGCGCGCGCAGGCGCTGCGCGAGGCGCAAGCGCTCCGGCGTGCGGACCGGCTGTACCTGGCGCGCGGAGGGTTTCTCGGCATGAACGGCAACTACGCCGCGGGAGTGCTCGAGGGGCTGGCTCACTACCTGCCGGAAACGGCGGCCTGGATGGTCTGAGCAAGGGCTCGCCGACCCGCAACATGATAGTTGCGTTTCCTGGGCAATCAGAAAGCAGCATGTCCCCTTTTCCCGCGCATACCGAAGGAGCGTGATGGTGCATGGCGTCTGAGCCGGACGGAAAGCGCGAGCTGCGGCGCTTCAAGTGGGTCATCGGGGTGCCCTACTTCGTGCAGGGCACGAGCTACCTGACCGAGGTTCCGACCCTCTACTTCATCAAGAGCGCCCTGGGCATGGGCGATGCCGGAGGGCAGCTGTTCGACTCGCTGCGTAGCGGCGGCTGGCTCATCAAGCCGATCTGGGGATACATATCCGATCGCGTTCCCCTGTTCGGGTACCGGCGCAAGTCGTACTTCGTGCTGATGGCGCTGCTCGCGCTCGTGTTCTGGTCGCTGAGCGCGGCGCTCTCGGCTGCCGGGGTGCGCGTCCCCGTCGTCTATCTGTTCACGTTCAACCTGGCTCTCGCCACCTACGCCTTCGTGGACGTGGTGTGCGACGCGCTCATGGTCGAGAACGGCCGCCGCCTCAAGCGGGTGGGATCCTTCGTGAACTTCCAGTGGACGGTGCTCGCGCTCTCCAACGCGGGTGCGTTGTTCCTCGGCGGCTGGTTCCAGGAACAGATCCAGGCGGGGGCGCTGGCTTACTGGGTGGTGTTCCTGACCGCAGGTGTGCCGCCGCTCGCCACGGCGCTGGTGGGCCTGCGCAACATCGACGAGGAGCGGGTGGTGCGCCCCGAGCGAGGGCGCGCCCGGAGCGTGCCGAGCCGCACGCGTCTGTGGACCGCCGTTCTGTCGCTGCCCGGGCGTTTCGCGGAGTTCCGCCGCAGCAACCGCGTCATCTGGTTTCTCGTGCTGTTCATCTTCTTCTGGAAGTTCAGCCCCTCCGTGGGGTTCATCGAGCGCAGCTACCTGATCGACGAGCGCGCCTTTGAGCCCGCTTCCTTCGGAACGATCCTGTCGGTGGGAGGGCTCAGCTTCTTCGCGTCCATCGTGGTCTATCGCTGGGTGGTGGGGCGTTATCGCGACATCGCCTGGCACCAGTATCTCTACGCGATGGTGGGCCTGGGCGTGGTGGCGTTCCCCTTGAGCTTCTATCTCTACCTCGATCCCGGGCATCCGTGGTGGGCGGCGTTCGAGTTCCTGCGCGCCTGGCCGGACGCGCTCAACCCCCTCCCCGGGTGGAATCGCTACGAGTGGTTTCGGCTGCTCACGCAGACGATTCTGGGTTTCGCCACGATTCCGGCTTTCGTGATCCCGCTGACCCTGGCCGGCGAGACGGTGAAGCTGCAGTACGCCGGGGTCGGCTACGCCTTTCTCATGTCGCTCTCGAACGTGACCAACATGCTGGAGGGCGTGGTCGGCGCGGGGCTCTACGAGCTGTTCTCGCAGCCGTGGATGAGCTGGCTGATAGCGGCGTTCCGCGGCTCGCCCCTGGACATCGCCGGGGTGGCGGACGAACGCACCTTGATCCTGCAAATCTTCGTCTACATCAGCCTCCTGTTCACGCTGTTGACCGTTCCTTTCATCCTGCTGCTCAAGCGCGAGCTGAAGCGAGAGGGCGTCGTGGTTCACCTGGGCGGCGGCGAGTAATCGGGGGCCGGGGGGGCGCCCCATTCAAGCCCGCGCGTTTTCGGTCGACTTATGTCAATCAGGGTGCGCGCGGCCGCTCCGCGGCAGGGGCTCGATGGTCCCGCGGGCGGCCTTTCCCGAGCAGGGTGCCGGTGCTACGTTCTGGAGACGCAAGACGGGAGCTTGGCGATGAGAAGGTTCTTACTGGGGTTGCTCGCGGCGGGCATGGTCGGCATGGCGCCGGCCGTGCACGGCGAAGTCCTGCTCATAGAGGCCATCGAAGCTGCGCCGCCCAATACCCCCGAAGGGCTGCCGCGGCCTCCGCGGGGCATGAAGATGCAACGAGTCGTGGAGCGGTTCGGCGAGCCGCGCTCACGTCTCCCCGCCGTCGGCGAGCCGCCCATCACCCGCTGGATCTACGACGACTTCACGGTCTACTTCGAGTACGAGCGCACGATCACGACGGTCGTGCACCGCCAGCAGGCCGCTGGCAACTGAGCCCCATTCGTCGGCTCTCTCCGCCGGCGCTTTCCAGCCTGCATGGGTCAGACCAGCCGGGGGCTCGCGGCTGGGACCGGCTCATTCGAACAAGCCTTTGATGTCCTTGAAGATCTGCTTCGGCGCATTCTTGAGCTGGGCCTCCTCCTTGAGGGCCAGCAGGCGCTCGTTGGTGGGCTGCACCTTCAAGCCGAGCCGGATGCCGGTGTGACGCAGGAGGGTGATCGCGGTTCGGGCGAAGATGTCGTCCAGGCCGGCAACAGCGTCCATGAGCGCCGCGTCGATGTCGGGCGGAAGCGGTCGGGGCAACGTGTCGGGC
>CAZPFD010000018.1:9357-19658 GCA_964585725.1 uncultured Ectothiorhodospiraceae bacterium | reverse complement strand
CCTGTTCCTGGAGCGCCAGCAGGCGCTCGTTGGTGGGCTGTACCTTTAACCCGAGTCGGATATAGCGCTGCGCCTTGGGGTAGCGGTACTGGGCCAGCTCCCCCTCCGCGAGGGCTGCGTAGCGTCTGGCGATCTCCTCCATGCCGTCGGATGCCCGCCGGTTGCTCGGGTCGATCTGCAGCACCCGCCGGTAATAGAAGTAAGCGTTGCGCGTGGCCGGCGTCGTCAGCCGATAGTCCTCGAGCGCTTCCCGCGCCAGGCGCAGCAGCTTGCGGATCTCGATCTGCCTGTCGATCTCCGCTTTCAGGCGCACCAGGCTCTGGGAGAGGGGCTGCACGTCCATGCCGCGCTCCACGTAACGCCGTGCCGCGCCGAGGTTGCCCTGGGCGATCTGCTGCTCGGCGAGAACCTCGTAGCGGCGCGCGATCGCGCGCAGGCCGCGTTGGGCGTGAGCGTTGCCGGGGTCGCGCCGCAGTGCCTCCCGGTAATGGTCGTAGGCGTTGTCGTGCGCCGGCACGGTCAGGCGTTCCGCCTCCAGCGCCGCGTCGCCGCGCGCAAGCAAGCTCTGTATCCCGCGCTGCCTTTGCTCGCGGCGGCTCGGTTGCCGCGTCGCGTTGGAGGGGCTCCGGGGCGTGGCCGACGCGGCCCGGGTGGGTTCGTCGGGCGAGAGCGTGCTTCCGCCGCCCGCGGGCGGGGAGCCGGCCGCCTGGCGCTGGGCGCTGAGGGCGGAGCCATCCGCGGCAGCGCCGGGAGAGGCGCCCGGGAGCGGCCAGAACGCGAGGCGAAAGCTCAACCCGGCCAGCGCCAGCATGGACAGCCCCCAGAGCCCCGCCACCCAGATGCGCGCATCCGGCCGCCGGCGTCGGGCTCCGTGCTCCGCCGCGGGGGCACGGACACCGGCGGGAACCGGAATCGGCCGGGTCATGACGTGGGGCGCGCTGCGGCTGCGCAGGTCGCGGATGAAGGCCACCATGGCGGCCGCGTCCCGGAAGCGATCCTTGGGGCGCTTGGCCAGCATGCGCTCGAGCAGCGGCTGCAAATGTTTGAGCTCGCGCGGCAGCTTGGGGATGGGGTCCTGGAGGTGGCGGAAGATGATGGCGATGTCGGTGTCGGCGTCGTAGGGCCGCTTGCCGGCGAGCATCTCGTAGAGGATGACGCCGAGGGCATAGATGTCGGCGCGGCCGTCGACGGACTGGCCCTGAGCCTGCTCGGGGCTCAGGTAGCTCGGTGTCCCGAGCACCGACCCGGCCACCGTCAGATCGCTGGTGGCGCGCAGACGTTTGGCGATCCCGAAATCGGTGAGCAGCGGCGTGCCGTCGATACGAAACAGGATGTTGGCAGGCTTGACGTCGCGGTGCACGACGCCGGCCTGATGGGCGAAGTGCAGGCATTCGCCCATGGCCTCTACGATATCGAGGGCGTGCTCCCAATCGATCCCCCCGGCGATGCGCTGCACGAGATCGCCGCCCTCCACGTACTCCATGGAGATGTAGTGAGCGGAGTCGACGATGCCGACATCGTGAATGGTGATGATGTTGCGATGGTTCAGCGACGCGATGATGCGGCCCTCGTCGAGGAAGCGTTCCGAGAATTGGGGATCTTCGAGGAAGCTCGCGTCGAGGATCTTGAGGGCCACCGGCCGGTCGAGCGACTCCTGGATGGCGAGGTAGACGGAAGCCATGCCGCCCTTGCCGATCCGACGCTCGATTCTGTAGCCTGGTGTCTTCATTTCGGCCCGGTCTCTGCTCACACGCCGGCTACGGAGAAGCGGCCGAGCGGGGAGTGCGGTGGATCCCCCCGGGCATCACGGCAGATACGAAAATCGCGGAATTCCCGTATACAATGCCTCCCCGCGGCGGTGGCGCACCGGCGCGTTGCCGGCTGGTCTCCGCGCTCGGGGGGCATCACGGGGCGACACGCTTGCGGGGTCGCGGGGCCTGGCGGGGAGAGAGCCGACGACGTTCGAACGTGCGGCCGACGCGTATTCACCACGAATTCCAGAGCGGACCCCATCTCCGGACTCGGGCCGGCCGACGATGGTCGTGTGATGTGCTATCGGCCCTGGGGTTTGGAACTTTACCGGCAGGAACTCCGCTCCCGGACCGCCCTGACGGCCCAAGGCTGAGCCTCGGGCGCTGATATCCGTCCCGCCGTTCACGCGCGTGGAACCGAATTACCCATGAGGCACAGTCATCATCTGCGGGTCGGCGAGGCCTTGCTTGCGCCACGCTTCGCCAGCCGCCCCTCGCAGGGGCCTCGCCACCCCGACTGGGGGCACTGAGGTTCGTGGGTAGTCAGGTCTCGGAATTTCCCTCCATCCCCGCCGGCACCACGCTGCTCACGGTGAATCGGCGCCTGGCGCGGGGGTTGCGGGCCGCCAGCGACGCGCAGCAGCTCGCCGCGGGGCGCGCGGTCTGGGAGCCGGCGGACATCCTCCCCCACACTGCGTGGCTCGAACGCACCTGGCGCAGCCACGTCCTGCGCGCCGAGCGCCCGCCCCCGGTATGGTTGTCGGCCTGGCAGGAACGCGCGCTTTGGGAGGATGTGCTGCGCCGCTCGGAGGTGAGCGGGCGGGGCGCGCCGCTGCTCCAGGTGGAGGGCGCGGCGCGGCGCGCACAGGAGGCCCGGGCCCTGCTCAAGGCCCACCGTTGCGAGCGCGACTTCGCGAGCGAGCCGCTCGCCGAGGACGCGCTCGTGTTCCGCGGCTGGCTGGATGCGGTGCTCGAACGCTGCGCGGACGCCCACTGGACCGATGGGGCGTCGGTGCCGGAGCACCTCGCGCAGGGGCTGCACGCCATGCCGGACGAGTTGCCTGCGCGACTGTGGCTGGCCGGGTTCGATGAGCTCACGCCTCAACTGGAGGCCCTGCTCCAGGCCCTGCGTGCGGAAGGCGTCGCCGTGGCTCGCTGGGCGCCTCCGGCGCGCGCCGGGCGGGCCGTGCGCGTGGCATTCGAGACCGGCGAAGAGGAGCTCGTGACCGCGGCGCGCTGGGCCCGCCGTTTTCTGGAAGACGGCCACGAGGGTCCCGTCGGCGTCGTGATCCCGGATCTCGCCGCGCGGCGCGCGCGGGTGGAGCGGGTCTTCGACGAGGTGCTGGGCACGGGTGCACCGCGCGATCACGGTGCTCCGCCTTGGAGCATGAGCCTGGGGCCTGCGCTCGATCACCGGGGCGTGATCGCCGATGCGCTGCGGCTCCTGCGCCTCGCGCGCGGCCCGCTGGCGTTCGCGGCGGTGGGGCAGCTGATGCTATCCCCGTACTTTCGCGGTGGAGACAGCGAGCTCGGTGTGCGCGCGCGCTGCGAGGCGGCGTTGCGCGAGAGGGCCCCGCCGGAGCTGTCGCTGCACGCGCTGCGTGCGTACATGGGACGCCTCGCCCAGGCGCATCCGGCGCCGCTGCTCGCGGGTATGCTCGATGATCTGGCGGCCGCAGTGGCGCGGACACCGCGTATACAGAGCGCCGCGGGCTGGGCCCGGACCTTCTGGCAATGGCTGGTGTTGGCCGGGTGGCCGGCGAGGGAGCGCAGCCTCACCAGCACCGAGTATCAGGCCGTTCAGGCATTCGCGGAGGTGGTGGACGCGCTGGCCAGCCTGTCGCCGGTGCTCGAGGAGCACACCCTGGAAGCGGCGCTCTCGCGCCTGCGGCGGATGGCCGCGGAGCGCGCTTTTCAGCCCCACACCGAGCCCGCCCCGGTGCAGGTGCTGGGGATGCTGGAGGCGACCGGGCTGCGCTTCCCGCATCTGTGGGTCGTGGGTCTGCACGATGGCGCGTGGCCGTCTCCGGCGCGCCCGAACCCCTTTCTGCCGGTCACGCTCCAGCGGCGCTACGGCATGCCCCATGCCAGCGCCGAGCGCGAGTTCGAATTCGCCCGGCGGGTGACCGCCCGGCTGCTGGAGAGCGCCGATGACGTGGTGCTGAGTCACGCCGTGCGCGAGGAGGAAGCGCCGCTGGGTCCGAGCCCGCTGATCTCGGCGTTGCCCGCGCTGGAGGCACCGGGGGTGCCCGTCAGCGCCTGGCGTTCACCCGCATGGCACGTGCATGCGGCTCGTCCCGCCCTCGAGGAGTGGACGGACGAGCGCGCGCCCGCCCTCGCCCCGGGTGAGCGCGTGCGAGGCGGCGCGGGGATATTGCGCGACCAGGCGGCATGCCCTTTTCGTGCCTTCGCCGCTCACCGCCTCGGTGCCCGCGCGTTGCCGTATCCCGCCCCGGGTCCGGATGCGCCGCTGCGGGGCCGGCTGGTGCACCGCCTGCTCGCCGCCATCTGGGCCGAGCTTGGCAGCCAGGCACGCTTGGCGTTGCTGGACGATGGCGCGCTGGAAGCCCTGGTGGCCCGGGCCACGGAGACGGCGCTCGCCCACGAGGCCGTGCGCCACGAGCCTCTGCGCCGTCGGCGCTTCCGCGAGCTCGAGCACCGGCGCCTGCAATGCCTGGCCCGCTCATGGTTGGAGGTGGAGAGGCGGCGCGCCCCCTTCGAGGTCCTCGCCCTCGAGCAGGAGGTCGACGCGCGCATCGGCGATCTGGGCGTGACGCTGCGCATCGATCGCATCGACCGCATTCCGGGCCGGGGCGCCCTGCTCATCGATTACAAGACCGGGCGCACCGACGTGAACGGATGGTTCGGCGCACGCCCGGATGAGCCCCAGCTTCCGCTGTACTGCACGGCGGTCCCGGAGGCGGCCGCGGGCGCAGCCTACGGGTCGCTGCGCCCCGGTGATGTGGGCTTCAAGGGACTCGCCAGCGCGGGTGACATCGCCCCCGGGGTGCGCCACGAGGTGAACTGGGGGCGGCTCAAGGCGCAGTGGCGGGAAACCTTGAGCGATCTGGCCGCCGCGTTCACTGCCGGTGACGCGCGCGTGGATCCGAAGCGTGCGCCGGAGACTTGCCGCGGCTGCGATCTGCACGCGCTATGTCGAATCCACGACGAGGGCACCGCAGCCACCGGAGGGCGGCGCTCTTGAGGCGGGGACGCGAGCAGCAGACGCGGGTGGGCGAGGCCCGGCCGGCGTGGACGCCGGAGGCGACCGGTGTCAGCGCCGAGCAGCCCGCTGACGAGCCGGCGCGCTTGCGCGCGCTCGATCCGCTCGCCTCGTTCATCGTTCAGGCGCCCGCGGGCTCGGGCAAGACCGCGCTACTGGTCCAGCGCTACCTGGCGTTGCTGCCTACCGTGGACGCGCCCGAGGAGATCGTCGCCATCACCTTCACGCGCAAGGCGGCCGGGGAGATGCGAGAGCGCATCCTCGCCGCGCTCGCGCAGGCCCAGCGCGGCGTGGCCGCGGACGCTCACGGGCAGCGTACGCGTGCACTGGCGCGGCGGGCGCTCGAGCACGACGTGGAGCGCGGCTGGAATCTCCGCGAAAACCCGGGACGCCTGCGCGTGCTCACCATCGATGGCTTGTGCGCATCGTTCGTGCGCCAGATGCCGTGGCTGTCCCATTTCGGAGGGGAACCGCGCGTGGCCGACGATGCGCGCGCGCTGTACCGGCAGGCCGCGCGCGAAGCGCTGGAGCAGCTCGAGGGTCGAGGGCCCTGGGCAGACGCCATCGCCAGGGTGCTGTCCCACCTGGACAACGATCGCGTGCGCTGCGAGCGCATGCTCGTCGACCTGCTCGCGCGCCGCGATCAGTGGCTGCGCCACGTGGCCGGGCATTCCAGCGGCGGCGAGGCGCGACGGGCTCACCTGGAGGCGGGGCTCGAGCGGGCGGTGCGCGATGCGTTGCAGGCGTTGCGTGCAAGCGTGCCCAGCGCAGAGGTCGAGCCTATCGTGTCGGTGGCGGCTTTCGCCGGGGCGAATCTCGCGGCCGCCGGCTCGTCTTCACCCATCCGTGCCTGCCAGGGCCTGCGACATCTTCCGGGAGCCGAGCCGCAGGATCTGCCCGCGTGGCTCGGTGTGAGCGAGCTGCTCCTGACGCGGCGCGGGGCGTGGCGTGCGCGGCACACCGCCGAGCACGGATTGCCCGCGGAGCGCGGCGGCGAGGGAGCACGCATGCGCCGGCAAGCGCGCCGCCTGTGCGCGGCGCTCGCCACCCGCGACGAGCTGCGGGCGCGCTTGGCGGATGTGCGCGTCCTGCCCGCAACGCGCTACGACGACGGGCAGTGGCACGTGCTGCAGGCACTCGCGAGCGTGCTGCAACTCGCAGCAGGCATGCTGCGGGTGGTCCTCACCGAGCGCGGGCGGGTGGACCACGTCGAGGTGGCACAAGCGGCCCGCCACGCCCTCGGCGAGGAGGACGCGCCGACGGAGCTGGCGCTGGCGCTGGACTACCGGATACGCCACATCCTCGTGGACGAGTTCCAGGACACTTCGTACTCGCAGTTCGAGCTTCTGCAGCGTCTCGTCGCCGGCTGGTCCCCGGGCGACGGGCGCAGCCTGTTCCTGGTGGGCGATCCGCTGCAATCGATATACCGGTTTCGCGAGGCCGACGTGGGGCTGTACCTGCGCGCGTGGGACAGGGGGCTCGGCGGGCTGGCCCTCGAGCCCTTGCGCCTGCACGCCAACTTCCGCGCCCAGGGGCATCTGGTGTCATGGGTGAATCGGGCGTTCGCCCACGCCTTCCCGCCGCGCGCGGATCCCGATGCCGGGGGCGTCCCATGGCAAAGCTCGGTGGCGCTGCGGGCCCCGGCGTGCACGCCCGGAGCCACCGTGCATCCGCTGCCCGATCCCGATCCCGAGGCGGAGGCCCGGCTGGTGGTGCGGCTCATTCGGGAGGCCAGGGGGCGCGCTGCCCACGGCAGCATCGCGATCCTGGTGCGTTCCCGGGCGCACCTCGGGGCGATTCTCCCCGCCTTGCGCGCGGCCGGGATCGACTATCGGGGCGTGGAGCTCGAGGGGCTCGCCGAGCGTGCAGTCGTGCAGGATCTGCTCGCACTCACGCGCGCCCTGCTCCAGCCCGCGGACCGCGTGGCCTGGCTGGCCCTGCTGCGCGCTCCGTGGTGCGGTCTGTCGCTGGCGGCGCTGCACACGCTGACGGCAGGGGACGCCTCGCGCACGGTGCTCGAGCTGCTCCGCAACCCCGAGCGCATGAGGGCGCTGGCGCCGGAGGACGCTGCGCGCGCCGCACGGGTGCTGGATGCGATGGAGTCGGCGCTGGCCGCGCGAGCCGAGTGTTCGCTGGGGCGTTGCGTGGCGGATCTGTGGACGGCCCTCCGGGGCCCCGCCTGCATCGAGGCACCCGGCATGGAGGACGCCAGTGCGTATCTGGACCTGCTCGCCGAGCTCGCGCCCGAGGAGAGCGCGGACTGCCAGCGCGTGAGCGAACGCCTGGAAGCGCTCTTCGCGAGCGCGCACGCGCCCGCGGCGCGCTTGGAGGTGATGACCATCCACAAGGCCAAAGGGCTGGAGTTCGATACCGTGATCCTGCCCGGATTGGGGCGCGCGACCCGCACCGAGGAGCGACGGCTGCTGACCTGGGCGGAGCGGCCCGGACCCGACGGTGCGCCTGATCTGCTGCTGGCGCCGATGGTCGCCGCGGGCGAGGAGCCGGACGGGGTATCCCGTTACCTCCGCACGCTCGAAGCCAGGAAGTCGGAGCACGAGACGGTGCGGCTGCTCTACGTCGCCGCCACCCGGGCGCGCGAGCGCCTGCACCTCATCGGGCACGCCGCGCCTTCGGCCGACGGCACGCCGACGCCCACCCCGGGGAGCCTTCTCGAGCGCATATGGCCGGCGGTGCGTGACGAATTCGAGCACTCGGCGGGGGCACGCGCGGGCCCGGAGCCCCCGCGCGAGGGAGCGCCGGTGCCCCTGCGTCGCCTGCCCGCGGCCTGGGCGCCCCCGCCGCCGCCGGGCCTGGGCGTTCGCGCCGCGGCGGTGGCGCCCGCCGGGGAGGAGGCGCCGGCCGCGGGTGTGGTCTACGACTGGGCCGGACGCACGGTGCGATGTGTGGGAACCGTGGTGCACGAAATGCTGCGGCACATGGGCCGGGACGGCGTGGCGGCCTGGGACGAGGACCGTGTTCGGCGCGCGCGCCGAGGCTGGGAGCGACTTCTGCTCGGATTGGGGGTTCCCCCCGACGAGCTCGAGGCCGCGTCGGCCCGCGTGGGGCAGGCCCTGGGCAACGTGCTCGAGGACCCGCGGGGACGCTGGATCCTCGATGCCGGGCAGACGGACGCGCGCAGTGAGTACGCGCTCAGGGCGATCGCCGGCGGGCGCGTGGTGGGTGCGGTCATCGACCGGACCTTCGTCGCCGAGGACGGGGTGCGCTGGATCGTCGACTTCAAGACGGGAACCCACGAGGGCGCCGACCTCGAGACTTTCCTCGATCGCGAGCAGGTTCGCCACCGGGCCCAGCTCGAGGGGTATGCCGCGCTCATGGCGCAGCGCGAGGAACGTCCGATCCGCCTGGGCCTGTACTTCCCGCTGGTCACGGGCTGGCGGGAGTGGGCCGCGCCGGGATGACGCTCGCGCGCGTCGACGCCGCGCCGGCCTGGGTTAAAATCCGTCGCATCGGAGAATTGACGCGCAGGGGAACAGGGGCCGCGGTGGAGGGTAAGAAGCTCTACATCAAGACCTTCGGGTGCCAGATGAACGAGTATGACTCTGCGCGCACCGCGGAGCTGCTGCGCGAATCCCACGGGCTGGAGCCGACGGCGGAGCCCTCCGAGGCGGACGTGCTCCTGATCAACACCTGCTCCGTGCGCGAGAAAGCCCAGGAGAAGGTCTTTTCCCAGCTCGGCCAGTGGCGCGCGTTCAAGCATGAGCGCCCCCACGTCATCATCGGAGTCGGGGGTTGCGTGGCCAGCCAGGAGGGTGAAGCCATTCGGTCCCGAGCTCCCTACGTGGACCTCGTCTACGGCCCGCAGACGCTGCACCGGCTGGCGCACATGATCGCCGAGGTGGAGCGCGAGCGGCGGCCGCAGGTGGATGTCTCGTTTCCGGAGATCGAGAAGTTCGACTGCCTGCCGGAGCCGCGAGCGGACGGGCCCACTGCCTACGTCTCCATCATGGAAGGGTGTAGCAAGTACTGCACATTCTGCGTGGTGCCGTACACGCGCGGCGAGGAGTTCAGCCGCCCGTTCGACGACGTCATCTACGAGGTCGCGGCCCTCGCGGAGCAGGGAGTGCGCGAGGTGACTTACCTGGGTCAGAACGTAAATGCCTATCGCGGGCCGATGCACGATGGGAATACGGCGGACCTTGCCTTGCTGATCAGTTACACGGCTGCTATAGATGGTATTGAGCGGGTTCGCTACACGACCTCGCATCCTCTGGAGGTTTCGGATTCCCTCATCGAGGTCTATGGCGAGGTTCCCGAGCTGGTGAGCCACCTCCATCTCCCCGTGCAGAGCGGGAGCGAGCGTATCCTGCGCCTGATGAAGCGCCGCTACACGGCTGACGACTACCGCGACAAGGTGCGACGCCTGCGCCGGGTTCGGCCCGGCATCAGTATTTCCTCGGATTTCATCGTGGGCTTCCCCGGTGAATCGGATCGTGATTTCCAGGACACCATGGATCTCGTCGAGGAGATAGGCTTCGATCAGTCCTTCAGCTTCATCTACAGTGCACGTCCCGGAACCCCCGCAGCAGCCCTTGCCGACGACGTTCCACTCGCGGCGAAGAAAGAGCGGCTGGCCGTGCTGCAATCGCGCATCGACGAGCTCGCGTCCGCCTACAGCCGAGCCATGGTGGGAACGATCCAGCGAGTGCTGGTGGAGGGGTCGTCCAAGAAGGATTCGAGCCAATTGGCGGGGCGCACGGAGAACAACCGGGTGGTCAACTTCACGGCGCCCGCGGATCACGTGGGTCGTTTCGTGGATGTCCGCATCACCGAAGCATTGCCCCACTCCCTGCGCGGGGAAGTCGTATCCGCACCTGCCGCAGCGCACCTTCAGGCCTGAACCCCACAACCACGCGTCCGAAGTTCCTTGAGCACGACATCCCCCCCTGACCGTCTGGATAGCTTCGACATCTGGTTGGAGCCCGCTGACAATCAGCGTCTGGCGAATCTCTGCGGCCCCTTCGACCAGCACTTGCGGCAGCTCGAGCGCCGTTTCGGCGTGGAGATAAACAACCGCGGCAACGTGTTCCGGGTGCTGGGTGATCGCCAGCCGGTGCGCGCCGCCGGCGAGATCATCCGCCGCCTCTACGAGGCGACGAAGGACGAGCCGCTCACACCGGAGCGGGTTCATCTCTATCTTCAGCAATCCGGCGTGGAAGCGGCCCTGGAGGAGCGCGTCGACGGCGAGGCGGTGATACAGACACGGCGCGGTCTGATCAAAGCGCATGGTGCCAATCAGGCGCGCTACCTGAGGAACATCCAGACGCACGACATGAGCTTCGGCATCGGGCCGGCCGGCACCGGCAAGA
>CAZPFD010000018.1:0-9347 GCA_964585725.1 uncultured Ectothiorhodospiraceae bacterium | reverse complement strand
CCTGGCCGTGGCGTGCGCCGTGCAGGCATTCGAGGCCGAGCGGGTGCGCCGGGTAGTGCTGGTGCGACCGGCGGTGGAAGCGGGTGAGCGGCTCGGTTTCCTTCCGGGCGACCTGGCGCAGAAGGTCGATCCGTATCTGCGGCCTCTCTATGACGCGCTGCACGACATGCTCGGATTCGAGCGGGTCGCCAAGCTGGTGGAGCGCAACGTCATCGAGATCGCGCCGCTGGCTTATATGCGCGGACGCACGCTCAACGAGTCCTTCATCATTCTGGATGAGGCGCAGAACACGACCGTGGAGCAGATGAAGATGTTTCTCACGCGCATCGGATTCGGCTCCACCGCGGTGGTCAATGGAGACGTAACGCAGATCGACCTGCCCCGGGGGCAGCAGTCGGGTCTGCGCCACGTGGTGGAGGTGCTGAAGGATGTGAAGGGCATCAGCTTCAATTTCTTCACCTCCAAGGACGTGGTGCGGCATCCTCTGGTGGCGCGTATCCTGGATGCCTACGAGCGTTACGAGCAGGCTGTCCCGAAACGGACGTCGCCTCCCGCTTCCGGGGCGCCGAAAGGCAGGTGAGCGCGGAGGCGCGCGGGCGCAGGCGAGGGCGGTTCGGGCGAGGGTGACCGTGTCTGCGAAGACGTCATCGTGCTCGGCGGGCGGGGACCCGGTGAGCGTCGATGTGCAATACGCCTGTGAGGGTCCCGGTCTGCCCGGGGCCGACGAGCTCATGGCGTGGGTGGCGGAAGCGCTGGCCGTCCGACGGCAAGAAGGCGCGGAGCTGACCGTGCGGGTCGTGGACGAGGTGGAGGGGACCCGACTCAACGAGACCTACCGTCGCCGATCCGGTCCGACAAACGTGCTGTCGTTTCCTTTCGAGCCCGTCGCGGACGTGCCGTGCCCGCTTCTCGGTGACGTGGTGGTGTGTGCGCCGGTGGTCGCGCGCGAGGCGGCGGAGCAGGGTTTGGAGCCCAGGGCTCATTGGGCGCACGTGGTCGTGCACGGTGTGCTCCACCTATTGGGGTACGATCATGAACGGGAGGAGGAGGCGCGAGTCATGGAATCTCTGGAGGGGGCGGTTCTCGCCCGGCTGGGTTTTCCCGACCCTTACAGCCAGCCGAGCGTGCAGACATGAGCGACGACTTATCCGGCAGTAGTCCCCATGGTCGGTCCTGGCTCGAGCGGCTGAGCCAGGCCTTTCAAGCGGAGCCGCGCGATCGCGAGCAGCTCGTCGATCTGCTGCGCGACGCGGAGCGGCGCGGGGTGGTGGACGCGGAGGGGCTCGCGATCATGGAAGGGGCGCTGAACGTATCCCGGATGCAGGTTCGCGACATCATGATCCCGCGCGCGCAGATGGTCGTGGTGGAGCGCGATGCGCGCCCCGAGGAATTCGTCAGCAAAGTCATCGAGTCGGGTCACTCGCGCTTTCCGGTCATCGGAGACAGCCGCGACGAAGTGGTTGGCATCCTCCTCGCCAAGGACCTTCTCGGATATTTCGCAGGCGAGAACGGGGCGTTCAGTATGCGCGAGGTATTGCGGCCCGCCGTATTCATACCGGAGAGCAAACGGCTGAACGTGTTGCTCCCGGAGTTCCGGGCGAGCCGCAATCACATGGCGATCGTCGTCGACGAGTACGGTGGCGTAGCAGGATTGGTGACCATCGAGGACGTGCTCGAGCAGATCGTCGGCGAGATATCCGACGAGCACGATGCGGTGGAGGGCGGCTATATCAAGCGCATCGGCCCCGGTGAATACACCGTCAAGGCCTTCACCCCCATCGAGGACTTCAACGAGTACTTCAACACGCGTTTCAGCGACGAAGAGTTCGACACCATCGGCGGATTGGTGGTAAAGGCCTTCGGTTATCTGCCGCGGCGCGATGAGACGCGGGTCATCGACGGCATCCACTTCCGGGTGCTGCGCGCCGACAAGCGCCGGCTGCACTTGCTGCGCGTATCCGGTCTCGAGGACTCGGGCGAGCGCGAGCGCTCCGACGTCGAGACGGACTCCTCGCGGGCCTCCTAAGGGCCGGGATTGCCTGCGGTCGGCGTGGTGGTGAGGGCCATCCCCCGCGAGCACGGCCGGGATCTCCTGGCGCTCGCGTCGGGAGCCGCGCTGCCTCTGGCCTTCGCTCCCTTCGGCTGGTACCCGCTGGCCGTGGTCGCTCCGGCTCTGCTGTTCATCGCCTGGGGGGGCGCTTCCGCGCGGCGTGTTCTGTGGCGCGGCTGGCTGTTCGGCCTCGGCATGTTCGGCGTCGGCGTCTCCTGGGTTCACGAGAGCTTCCAGTTCAGCGCCGTAGGCCCGCCGTTGTCCGTGGTGCTGACGGTCGGGCTGGTGGGGCTGCTCGCCCTCTATCCCGCTCTAACTGGTGCCGTCGATGGCAGCCTGGGGCACTCGCGGATGTCCACCGCGGCGCGCACGCGGGTACGCCTGCTGCTGGTGCTGCCCGCGGCGTGGGTGCTGGTGGAATGGTTCCGCGGCTGGTTCCTGACCGGATTCACCTGGCTCCAGCTCGGTTACAGTCAGGTCGACGCCCCGCTCGGGGCTCTGCTGCCGGTGGTCGGGGTCTATGGGGTGGGCGCAGCGGTGGCCGTGAGCGCCGGCCTCGCGGCGCTGGCGGTGGGCGAGCGCGGCCGCGCCCGTGTCGGCTGGGTGTCCGCGCTGGCGGCCCTGTGGCTTGGCGCGGGGGCGCTTGCAGGCGTGCACTGGACGGCGGCGGCGGGTGAGCCCCTGCGCGTGGCCCTGATTCAGGGCAACCTCTCCCAGGACATCAAGTGGCTCCCCGAGCAGCGCGAGCCCACGCTGGAGCGGTATCTGGGTCTGACCCGCGCGCACTGGCAGGCCGATGTGGTCGTGTGGCCGGAGACGGCCTTGCCGGGCTTCTACGCCGAGTTCCGCCCGTTCCTCGAGCGCCTCACCGGGGAGGCCCGGGCCCACGATACGGACCTTCTGATCGGCGTGCCCATGCGCGCGCCGCACACCGAGCGCTACTACAACAGCGTGGTCGCGCTGGGGGGGCGGCCCAGCGCCTATCACAAGCGCCACCTGGTGCCGTTCGGCGAGTACCTGCCGCTGCGACCGGTGCTCGGCGGGGTGGTGGATCTGCTCGCCATCCCCATGTCGGACTTCAGCCCCGGACCGCAGAGACAGCCGCTGCTCGAGGTGGCGGGCTATCCGGTGGGCGTCTCCGTCTGCTACGAGGCGGCGTTCGCCTCCGAGGTGATGGAGGCTCTGCCGCAAGCGCGGTTGCTCGTGAATGTCAGCAACGATGCGTGGTTCGGCGACTCGCTCGCGCCCCACCAGAACCTGGAGATCGCGCGGGCGCGCGCCCGGGAGAGCGGGCGCCCCCTCCTGCGCGCCACCAACACCGGCATCTCCGCGGTCATCGGCCCTCTGGGCACGGTCGAGGCGCGGGCACCGCAATTCCAAGCCGCGGTGGTCACGCACGAGGTGACCCCGATGGGAGGGCGAACGCCCTACGTGCGCTTCGGGGATTACCCGACCCTCATCGGTGCGGTGTTGGCGCTGGCAGCCGGCGTGCTCCTCCTCCGCCGCCCGTGGCGGAGAGGGCGACAGGCAAAAAGATAACCACGGAGTACACAGAGGATCACACAGAGGTCACAGAGGATTAATAAATGAGAGATTGCGAGAACATTCACCAGCCTTGGGGCGAAAAGCTTCACTCTCCTTCCTCTGTGTCCTCTGCGAATTCCTCTGTGTTCTCTGCGGTTGGGTCTTTCTCAGCGCGGTTTGGAGGCTTGCTGGGCGCGGTGCTTGGCCTGGATGAAGGCGCGGTGGGGCAGGTGGATCAGATCCGCGAGCTTGCGGATGAGGTGCTCTTCGTACTTGTCGATGTCTCCGTCCGCGTAGGCGACCTGCCACAGCAACTCCACCACGTGCTGCTTCTCGGCCCGGGAGAAATGATCGTTGATGAGCGTCGTGAATTCGTGCAGTGAGGTCGATTGCTCGGCCTCGAGCTCGGCGAGGCGCACCAGCTCCGCGGTCTCCTCGGCGCCCAGACCGAAGGCGCGCTGCACGGCCGCCGTGACCGTATCGCGTTCCGCCCCTTTGATGTCGTAGTCGGCGCGGCTGACCTCGAAGAGCAACGCCGCCGTGGCGAGCCGGTAGCCGTGCTCGGCGCGCTCACGATCGCGCCCGTCGGTGGCCGCGGAGACCTGCTTGTCGAAGAACTGTTGGATCGCCCTCAGCATCTGGTCGCGCTTCGCGAGCTTGCGGGTGAGGCGTTGACGCTGTCAGTTATCCGCGCCGTGTCGGACGTAGGCACCATCCCGGAACTCCGAGAAGTAGTGCGGGACGTACGGGTGGTCGACGGGCTCCCCGGAACCGTCCGGCTCCAGATGGCGCTCGGCGACGTAGGTCTCCTGGCCCGCTCCGTGCACCAGCACGTGGTACCAGGGCCGGTCCTTCGGCGGGCGGCTGCGAGCCACCTGCTCGTACCACTCGTCGGTCCCGGCGAACACGGGATCGACGTCCACGATGACGCCACGGTAGTCGAACTTCTTGTGGTGCACCAGTTGCCCGACGGTGAATCGTGCGTGCGTGGTGGTCATGCGCTTGCGCTCCGTTCGCGTGCCGCTGTGTGGCTCATTTTAACGGCTCCCCAGGGCCGGGGCGCGGAGGCACGGTTCTGTGCGGATTTCCGAGAAACCGTGCCGACGCGCCCAATCGGAAATGGGTCCCGGGGTATGTGCCGTGAAGTCGCAAGCCCCGCAGCGCGGGGCCAGAAGTCGGCCCCAAGGCGACCGGAATCCTTGGTCGCTTGAGCGAAGCCTGCGATACGTCCGGAGGGCACGGCGCGGCCCCGCGGACATTCGAGGTTCGCGGGCGGATTTCGGGGTTTGCGACGGAGCGGCGCGTGCCCCGGGACCCAGCCTCAGCCTCCTACGCCTCCGTTCCGCGGAAATCCGCGATAGAACCTTCTGTTACGGCCCTGCGCGGAGGCGTCACTCGCGGCCGTAGATGTCCGAATCCGGATTGAAGGCCAGCCAGGCGAACGCGAAGTGCAGGCCGCTGCGGGCGGGCGCGAGGCGGCTGCCCTGGAGGGGGCCCGCCACCGCGTTGCCGAACAGATCCCACTCGGAGCCCGTCTCGCGGTCCACGACCCTTCCGTCGCGCTCCTCGAAGGTTAGCACGCGCCCTTCCAGGCGTCGCTCATGGGCCGTGGCGGAGGGTATAGTGCGCGACTCGCGGATATCGCGTTCGTCGAGCACGGACAGCGTGCCGCGGCGGCTCATGACCACCACGGGGACCCCGCCGACCTCGTCGTTGATGACCGGCTGCTGCTCGAACACCGAGAACGGATACAGCCTGTGCTGCTCCCCCACGGTGATGTTGAGCACCCGCTCCATGGGAGGCAGCCTCGGGTCGACCGGATCCATGAACAGGAAAGGCTGATCCTCGATGCTGTCGTAGCCCCGGTAGGGATTCTCCCCGTAGGGGCGGCGATAGCCCGTATCGCGCGACAGTATGCGGCCCTCGGGATAGGCGCGTGCGAAGCTCTCGAAGGCGACGATGGCGGCGGGAATACGTTCGAGCTCGGTGCCCGCCAGATCCCCGACGATGGCTCGGCCGCTGATCTGCTGCCACCAGCTCTCCGTCTGGCGGTCGTACATGACCAGATCGCTCTTGCGCAGCTTACCCGTCGTGCCGAAATCCAGTATCCGCCCGCCCGCCCGTCGATCGAAGACGATGGATGCGTTGCACAACGGGCAGAACGTGACCGCAACCGGAACGCCGCCGACCCGGTCGTTCACGATCTCGTGGTAGATGAGGATCTGAAGCGGGTAGGCCCGGCGATCTCCGTTCAGAGTCAGCGCAATCACCGGCTCTTTTGCGTCCAGCCACGCCTTGGCCTGCTCCGCCGGTGTGAATTTCGGATGGTCGATGGCGGGAATGCCGTCCTTCGGGGGCCCCCCGGAGATGATCTCGTCGAGATCCACAAGGGTCTTGTCGAAGTTGGTCTTGGGCCAGGCCGCAGTACCGAACGTCTGGGCCTGGCCGGTGCCGTTGGTGAGCATGATGAGCATCCCGCTCACGGCGACCAGCATGCCGATGCGCAGGAATCCCATGGTCCGGGTGCGAAGAGTGGTGGTCATATGCGATGCCTTTGCTGCTCTTGATGGGTCGTGAGACGCGCCTGCGACTTCCCGCGAGAGCGAGCCGCCGCCAAGGGGTTCGCAGCTTCGCGCTGCGCCGGCCCTCCCTCGCGAGAGCCCGCCGGCCGGGACCGGCGCCGTGTGCCATCAGATTCGGTGCTTGCCTGATGAGACCGTCCTCGGGCGGACCGGTTCGCAGCCGACCGGGGCGCGCGCCGGGACGTAGGGGTTGCGCGAGAGGCGAAACCCACTGCGACGGCGGCTCGGGTGCTGCACGGAGATCCGCGAGGAGATCCGTCTCAACGGGGAACGACGGCGAGATTGGGCCCCAGCGCCGCTTGCAGGGCCCCCTTCGAGCCGCTGAGAGTGAACGTGCTTTCCTGATAGCCCAACGGTGGCGTCAGCCGGTACCGGAACACGACCCGCGCCCCGTTCATGAGCTCGAGCAGCAGGGTGGAGCGCACCCGCCCTCGGCTGACCTCGCCGAGGGCGAAGTGCGCCCGCTGCGGCTCGATGCGGCACCCGCCTTCTTCTGATGAATGGACCTTGCCCGGCGGGCGCTCGTCGACACGGTAGCTGGGGCAGGGCCCTTCGGCCAGGCGTTCGAAGCCCTTGCCGATGGCCAGCGTCCCGCGAATGGTGCCGTCCGGGTCGCGATAGATCTGGAGAACGTGTCCGCGGTCGTTCTCGACGTAGGCGACGTCTACCGCGCGCGTGGCGCCCACGTGCGCGTCCTGGATGATCTGCCACTGCGCGGCGGCGCTCGAGGCGAAGGCCAGGAGCGCGGCCGCGGCAAGGGCGCGACAGCCCGAGCCGCAGAGCCGGTTGCCGCCTCCTGGTTGCCGGTCCCTCATCGCGATCAGCCTTCGGGCCATTGCCCGGGGGCGGGCGGTGCCCCGTTCTCCGGGACCCCGTGCGCCCGCGCGCCGGCCGTCCACGGCAAAGCGTCCAGATCCACGTTTCCCCCCGAGAGAATGGCGCCTACGCGCCGGCCCTCGAAGCGCGCCGGCTCCTCCAGCAGGGCGGCCACCACCACCGCTGCGGACGGCTCGACGATCAGCTTCGTGCGCTCCCACGCCAGCCGCATGGCGTGCGCGATGGCGTCCTCCTCCACGCGAACGATGTCCCGTACCCGGGCGCGAATGATGGGGAAGGTGAGCTGGCCGAGGGTGGTGCGCAGCCCGTCGGCTATGGTGGGGGCGCCCGGCTCCGTGACCAGACGTCCGGCGTGCAGCGAGCGCCAGGCGTCGTCCACGGCGCGCGGTTCCGCACCCAGCACCGTGGCCTCGGGGGCGAGTCCTTCGGCGGCGAGGGCCGTGCCGGCGATGAGCCCCCCGCCGCCCACCGGGGCGATGAGGACCTCCAGCCCGGGCACCTGCGCCAGAAGCTCGAGCGCCGCGCTGCCCTGACCGGCGATGACGCGCGGGTCGTCGTAAGGGTGCACGGGCACGGCGCCGGTGGCGGCGAGCACGCGCTCCAGGACCTCCTCGCGGCTCGCCAGAGCGGGCGCGCACTCGACGATGCGGGCTCCGTATGCGAGCACGGCGGTGCGTTTGGCGCGGTTCGCGTCGCGGGGCATGACGATGGTGGCGTCGATGCCGCGAAGGCGCGCCGCCAGTGCAAGCGCCGCTGCGTGGTTGCCCGAGGAGTGCGTTGCCACTCCGCGCTCGGCCTCCTCCCTCGAGAGCGAGAGGACGGCATTGCAGGCTCCGCGGAACTTGAAGGCCCCCGCCTTTTGCAGGTTCTCACATTTGAAGAAGATCCGTGCGCCGGACGCCGCGTCCAGAGAAGCGCACGTGAACACCGGGGTGCGGTGGACGTGGGGCGCGATGCGCCGCGCGGCATCCCGTACGTCGTCGAACGCGGGAGGCCGGGCGGCGGGCGTCGAGTGGAGGGATTCGTGCATGGCGGATTCAAACCTTCCCGGCCGGGGGCAGCAGCTCCTCGTAGAGGAGGTATGCCGACTCCTGCATGCCCAGCGCCGCGTAGGTGGCCTGAGCGCCGCGGTTGTGGCGCTCCACGTAGAGGCGAAGACCGCACACCCCGCCCTGGCTATGGGCATGCTCCCTCAGGAACTCGTGCAAGCGCCGATACAGTCCGCGCCGGCGGAAGGGCGGTTTCACGTAAACGCTTTGAATCCACCAGAATGATCCGTTGCGCCAGTCGCTCCACTCGAAGGTGACCATGAGAGCTCCGGCCACCTCGCCCCCGACATCGGCCACCACGTAGAAGCCGAGGTGCGGGCTGCGCAGCAGATTGCGCACCCCGCAGGTGACAGTCTCCGCGGCGAGCGCCCGCGCCTCCGTCTCGCTGGCCATGGCGCGATTGAACTCCACGAGCGCGGGAAGATCGTCTTCGGTTCCGAAGCGGATACGTGGCTCGGGATGCACGGGTTGACGGGTTGTGCCCGGGTGTCGGCTCGCGCATTCTATCGCGACTTCGACGCGAGGCGAAAACGAGAGCGCGCGCTGGACGCCGGGAGTACAGTGAAGTCGCAGGTGAACACGCAGAGCGTAGCCACGGCGCGCCTCACCAGGGCCTCCTTTGCCGAGGGTGCCCGCGAGCTGCGCGCCCGCGATCGTCGTCTCGGGCAGTGGATCGAGCGCATCGGCCGGGTCCCGCTGCGCCGGCAACCCAATCAGTTCGCGGCCCTGTGTCGGGCCGTCATCGCCCAGCAGGTCAGTGCCGCCGCTGCGCGCGCCATTCACCGGCGTCTGCTCGTGGAGTTCGCGCCGGCGCGCGCCCCGAGCGCCCGCGGCCTGCTGGAGCTCGACGTGGATACCCTGCGTGCCTGCGGGCTCTCGCAGCCGAAGGTGCGCTATTTGAAGGCCATCGCCTGGGAGTTCGTGCACGGGCAGCTGCGGGCGCGGCGTCTGGGGCGGCTGCCGGACGGGGAGGTGATGGCCATTCTCGGCGCGCTGCCCGGGGTGGGGACGTGGACGGCGGAGATGTTTCTCATCTTCGGCCTCGGGCGCCCGGACGTGTTCTCCAGCCGTGACCTCGCTTTGCGCGCGGGCGTGCAGCGGGTGGTGGGACGCCCTCTCTCCACCGAGGAGATGGAGCGCGTCGCGGCGCGCTGGGCGCCCTATCGCAGCGTCGCCTCGCTCTATCTCTGGCGCATCGCCCACTGGAAGGAGTAGCTATTCCTGGTTACCCGCGTGTTTCAGCCCTCACGGGTCGGCGAGCCCTCGCTCAGGGTTCCGAGGCTCCGCCCCGCGAGGGGGCTAGCC
>CAZPFD010000017.1:0-26818 GCA_964585725.1 uncultured Ectothiorhodospiraceae bacterium | reverse complement strand
TGCGCATGGCGGCCAAGACCGACCCCGACAGCATCTACATCGACGGCATGGAGGGGTCCACGGGGGCCGGACCGCACATCGCGGCGGAGGAGACCGGGGTCCCGGGCATCGCCGCAATCCGCCAGGCGCGCAAGGCTCTCGACGACGTCGGCAAATCGGGCGATATCTCGCTCGTCTACGCGGGGGGCGTCCGCAACGGGGCGGATCTGGCGAAGGCCCTGGCTCTCGGAGCAGACGCGGTGGCTATCGGCACGGCGTCCATGGTTGCGCTCAACTGCAACAAGGCCATCCCGGAGGCGGATTTTCCGCGCGAGATCGGCGTGGAGGCCGGGTATTGCTACCACTGCCACACCGGTCGATGCCCGGTGGGCGTGGCGACTCAGGACCCGGAGCTTCGCAAGCGCCTGAACCCCGACGACGCGGCCGTGCGCGTCTATAACCTGCTTCACACCATGGCCATCGAGTGCCAGATGCTTGCGCGGGCGTGCGGGAAGACGAACGTTCACTCGCTCGAGCCCGAGGACCTGGCGGCGCTGACCATGGAGGCGTCGGCGATGGCGATGGTGCCGCTCGCGGGTACCCAGCACACGGTGGGCCGGCCGGATATGACGCGCTACTGATTGTCAATCGCCCTCGGTCCCTCATCTTTGGACGAAGGGCGCATGACGAATGACAAAGGGCAAAGGACGAACACATGAGTAAAAGAGCTCACGATGATACGTTCGTCACAACGCGTGGCGGAGAGATTGGGCAGCACATCGGCTATCGCTATGACGTCAATCTCCTGCCGGATTACTCCCGCCTCACGCCTTTTCTCAAAAGGTACATCGAGATCATGGGCTGGGAGGATCTCAACTGGCTTGAAGACGTGCACATGGGCTATGAGGAGGGGCGTCCCGCCGTATTCGACCGCAACATCAATGGCTGGGTGACCGTTCCCCAGGGAGTGGATTTGCCCGACGACCAGCAGGATCGTGACATGCTCGCGCGGGAGCTGCTCGTGAAGTTCCAGATGTCGAGCCGCCACCCGCTCGTCGATCTGAAAGCCGCTTACAGCAAGTTCTGAGACGCACGCGCCCAGTCCGGGCTGAAAAGGATCACTGTCACGTCGCCCGGCATGGCATTGTTGAACAGCCGATTGTGCCAAAAGGTGGCTTGAAAGCGCGGATCGCTCTCGGGAAGCTCGCGCAGCGCGCAGGGCAGCGTGACCCGCGCTCCCGACTGCGCAAAGTCGAGTATGCAGCTGCCGGTCCGTAGTACACGGGCGGGCAGGGTGGCCCCTGATCGGAAAAGCGCCGTCAGCTCGTCGCTGAAGGCATCCGGTCGCTGATAATAGTCGCCGCCCAGCATGCGGAGGGCGTTCGTATAGCGAGTCGCCGGATCGAGGGTCTTGCGCACCATGTGCTGGAATTCGCGCGCAGCCGTCCGCGAATCCCGGGCTACAAGAAGCACCACGATGCGGCCCAAGTCCCGATCGGGCAATCTGACCTCGGGGCACATCCCGGGCATCGGGCGCCCGCCTTCCTCGCGCACGCACCATTGGCGCACCCGACATTGCCATCGGAGAAACTCGTCGCGCAGGTGTCGGCGGGCTGCTTCGTTGCCGGCGAAGAGATGCTGGTTCTCGTTCATCGCTCTGGCGGACCGCTCCGGCGTAGCAGCGGCCGGCCCGGGCCAAATCTTACCACACTGCCCTGAGGGATCCGGCCGCGCGCGGGCGCCGGTGGGAGCGGACTTCTGTCCGCGATTCTCTTGTCTCAGCATCGCGGCTGAAAGCCGCACCCACGACCCGGAGACAGGGCCCGCGCCGTAGCGCATTTCCGCACGGGAATTCAGTACTGGAGCCTTCTGCTGACCGTGTTGAGAAGGCGCTTACCGGCGATGAAGCGCTCCATGTTCCGGAACACCAGCTCCAGCGTTCGAGGTGTATATTGGGCGGTGTCGTCGGACGATGAATGCGTCGTGATGACAAGATTCGGCGTGGTCCACAATGGAGAGGAGGCCGGCAGCGGCTCGGGATCGAAGACGTCGAGCACGGCGCTCATCTCGCGCCGCTCGAGCTTCTCGCGCAGGGCGTCGTAATCGACGAGCGCCGCGCGACTGTAATTCACGAGCCCGACACCCGGCTTCAGCAGCGCCAGCTCCTCGCGCCCGATCAGATGGTGCGTATGGGCCGTGTGAGGCGCCGTCACCAGCACGAAATCGGCCCGCGGCAGAACCTCGCGCAGATGCTCGGGCCGGTGCATCTCGTCCACGAAGCGCTTGGGCTTCCCGCTCCGGCGGATCCCGATGACGTGCATGCCGAAGCGCTTTGCCCACGGCGCCACGCCGCCGCCGACGTGACCGGCTCCCACTATGAGCAGCCTCTTGCCCGCGAGCTCCGTATTGAACACCTGGTGCCAGCGGCTCTCGCGTTGATTGGTGAACATTTCGGGGACGCGGTTGTTGAGCATGAGCAGGGCCATCAGCGCATACTCGGTGGCCCTCTGGCCGTGCACTCCGCGGCTGTTGGTAAGGGTGACGCCCTTGGGCAGCCAGTCCAGCGGCATCAGATGACTTACGCCGGCTCCGTGCACGTGTATCCAGCGCAGGTTGGGCGCATGACTGCGGAGAGAGGAGCGATTGGGGACGTCCCAGCAGAAAAGAGCATCCGCATCGCGGATCTCCCGATCGAACACATCACCGTCGTAGCCTATGCTGATGCGCACCCGGCGGGCAAGCTCGGGATGGCGGGCGAGGGCCTCTTCCACGCGCTGCGGCGAGGCCTGAAACACCTCGTCGAGCTCGCTCGTGTTCTCTATGTGCAGGTGCACGGTTGCGTCGCGGTCTCTCATGGTCGGTCGTGGGGCGTTGTAGTCATCGGCGCGGCTATTCATTGGATATCCCGGTCACGCCGCCGGGCCAGCGGGCCACTGCGCGGGGCTCCGCGGCTCCGCGCTCCGCCGGCCAGCCTTAGCGAGGGACTCGCCGCCCCGGCAGGGCTTTGGCTCACGAGTCATCGGGTTCGACATAGGCGATTGCTTCGATTTCCACCAGCATCTCCGGCTCGGCCAGAACGGCTTGAACCGTCGTGCGCGCGGGCGGATCGACCGGAAACACGGCCGCGAACACCTCGTTCATCCGTTGGAAATGCCGGATGTCGGGCAGAAAGACCGTGCACTTCAGCACATCTTTCATGGTTGCGCCGCCTTCGCTAAGCACCGACTCGATGTTCTTGAACACCTGTATGGTCTGCGCCCGTACGTCGCCGACGCCCACCAACTCGCCCCGTTCGTTCCACGCGACCTGACCGGCGGTGAAGATCAGGCCCCCGCCCTTGGCGCCCGGCGAGTAGGGATATTCCGGCCGCGGCTGAAAACACAGGGTCGCGGGACGCAATACCGCTTTTGGCATGGGATGGTTCCCCTTTGATTCTGCGACGCGGAAGGTTACTGCGCCGCCGGCGCGTCGAGGACGCGGTCCAGCACCCAGTTGGCGATCGCATGTACGATGGGTTCGCGCGAGGAAAGACGGCCGGGCGTGCTCAGCGAGGAGGCCAGTCCGGCTTGTTGTTCCTCGCAGATGGCGTTGTCCTCTGGAAGCGAGGTATCCCAACGGTGATAGTACTTCTGCACTTCGCGTTCGAAGTCATCACGCGCTACGGTTTCTCGCGGAAAGCAGGAGCCGACGACCACGCGCGTGCGATGGGGACCGCAAGGCAGCTGTTGGAGCCACCACATGCAATCCTGAGTGGTTGCGAAAAAGGTCCCAGGATAGAGGACGGTGAAATACGTACCCCAGGCCGGCCGGCCGCTTAGCTGAGGTATATGGGGCAAGGTCGACCTGTCCTCCGGAAGCACGGCGGCGCTGCGCTCGCTGGCCATGTGTATGGCGTCCCACTGACCGCGGGTGTCCTCGCGTACGCAGATCTGATTGCCGATGGAGCCGCGGTGGACCATCGGTGTGTGGTAGTCCTCCATGGCGTTCTCGAGGTAGAGCTTCCAGTTGCACGCGAGGTCGTATTCCTTGCGCCGAACGCAGATCATTTCGGAGAAGCGATAGGGAGCGAATTTTTCAGGTAGATCACCGAGGTACTCCCTCAGGGGCGGGGCGGCGTGGGAGAAACTGACGAACATGAAGCCATCCCACGTTTCCAAGCGCAGCGGTTTGAGTCCGTAATCGGCTTGCCGGAATCCAGCCGTCTCTTCCATGCCCGGAATGCCGACCAGATCGCCCTTGAGCGAGTAAGTCCAGGCGTGGTACGGGCAAATGATGGCTCGGCAGGTGCCGCTGCCGCGGAGCAGGCGTGTACCCCGGTGCCTGCAGGTGTTGGCGAAAGCCCTAACCTCGCCGTCGCCGTCGCGAATGAGAATGACGGGCTCCCCGAACATCTCGAGGGTAAGGTAGCTCCCCGCCTCCGGAATCTCGTCCTCTCTGCCCACGAAATTCCAGCAGGTCCTGAACATGCGGTCGATCTCGCGCTGGTAGAACTCCGCTGACGTGTAGCACCAGGGAGGAAGTGTCTCGGCCTCCAGATGGGGCCGGCGAACCTGCGTGTAGTGACGGGGATCAAAGATATGGCTCTGTACCGACATGATTAAAGCCTCGTTATTCAGGGGGCTGCGCCTTTGCGCATGTTACTTTGCTCGTGAAGCGGAGGTTCGCCGTCCCTGGCGAACCCGCTCGGCGGTCCGAAGCTCCGTAGCTTCAGGTCGCTTTCGCTCTCTCAAGAGCTCAGAAGGCCACGTCCGCCAGCCAGGGCGCCTCATACTGTGCGGCGAGCTCACCGAGCTTACCGGTCGAGATCAGCTGCCCGATGGCCACATTGATGAACAGGAGTATGTCGACATCCTCCTTGTTCACCGCCCACGCCACCTGGTTCTTGCTGTAGATGCGACCTCCCAGCACCGGCTGCAAGCTCGACTGGCTCGCCAGCGCGTAGTTGACAGCCGCCGAGGCACCGACGCCGACGTCCGCTTTCCCCGAAACCACTTCGAGCATCGCCGCCTCCTCGGTCTTTACCACCCTCAGATTGGCCTTCGGGGCGAACCGCTGAACCCAGTCGTGCTGACCGCAGCCCTGGCACACCGCCACGGACACGTTGGGATTATTGAGGTCCTCGATCGACTTGAAACGCCCGGCGTTCTCCCTGCGTGCCACCGCCTTGTAGCCCAGGTAGTAGATCGGCCGGCTGAAGTTGACCACCATCGCCCGCGGCATGGTCGCATAGCTGGTGGCAATCGACAGGTCCACCTGGCGGGCCTGGAGGCCCGCGACGAACGTACCCCAAGAGAACTCCTGGAAGGCGCACTCCACCTTTATCCGTTCGCAAACGTGTTTGATCGCGTCCACGAAGACCCCCTTGTACTCGCCGCTCTGAGGGTCCTTGATGACGTCAGGCGGATACGGTACGACACCGACCCTGAGCACTCCCGCCTTCGCGATATCCTGCATGTCCTTGGCGGCGGCCGCGGACGGCAGCAGCGCCACCACCGCGCAGGCTGCGATAGCGCCGAGAACTAATCGCTTGAACCGTTTCATCTCTTTCCTCCTCTCTGAGCGTAGTTTTGTGAAACGCCACCGGGATCGAGATGCGAGATCCAGTGGCGGGCCGGAAGCTCATGTTTTCGAAGCAGCCGCGATCTCAGAAGTCCTCGTGGGTGACCAGGGAAAGGAAACGCCGGGTTCTCCGCTCGCGCGGCTGTTGGAGCACCTGGGAGGGCCGACCCTCTTCGATGATAACGCCCTCGTCCATGAACACGACGCGGTCGGCGACCTTGGACGCGAAGTTCATCTCATGCGTCACGACGAGCATTGTCATGCCGTCCTCCGCAAGCTGCTTCATGACGTGGAGAACTTCCGTCACGAGCTCGGGATCGAGGGCGGACGTAACCTCGTCGAACAGCATCACTTGAGGCTGCATCGCCAGGGCGCGCGCGATGGCTACACGCTGCTGCTGACCGCCTGAGAGCCGGCTCGGATACTCGTTGCGCTTATCGGCCAGGCCGACCTTCTGGAGGAGAGCGTCCGCGGTCTCTTCCGCTTCACGGCGCCGCAGCTTCTTGACCACCATAGGCGCCTCGATGATATTGCCGAGGACCGATTTGTGCGGCCATAGGTTGAACTGCTGGAATACCATACCGACCTTCGTCTGTACCCGTCTCAAAGCCTGGCCTTTGACAGGCACCAGTCGTCCATTGCGTTCAGCGCGACCGAGCAGCTCACCCTCGATGTAGATCCGGCCCTCGAAGTCCTCTTCCAGATAGGCCACGCAGCGCAGGAGGGTGCTCTTGCCGGAGCCCGAGGGGCCGATGATGCATAGAACCTCTCCCTGCATGACCTCGAGACTCACTCCCTTGAGCACTTCCAGAGAAGCGAATCTCTTCTTCAAGTCCCTGAGCAGAACCATCGGCTCATTGCTCAGCATGAGCTACACGCGCCTCGCGAAGTGCATCTCCACGCGCCGAGCCGTGAAGGCCACGGGGAAGATCAAGAGAAAATAGATCACGGCGAGCGCGGAATAGAGCTCGAGTGGCCGGAAGGTATTCATTATGACGTTGTCAACCGCATGCAGAAGCTCGTAGACGCCGATCACGGACGCCAGGGCGGAAAGCTTCATGATGTCGGCGAATATGTTCACCAGCGGCGGAAGCATGCGTCGCAGTGCTTGTGGCAGCACGATGCGCCGCATCGCGGTCGGGTAGGTCATGCCGAGAACCTTGGCCGCGTCCACTTGCCCCCTTGAAATGGACGCGATGCCGGCGCGAATCACTTCTGCCACGTAGGCGGAGAAGTGAACGGAAAGCGCGACAACGCAGGACCAGAAGGCCGTCATGCGGACGTCGAGCAGGACCGGCAGGCAATAGAAGATCCACACGATCTGCACCAGGAGGGGAGTATCCCGGAGAACCTCCACGTACCATGAGGCGGGCAAAGAGAGAAGACGCTTGTTGCTCTGGCGGGCGATGCCGACGAAGAGGCCCAGGAAGAGGGCTATGGCCAGCGCATAGACGCTCAGCGCCAGGGTGATGGTGGCGCCTTGAATGTACACCTGCCTGTAGTCCCAGATGATGCTCAGATTCCAGTCATACATGGAGGAACTCCGAAGAAAACCGCTCGACAGCGTGTCTCGGCGCGGACGGGCCCAGGCGTTTCAGGCCGGCAGCAGAGCAGGGTCGGCCGCGGCGCCGGAAGAGGCCGTCCACCGGTGCGGAGCCCGCCTCCGCTGGTTCCTGACACAGACACGGACCGTGCGCGCGCACGCGTTCAGTACCGCGTCAAGTAGGTATCCAGCTCCCAGGTGGACACGGTGTTGTGATAGTCGATCCATTCCCGTTTCTTGATCTCGACGTACGAGCGAGCCAGGTCCTCGCCCATTACTTCGACGGTCAACGGGTCCGCTTCGAACGCCTCGATGGCTTCGAGGAGGGTTCGCGGTAGTATGCGCACGCCGCGGTTGCGAAGCTCGTCGTCGGTCTGTTCATACATGTTGAGGTCGATGGGATCGCCCGGATCCAGCTCCCGCTCGATGCCCTCGAGTCCGGCAGCCAGCGTCATTGCGGCGGCAAGGTAGGAATTCATGGCCGCATCGACGGCGCGACATTCTATGCGAGCGGAGGACAAATGCAGCCCTGAGTCCTGTTCGCTTTCGATGTGCGGGCGCAGTTTCGGCACCCGGAGCATATGAGTGCGGTTGTTGCCGCCGTAGGATATGAAGATCGGCGCCCACGTATATCCGGTCATGGAGCCGGTCTTCACCAGACGTTTGTAGGAGTTGACGATCGGACAGGTGACGGCGACGATGGCGGGCGCATGCTTGAGCAGTCCCCCGATGAAGTGGTAGGCGAGCTTGGACAGTCCGCAGCGGCGTTTGTCATTCGGATCCCCGAAGGCGTTGTCGCCCGTTTCCAGGGATTCGAGAGACATATTGAAGTGGGCGCCGCTCCCGGTGCGGTTCGAGTAGGGCTTCGGCATGAAGGTGGCCTCGAAACCGCGCCGGCGAGAGAGCTCCTTCGCCATGAGCCTCCACAGGACGTAACGGTCCGCCATTGTCAGGGCGTCGGCGTACGCGAAGTCGAATTCGAACTGGCTGTTGGCATCCTCGTGGTCGAATGAGTGCACGTCCCAGCCGAGATGGTTCATATAGGTGACGATCTCATCGAGCCAATCGAGATTCTCGAGCAGGCCGACCACGTCGTAGGCCGCCTTGGAGAGAACGTCCCTGGGGTTGGCAGGCACGATGCGATCTCCTTCGCGCCGCACGAGGTAGATCTCGCACTCGACCCCGAGGTTGAACCGAAAGCCCATCCGCGCCGCCCGCTCGGTCTGGCGATGCAGGACGCTTCGGGAGCACATGGGCCAGGGCGTCTCGTGGTAGTGGAGATTGCCCGGGGCCCAAGCCACTTCCGGGCGCCAGGGCAGCACGGTGAGGGCCTTGGGGTCCGGATGTACGGAAAGCTCGTCGTCCTGAGGCCCCTGGCCGAGCCCGTCGAGCGCCGCTCCGGTAAACAGCTCGGAGCCGCGCATCATGCGCTCGAAATGTTCGATGGGAACGGTCTTCGCCTTCGGGATGCCGTGAACGTCGACGTAGGAGGCGAGGCAGTACTTGACGCCTCTCTCGATCAACGCTTCCTTCTGTCGCCGAAGCTCCGCGTCCGCGTCGTCGGTGGGTTGAACAGGACTTACGTGCACCATCCAGGCTTCCTCCCCGTGGGCTGGTTGTGTGAGTTCTGGGGTCCGCGGGCTCTTGACTGTCCCACGACGAAGGGCGTGGGAGCCGGCGAGCCTTCTCTTTCATCGCGCTCGCTGCGGCTCGAACGCCGGCGCGGAGCAGCACCTCCCCGGGAGGGGGCGGAGCGGGACCTGACGGGGATTCTGGCGAGATCTAATTAATTAGTCAATTAATGATCGCTGCCGCGCTGCATCGCACCAAGAATCACCGCCGTTCCTCGCGCGTGCGCGACGCGCACAAGGCGGGAGAGGGTGTATCAGTGACCGTCTTGCAAGAAGGCAACCGAGCCGCTGCGCTCGGATGGATGCGCGACTCCCAGGTGGCGCCACAGGAGCCGTCTGAGATCCTGCATGGCCGCGTCGAGATCGAAACTGTCTCGAATCATTGCCGCCACCATGATCCCATCGAGGTGGGTCGAGACGAAAAGGGCCAGCCGGTCCGGGTGCACGGGCTGAAAGACGCCGCTGTCGATGCCGCGGCGAATGCTGTCCGAGAGGATGCTGCATTCCTCGTCGTAGAAGGCCTTGATCGCCTCGTCGATGGACGGTGCGGCGATGCGCGATCCGCTGTAGTCGAGCATGATCTTGACCAGCTTGCGGATGGGCTCGGAGAGCTGGAGATTGTTGTCGAACCAGTCGTTGATCAGGTCCAGCGGATCGTCGTGCTTTTCGCGCAGGTCTTTGTAGTTCTCCAGCGCCCGGGTGACGGCGCTCTCAATCGTCGCTCGAAACAGGTCTTCCTTGCTCTTGAAGTAGTAGTAGATGAGAGCCGTGTTCACGCCGGTCGCGTTTGCGATGTCCTTTATGGTGACGGAGGCGAAATCGCGCTCGGCGAACAGATCGAGGGCGGCGGTTGTGAGCTCTTCGGCCCGCGGGCTCGAGTAGAGTTTCTGTTTTCTTTCGGTCATATCCGCACCCACGCCCCACGCACCCGCAACATTGTACCCGAGGCAAACGTCTGAACGGCGCCGACGGGCCTCTCCGCGGGCGTCCCCTCGGGGAGCGCGCTCTGTCGGCTTGCGCTCGATGAGATAAACAGCAATCATACTATTAACTAATCAATTAATTGAAGAAGATTGCCGGGATTCGAGGGAGGAGCATGCCATGGCCGAGGAACGCACCCACCGAGACAGCGCCAACCAGAGCGCCCTGCACAGGCTCTGCGCTTCGGAGGTGATACTCACGAAGATCGCGCCGGCCATTGACGTGGTGCCGGGGCTTTCGGCCGAAACGATTCTTACCTCCGGGCCTGCCATGCCCTGGAGCGAGTACACCGGGGGGCAGCGCGAAGCCGTCATCGGTGGTGTCCTGTTCGAGGGGTTGGCCCGTGACCGGCAGGAGGCGGAGGCCAAGCTCGCTTCCGGCACCGTGCGCGTCAGAGGCTGCTCCGAGTACGCATGCGTGGGCTCGCTCGCCGGGATCTATACCCCCTCGATGCCGGTGTTCGTAGTGGAGAACGCGAGTTTCGGCAACGTGGCCTACTGCAATATGTACGAAGGAACCAATCCACGCAGGCTCAACTACGGAGTCTACGACGAAGGGGTGCGCGAGCGCCTGCTGTTCGTGCAGGACGTGGTGGCGCCGGTCATCGGACAGGCGGTGCAGCGGGCCGGCGGCTTCCCTCTCAAGCCGATCATGTGCCGCGCTCTGCATATGGGCGACGAGCTCCACAGCCGCAACACGGCCGCGTCGCTGCTGTTCGCACGTGAGCTGTTCCCGCACCTGCTCGAGCTGGACGCGCGACGCTCCGAGGCGGTGCGGCGCACGGTGGAGGTGTTGACCGAGGACCATTACTTCTTTCTCAGGTTGTCCATGGCGGCGGCCAAGGCGATGGCGGATGCCGCCCACGGCATCGCCGGGTCGAGCCTGGTCACCGCCATGGGATTCAACTGCCGCAACTTCGCCATTCGAGTGAGCGGGCTCGGGGACGAGTGGTTCCTGGGCCCTCCCGCGAGCGTGGAAGCGAAGCTTTTCGAAGGGCACACCGAGGACGAGATCACCTGGATGGGCGGCGAGAGCGTCATCGCCGAGACCGTCGGTCTCGGGGGCTTCGCACAGGCCGCCGCCTTCCCGCTCCAGAAATATCAAGGAGGCTCGCCGGACGCGATGGTAGAGCGGAACCTCCACATGTACGGCATCACCGTCGGCGAGCATACCGACTTTCGCATTCCCTACCTCGGGTATCGGGGGACTCCCACCGGGATCGACGTTGTGCGCGTCGTGGATACGGGTATCCTTCCCGTCATGGACGTCGGCATCGCCGGACGCGATGGGGGACAGATAGGCGCAGGCGTCGTACGTGCACCCATGGAGTGCTTCGAGGCTGCAAAGAAGGCGTATGAGCGTCGCTACGGAGCCGGCCAGAAATCCGCCTGACCGATGAATCCAGCTCTATGGGGCGGCTTGTGCGCCGTCAACCTCGGTGTCGCCGACTTCATGGCCCGGTTCAGCAGCCGAGCCCTCGGGCACGCGAGTGCGCTGCTCGGCATGTTGACGGTGGGGTCGGTGACTCTGACCGTATGGGTGCTGTGGACGTCGCCGCCGCTCAACTGGGCGCTCTCGGGAGCATGGCTCGTCTTTCTCAACGGCGTCGCCACCACGGTCATGACGCTGCTGCTGTACTGGGGCCTCGCGCGCGGCCCGGTCAGTGTCGTAGCGCCCATCGTGGCCAGTCACCCCGTCCTGGTCGTCGCGCTCTGGGTCGTGCTGGGTGCGCGGCCGAGCGTCTTTCAGTGGACGGCCATGGCCGTAACGGTGGCCGGCGTGGTGATCGTCGCCAAATGTGCGGAGGAATACGAGACCCACGAGCACGTGAGTCGCGGTGCGCTTCGCACGACGGTGCTGATCGCGCTCGGCGCTGCCCTGGCATACGCGGTGCTGGTGGCGGCGGGGCAGGCGGCGGCGCCCATTTACGGTGAGTTGCAAACGCTCTGGCTCGGCCGCCTCGTCAGTCTGGCCGCAATCTTGCTTCTCTTTCTGGTGCGCGGCGAACGCCCGAATCTGCCACTGCGCTGGTGGCCGTTTCTCGCAGCGCAGGGTGCGCTGGACGCCGGAGGCTATCTGTCGCTGTTTGCGGGTAGCCAGGGAGCGGGATCAGAGATTGCGGCGGTCACCGCATCCACTTTCGGCGCGGTCACGACCCTGCTCGCACGCTTCGTGCTGCGGGAGCACATCACCCCGCAGCAGTGGATCGGCGTCGCAATGGTTTTCGCCGGTGTCGCGGTTCTGACGGCTCTGGGTTAAGTACCGGCGCGCGAATGTGGAACACTGCTGCTGCAAGGCGCTGGGCGCTACAGCGCGAGCCGGGCTCCCGGCTTCGAGGCGAAGCGTTTCTCGCCGCGCTTGGCGGGCCTCCGTGGCAGCGGCTTTTGGCCGCGATGCTGAGACGCCGCCGGACGATCAGGTCATGTGGAAGTAGGAGCGCAGGCACCTCGCCGATTCCTCGGTCACGTAGTAGGTGCCGTCCACGATCTGGGTGTGGTCCGCGTTCCATTGCGTGGAGTTGTAGTCCCAGCCGATGAGCTGTACGCTCTTTGCGGCCTCGGGCAGCAGGCGACGGAGCTTGCGCGTGACCACGCTCTGGAAATACGACAACACGTGCCAATCGGTGTCGTTGGTGAGCTTGAGCAATTCCTGCATGCTGACCCGGCCTTCGTTGCGCGCGAAGAGCTCCAGCCGGCGCCGATGGTCGTCGGCCAGGCCGTGCATCAGCTTCGCTGTCAGCTCGGGCGTGAGATCGATGGGTTCGCGTAACCGGTAGCGCGTCTTGCGCGGCAGCTCCGGTGCCTCGGTGTAGTTCTTGCCCGTCAGGAGCTTCATCAGATCGCGCTGTGTCTCCGGCGACAAGCGTCGGAAATCCTCTCCTTCGATCACAAGGCGCATGCGTATCTCCTTGGAGGTCGAGCCCTCCAATCCGCGGCCCTCACCGGTCGGCGGCTGGGGGTGCGCAGTGCCCATTTGTGCCCCCGCGACTGCCGTCGGGTGGCGGGAGCGGCCACTACACGATACGCAGGATACCAACCTCACGGTGGCAGCGCAAAAATCCCGTTCGGACTCTCCGCGGCCCCGGGCTCATTCATTCGTTCATGATGAACACCGGCTCCTCGTAGAAGCGGATGCGCCCTTCTATCGCGAGCTGCCTCAGGTAGCGCTGGAAATGCGCCACCTTTTGCTCGTGAGTTTCGAGCTCGCGCAGAAAGGCCAGCTCCAGATTGAGGCCGAGCGTTCGACCGGGTATCAGGTGGCGCGTGAGCCCGGTGGGGATGCGTATGCCTTGTGCGGCCACCGAGATCAGCTCTTCCTTGTGGATCACGGGAAACAGAATCAGCTGGTGCTTGGCTTCATGAATGTCCTTCGGCAGCTGCGAATAGTCGGCCAGCTTGATGCGCTCGATCTTGCTCTGGCCCTCGTACGCGCCGACGATCTCGTTGAGAACCTCGACGCGCTCTTCGATGGAGGGCCTGGCTCCTCCTGCCGGGAACAAGCCCCAGAAGGCGTCTCCGTCCTCCACGAGAACGGCGAAAACCCGCCGCAGCTCGAGGAGGGTGACGAGCTCACTCTGCTCGACCCGGCGCGTGGCGACCCGCGGCAGGGCTTCGTACACGGCGCGCAGGCGCAGAGACCTCGCGTCGACCAGCAGGTGATGCCATCCCTTGAGCTGCACGGTGGTGGCGCCGTACTCCACCACCTGCACGGGAACGTGGGAGTAGCCGAGCTCGAGGAACGCGCTGACCCGATTCGCGCCGTCCAGCAGCAGGTAGTCGCCCTCGGGCATCGTCGCGACGATGGGCGGATTGCGCAGGCGCGCTTCGCTCTCGAGGCGTTCGACGAGCCGCTGTGTGCGGCGGTGCTCCAAGGCTTCGTGGAAGCGGATGCGTTGCGCCGGCACGAGCTGGAGATTGGGTGAAAGTTCGTCCGCGGTCATGGGCAGCTCCTGGTCGAATGGCCGCTCGATGCCCGGACATTGTAGCGTCCGGGCCGCGTCGTCCAGGAAGGTTTCGCGTTCTGTTCGCGGTTTTTTCGTTTTGGAGCCGGCGCCGGAGAGTGGCGACGAGGCGCGTGGGGCGGGATGGAATCCCGCCGAGTACGGGCCGGAAGCGGGGGAACGTCGGACGTGGACGGTCTCCGGCACGCTGCACCGCAGGGTGGGCTTCGCTTGCGGCTCAAGGCCCTGTGTAGAATGGCGGCTGCGCCGCGGCGCAGAGATGCGGGCGGGTTCCGCACCCCGTGAACCCGACGCGGCGGAAACCACACCAATCCGAGGAGGCACGATGCGAAAGCGGACGTGGGGTCTGGCGGTGCTGGCCGCGGCGCTGGGCGCCTGCGCGCTGAGCCCGCAGGTGGTCTCGGTGCGCCCCGCCCTGGAGACGGCGGAGCACCGCACCATCGGGGAGGGTACGCGTCTGGCGTTGAGCGTGGTCGATGCGCGCCCGAGCCCCGTCGTCGGGCAGCGCGGGGGCGTCTACGAGAAGACCGCCACCATCCGCACCGAGGGTGACATCACGCCGGCGGTGCGCCGGGAGCTGGCGCGGGCGCTGGAGGCGGTCGGCTTCTCGGTGGCGGAGGCGGGGGCGGCCGCCGACGCGACCCTCACGGTCGAGATCGCGAGCATCGTCTACATGCCCCGCGGCGGCACCTTCGTCAGGGGGGTGGATACCAGCGCGACGGTGCGCGCCGAGGCGACGCGCGGAACGCGGACCTTCACGGGGCGTTATCGCGGCAAGCAGAGCAAGAACGTCATGACCGCGCCCGGCGCGGACGAGAATCAGGCGCTCATCAACGCCGCGGTCAGCAACGTGCTGCAACGGCTGGTCGGCGACGCGGAGCTGCTCGGGTTCCTGGCGGGCGGGAGCTGAACGGCGCCGATAACGGTACCGGGGAACGAGGTTCTTCGCAGATTTCCGGGATATCGGTCGTTTTCCTGGGCGCCGCTGGGTCCCGGGGCACGCACCTCTGCGTCGCAAGCCCCGAGATGGCCCGTGAACCTCGAATTCACGCGGGGCTGCGCCGTGCTCTCCCGGCGCACCGCGGGCCTCGCTCGAGCGCTCGAGGCTCCCATCGCGCCCGGGCCAGCTCCCGGCCCCCCGCGCCGCGGGGCTTGCGACTTCGCGGCGCATACCCCGGCACCCATTGCCGTTGGTGCGCGTCGGCGCGGGTTCCCGGAAATCCGCGAAGAGCCGGGCTCGCCACCCCGCCCCCGCCGAGGGGGCTGAGCTTCGGGGTAATCGGGAGCCGGAATGCCCCCAGCCGGGATATGGCCACGCCGGGCCGGATACTGTATAAAAATACAGTCTCCGTTCGTGCCCGTCACCGGCCATGCCCGACGACACCGCGCCCGGCTACGCCGAGCTGCACTGCATTTCCAACTTCACTTTCCTGCGGGGAGCCTCCCACCCGGAGGAGCTGGTCGCACGCGCCGCAGCCCTCGGCTATGAGGGGCTCGCGCTCACCGACGAGTGCTCGCTCGCCGGCGTCGTGCGCGCCCACGTCGCGGCCAGGGCTCATGGCATCCGGCTGATCGTCGGCAGCGAGCTCGCGCTCGCGGACGGTCCCCGTCTGGTGCTGCTGGCAGCCGACCGGCAGGGCTACGGCAACCTCTCCGAGCTCATCACCCGGGGGCGGCGGGCCGCGGAGAAGGGCGACTACCGCCTGACCCGCATGGATGTGGGCGGCGGGGTTGCGGGCTGCCTCGTGCTCATGATCCCGCCGCCCGATCTGGCCCGCCTGCCGCGAAGCCGCTACCGCACCTGCCTCGAGCAGGCGCGCTGGCTCGGTGCATGCTTTCCGAACCGGGCATGGGTGGCGGTGGAGCTCCTTTACGGCCCCGATGACGGAGCGCATCTCGAGGCATCGATGCGCCTGGCGACAGCGGCGGGGCTGCCCGCGACGGCGGCCGGCGATGTCCACATGCACCGGCGCTCCCGGCAGACGATTCAGGACGTCCTGGCCGCTGTTCGTCTCGGGTGTCCGGTGCAAGAAGCCGGTCTGCGCTTGTACCCGAACGGTGAGCGTTACCTGCGCAGCCGGGAACGGCTGGCCGGGATCCTCCCCCGCGAGCTGCTCGCGCAGACCGTGATCGTGGCCAGGCGCTGTCATTTTTCGCTGGATACGCTGCGCTACGAATACCCCGAGGAGCTCGCCCCCCGCGGCGAGAGACCCGCCGCCTATCTGCGACGGTTGACCGAAGAGGGCATGCGCCGGCGCTGGCCTCGCGGCGTGCCCCAAAGCGTACAGGCTCAGGTGAAGCACGAGCTCGCCCTCATCGCGACGCTCGGCTACGAGCCCTACTTTCTCACCGTCTACGACATCGTGCGCTTCGCCCGCAGCCGCGACATCCTCTGCCAGGGGCGGGGCTCCGCCGCCAACTCCGCGGTTTGCTACTGCCTCGGAATCACGGAGGTGGACCCGGCCCGCATGGCCACGCTGTTCGAGCGCTTCATCTCGAAGGAGCGCAACGAGCCCCCCGACATCGACGTGGATTTCGAGCACGAACGGCGTGAAGAGGTCATCCAGTACGTCTACGCCAAGTATGGCCGGGAGCGGGCCGCGCTGGCCGCCACCGTGATCTGCTATCGGCCGCGCAGCGCCGTGCGTGACGCCGGCAAGGCGCTGGGGCTGGAGCAGGCGCAGGTGGACCGGCTGGCCAAGTCTCTGGTGTGGTGGGACGGCAGGGGCGTGTTGCCCGATCGCCTGCGCGAGCTCGGATTCGATCCGGAAACCCCCGTCATGCGGAGACTGATCCAGGTGGTGGACACGCTGGTGGGCTTCCCGCGCCACCTCTCCCAGCACGTGGGCGGCTTCGTCATCGCCCGCGACAAGGTCTCGCGCCTCGTGCCCATCGAGAACGCCGCCATGCCCCAGCGCACCGTCATCCAGTGGGACAAGGACGACCTGGATGCGCTGGGACTGCTCAAGGTGGACGTGCTGGGGCTCGGGATGCTGAGCGCCATCCATCGGGCGCTCGATCTCGTCTGCGATTACCGCGGGCTGGACAAACCGCTCACCATGGCGGGCGTGCCCGCCGAGGATCCGGCCGTCTACGAGATGATCCGGCGTGCCGACACCGTCGGCGTCTTCCAGATCGAGTCCCGGGCGCAGATGGCCATGCTGCCCCGGCTCGCGCCCCGGACCTTCTACGACCTGGTCATCGAGGTCGCCATCGTGCGGCCGGGTCCCATCCAGGGCGGCATGGTGCATCCCTATCTGCGCCGCCGGCGGGGCGAGGAGCCGGTGACCTATCCCTCGGCGGCGGTGCAGGCCGTGCTGGAGCGGACCCTGGGGGTCCCCATCTTTCAGGAGCAGGTCATGCAGCTCGCGGTGGTGGCGGCCGGCTTCAGCCCGGGCGAAGCCGATCAGCTGCGCCGGGCGATGGCGGCCTGGCGCCGCCGGGGGGATCTACGGGGATTCGAGGAGCGGCTGCACACCGGCATGCGCGAGCGGGGCTACTCGGAGGAGTTCGCACAGCGCATCTTCCAGCAGATCCAGGGCTTCGGGGAGTACGGCTTTCCCGAGTCGCACGCCGCGAGCTTCGCGCTGCTGGTCTATATCTCGGCCTGGCTCAAGCGCCACGAGCCCGCCGCGTTCACCTGCGCGCTGCTGAACAGCCAGCCCATGGGCTTCTACGCCCCCGCGCAGATCGTGGAGGACGCGCGCCGCCACGGCGTGGAGGTGCGCCCCGTGGATGTGCGGATGAGCCGTTGGGATTGCACGTTGGAGCGCGGGCGGTGCGGCGAGCCCACCGTGCGTCTCGGGTTGCGCATGGTGAAAGGACTCTCCCGCGCCGGCGCCGAGCGCCTGGTGGCCCTGCGGGAAGAGGAAAAAAGGGGACATTCCGATTTTCCTTCGAGGGGCCCCGTTGGGGTCAGGTCTTGCAGTGCCACATTCGAGCCGGATCCATCCTCGGGCCCAGCTTGCTCATCAGGTGTGGCACTGCAAGACCTGACCCCAACGGGGCCCCTGACCCCAACGGTTTTCCTCTCACTCAGCCGCCGGGACAGAGATCGGCTGGTTGCGGCGGGTGCTCTGGGGGAGATCACGCCCAACCGCCATCAGGCGCGGTGGTGGGTGTTGGGCATCGAGCCGATGCCGCCGCTCTTGGCGCCGGCGGCGTTCGCGGAGGCGATCCCGCTGTTGCCGGTGCCCACCGAAGGGCAGAATCTGATCGCCGATTACGCGGCCCTCGACCTGTCGCTGGGCCGCCATCCGCTCGCCTTGCTGCGCAGGCACCTGAGGCGAAGAGGGATGGCGCCGGCCGCCAGCGTGCGCGAATGCGCGCAAGGCGCCCGCGTGCATACGGGGGGGCTCGTCGTCAATCGGCAGTGTCCATCGACGGCAAGCGGTGTGATCTTTGCAACGCTTGAGGATGAGACCGGATACGTCAATATCGTCGTCTGGCCCGCTATCGCGCGGCAGCAGCGAAGAGCCCTTCTCGGCGCCAACCTGCTCGGCGTCGATGGCGTGATCGAGCGCGACGGAGAGGTGGTACATGTGATCGCCCGCAGGCTGACGGATCACACGCAGCTGCTCGGTCGGCTGCGAACCCGCTCTCGCGACTTCCGGTGAGTCGGTGAGAGACGCGGGCCGACTGAGCACGCGAACGGGAATGCGCAACATTCCGATCCCAGGGCACTGTGGTGCGCTTCCGCACGGGTGCTCGGCACGATCGCGAATCGAAGAGCTCGGTGTGGACAAACGAAGCACCGCGCCGGTTGACACCGGGAGCGCTACGCTGAAAACTGATTGTCGACCTTGGCGGGAGCGAGTTCGAGATCATGGGTACGACGCTGCAACTCGAGGCCGATGACGGTCATGCTCTGAGCGCCTATCGCGCCGATCCCGAAGCAAGATGTCGCGGGGGGATCCTCGTCATCCAGGAGGTGTTTGGTGTCAACGAGCATATCCGGCGCGTGTGCGACGATTTCGCCGCCCGAGGCTACGCCGCCGTCGCGCCGGCCCTCTTCGATCGGATAGAGCGCGGTGTGGAGCTCGACTATACGGATGACGGCCTGGCCCGCGGTCGCGAGCTGCGCACCGCACTGGGATGGGATGATCCGTTGCGCGATGTCGCAGCCGCGGCGGCAACGTTGCAGGAAGCAGGGAAGGTCGGAACGGTGGGATACTGTTGGGGCGGCTCGATCGCCTGGCTCAGCGCCACGCGCCTGGATGTGGCGTGCGCGGTTTGCTACTACGGCGGACAGATCGTGCAGTTCTGCGCTGAGCGCGCCGGCTGCCCGGTGTTGATGCATTTCGGTGAGCGGGATCCGATCATTCCACCCGAGGACGTGGAGCGCATCCGCGGAGCACAGCCCGAGATTCCGATCTACACCTATCCGGCCGGCCACGGGTTCAACTGCGATGCCCGCGCGGATTACGATTCAGAGAGCGCTGCCCTGGCCAAGGAGCGAACACTCGCCTTTCTCGCAGAGCACCTCGGCTGAGCGCGGACACAACCGCAACTTGCTGATAAAATTAGAGAAAAACTGACATCGGCCGTCTCGGGAAGGAGTGACGTGCAATGCCCGGGCGCCCTGCCCGGTGCCCGAGCGGCCTCAAGGGTAGCGCGGGGAATGCCGATTGTGGGAGGTAGGCCGTCGAGCGCACCGGGCACACGACGGCAGAGGGCTTGAGATGGAAAGACCGGACTTCGCGCGCAGCGATCTGGATCGACTCGAGGACCGGGATCTTCGATTCATCATCGAGAACTTCCCGGTGCCCGGGCGCAGCTACGAGGAGATCTCGCAGCTCGTAAACAGCCTGCCCACGACCGTCGAGTCGATGCTCAGCAGCGAGTACCTGTTTCAGAAGATCTGCCAGCGCAGCAAAGTTTTACTGGACATCTCTCCGTTCCTGCTCTTCAGCGTCTTGTTGCGGCGCAGTCTGAACGATCACCGCACGCAAAGCGATCGCAAGATCATCAACTACGTAGCCAACCTGCTGAGCATCTTCATCACGGCGGAACGCCTCTATCGCGTGCAGCCCGGAGATCCCGAGCGGCGCGAATACATCGTGGACCTGATCGGCGAGGCACAACACGCGGATACCCGCCGCAAGTTTCAGATCTACTCGCACATCGGCAACTATTCGCTCTTCCTGACGGGGCTGTTCCCGCGCTGGATCGAGCATCGCCACCGCTACGGACGCCGCCCGGTGGACATGCAGTACTACGTGGATTTCGGACGCTCATACTTCCAGCGCGCAGCCGAGCATCCCACGGCGCGCGAGCTGGCTCTCGACGAGGTGTTCCTGCGGCTGGCTCTGCTGTTCGACTCCTATAAAGCGGCCCTGAACCGCATGTCCCGCGACTACCTGCACGGCCTCAATTGAGGCCTGTCGAGGACTCAAGCGCCGCTTTCTAACACGAAGAGCATGAAGAGCCCGCGAAGACCACGAAGAAAAATTCCTTAAGAATTTGTTGTTTTCTGTTTGATCGCCGCTCGTGGGCTTCATGGTTTTCAAGGTTGGTTAGGCGGCGGGTCGAACTACTCTGCCATCACCGGTAGTCAGCGACCACTCGAGCCTTACACGTTAACAACTCCAAGCTTTTCTTCGTGGTCTTCGTGTGATCTTCGTGTCCTTCGTGTTACCGAATGGGCATTCAGCGGAGCCAGAGCTGCGCGCTACAGGGCTTTGACGATCTCCTCGACCATCTTCTTGCCGTCGCCGAAGAGCATCATCGTGTTGTCGCGGTAGAAGAGCTCGTTGTCGACCCCCGCATAGCCGGGCGCGAGGCTTCGCTTCACGAACAGCACCGTCTTCGCCTTCTCCACGTCCAGCACCGGCATTCCGTACAGAGGGCTCGTCTTGTCGGTTTTGGCGACCGGGTTGGTCACGTCGTTGGCACCGATCACGAACGCCACGTCGGCCTGCGAGAACTCGTTGTTGATGTCTTCCAGCTCGAAGACTTCGTCGTAAGGTACGTTCGCCTCCGCGAGCAGAACGTTCATGTGACCGGGCATGCGCCCCGCCACGGGATGGATGGCATAGGCCACCCTGACGCCTGCGGCCTTGAGCGTTTCGGCCATCTCGGCGACCGCGTGCTGGGCCTGGGCCACGGCCATGCCGTAGCCGGGCACGATGATCACGAAGTCGGCGTTCTCCATCATGAAGGCCGCGTCCTCGGCGCTGCCTTGCTTCACCGGGCGCTGCTCCGCCCCGGTGGCCGCGGCCGCCGCCTCGCCGCCGAACCCGCCCAGGATGACGTTGAAGAAGGAACGGTTCATTCCCTTGCACATGATGTAGGAGAGGATTGCGCCGGCCGATCCCACCAGCGCGCCGGTGATGATGAGGGCAGTATTCTCCAGCGTGAATCCGATGCCGGCCGCGGCCCACCCCGAGTAGGAGTTGAGCATCGAGATCACGACCGGCATATCGGCCCCGCCGATGGGGATGATGATCAGGAATCCGATCGCGAAGGAAAGGGCTGCAATAATCCAGAACGCAGCGTGGGATTCGCTGGTGCAGAACCAGGCAATGAGGCCGATGATGACGAGCGCGATGACGGCGTTCAATGCGTGCTGTCCGGTGAACACCACGGGGGCGCCTGAGACGAGCCCCTGCAGCTTGGTGAAGGCCACCACGGATCCCGAGAACGTAATGGCCCCTATGGCGAGGCCTATGGACATCTCGATCAGGCTCGAGGTCTTGATGCTGCCCACGGTGCCGATGCCGTAAGCTTCGGGCGTGTAGAGCGCCGCCGCTGCGACCAGCACCGCAGCCATGCCGACGAGACTGTGAAAGCCCGCCACGAGCTGCGGCATCGCCGCCATCGGGATCCGGCGCGCGATGACCGCACCGATGCTGCCGCCGATGGCCACCCCGGCGGCGATGAGACCCCAGGTCAGCGCGTCGGTGATCCCGGCGACGAACAGCGTGGTCACCACCGCGACCACCATGCCCGTCATGCCGAAAAGATTCCCGCGCCGCGCAAGCTCGGGCGAGGACAGGCCCCTCAGCGCCAGAATGAAGAATATGCCCGCAATCAGGTATGCGAGCGCCGCCAGATTCGCAGACACCCTCGACCTCCCCTTATCTCTGCTTCTTCTTGTACATGCCGAGCATGCGCTGGGTCACGAGAAAACCGCCGAAGATGTTGACGCAGGCGAGCGTCAGGGCGGCGAATCCGAGGAACTTGGAGAGAAGCCCCGAGCCGCGCGCCACGTCCTGTGCGATGTCCACGCTCACCGCAAGCAGGGCACCGACCACTATGACCGACGAAATGGCGTTGGTGACCGACATGAGGGGTGTATGCAGCGCGGGTGTGACGCTCCACACGACGTAATAGCCCACGAAGATCGAGAGTACGAAGATGGAGATCCGAAACACGAATGGATCGATTTGTGCCGCTTCCATATGCTTTCCCTCCCTGAACAGGTGTGCTACAGCGCGGGCCGTGAAGCGTCGTTCGCGGCGCGCGGCGCGCTTCGCCGCCCCCGGCTCGAGATACAGCCGAACCCCGGCCGCCACGCTGTCTCGGGTTGCCGCACGGCGATTCAGGATTGCCCGGTGAGCGCCGGGTGCACGATCTGGCCGTCCCGGGTCAAGGTCGTGCCCGCCACCACCTCGTCGTCCCAATCGAGCCCCAGCCGCCCGCTTTCCTTGTCGACGAGCGGAGTGACGAGGTTGACGAGATTTCTCGCGTAGAGGGACGACGCATCCACCGGCAGGTGGCCGGGCAGATTGGTATGCGCCACGATTCTCACGCCGTCCACGTCGACGATCTCGTCGGCGCGTGCCAGCGCACAGTTGCCCCCCTGCTCGATGGCCAGATCAACGATGATGGATCCGGGCTTCATGCTTCTCACCATCTCCTCGCTGACGAGACGTGGTGCGGGACGGCCCGGGATGAGCGCCGTGCACACGACGATGTCCTGCTTTTTGATGGTCTCTGCAACGAGCGCCTCTTGACGCCGCTTGTACTCCTCGCTCATCTCCTTCGCATACCCGCCGGTGGTTTCGGCCTGCACCGCCTCGTCGCTCTCCACCGTCACGAACTTCGCGCCGAGGCTCTCCACCTGCTCCTTGACCGCCGGCCGTACGTCGGTGGCGCTGACGATGGCGCCCAGGCGCTTGGCGGTGGCGATGGCTTGCAGGCCGGCGACGCCTGCGCCCATCACGAAGACCCGCGCAGCCGCGATGGTGCCTGCCGCGGTCATCATCATGGGCATCGCCCGTGTGAAGAGCGCCGCCGCGTCCACCACCGCTTTGTACCCGCCGAGATTGGCCTGTGAGGACAGCGCGTCCATCGACTGCGCGCGACTGATACGCGGCATGAATTCCAGCGCCAGTGCCACAACCCCCTGCTCGGCGTAGCGGCGGGCGCCCTCGACATCGCCGTGCGGCGAGAGCAATCCGATCAGCATCGCTCCGCGCTTCATGAGGTTCACCTCGTCTGGCTGCGGGCGCCTCACCTTGAATACGATGTCCGCATCCCTCAGGGTCTCCTCTTCGTCGGCGCCGATGGACGCCCCGGCCTCACGGTACGCTTCGTCACGGAAGTAAGCGCGGTCGCCGGCCCCCTTCTCGACCACCACTTCCAGCCCGAGGGCGATCAGCTTCTTGACCGATTCGGGCGTGGCTGCGACTCGCGTCTCGCCCTCCAAGCGTTCCTTGGGTACTCCGACTTTCATGCTTTGGTGTGCTCTCCCGAAGGCTCCTCAATCAAGTGGCGTCAGAGATGACTTTCTATCGCATCGCAGCAAAAGAGCCACGTACCCGTTGCTGAGAAAGTCATCTCTGACACCACTTGATTGCGACGGTTTCGGGCTGGCGGCGGAGAGGCGCGTGCCGCAGGACCCGGCCTCGCCCTCCGAAACCCGAAACCACCCGTTTCCCGAAAATCCGCGCAAAAGTGAAAAAAGCCCGTGCGGTGCGCGGGCCTGCGCCGGTCTGTCGACTCCGGTTGATTCCCCTCCCGGGCCGCATAAATATATCATCCCGCTGCGGGGAGGTGCACCACACACCATTCAGGCATTGAAAGGTCGCCACACATGAATGCAGCCAAGACGACCTACGAGATCGCGGTCATTCCCGGCGACGGCATCGGCCGGGAGGTCGTGCCCGAAGGCATGCGGGTTCTGGATGCGGCGGGCCGCCGCTTCGGGATCGCCTTTCGGTGGCACAGCCTCGACTGGAGCTGTGAGACCTATCAGCGCACGGGGCGCATGATGCCCGAGGAGGGCATCGAGCAGCTGCGCGCTCACGACGCCATATTCCTCGGCGCGGTCGGCTATCCCGGTGTGCCCGACCACGTCTCGTTGTGGGGCCTGCTCATCCCCATCCGCCGTGAATTCAGGCAGTACGTCAATCTGCGGCCGGTGCGCATGATGCCCGGGATGGTGTCCCCACTGCGCGATCGCCGGCCCGAGGATATCGATTTCCTCGTGGTGCGTGAGAACAACGAGGGCGAGTACTCCGAGATCGGTGGGCGCATGTACGCGGGGACGCAGGCGGAGATGGTCGTGCAGGAGTCCGTGTTCACCCGCCGGGGGGTCGATCGGATACTGCGCTACGCCTTCGAGCGGGCACGGGAGCGTCCCGAGAAGCACCTGACCTCTGCCACCAAATCCAACGGGATCATCCACACCATGCCTTACTGGGATGAGCGTTTCGCGGCCATCGCCGCCGATTATCCCGATGTCCGCACCAGCCAGTACCATATCGACATCCTGAGTGCTCACTTCGTGCTGCACCCGGATTGGTTCGACGTGGTGGTAGGGAGCAATCTGCTCGGCGACATACTCTCGGATCTAGGGCCCGCCGTGGCCGGGACCATCGGCATCGCTCCATCTGCCAACATCAACCCCGAGCGGGAGTTCCCCTCCATGTTCGAGCCGGTGCACGGGTCCGCGCCGGACATCGCCGGGCGCGGTATCGCCAATCCCATCGGACAGATCTGGTCGGGTGCGCTGATGCTCGAGCACCTGGGGCATGCGGACGCCGCGCGCGCCGTGGAGCGCGCCGTAGAGCGCGTCCTCTCCGAGGGCGGGCCGCGGACCCCCGACATGGGGGGTAATGCCAGCACCCGGGAGGTCGGCAGCGCCGTCGCGGAGGTGCTCGAGCAGGGATGAAGGCGTTGCGGGACGCCGGCTCCGTTGCGAGCGTCCCTACTGCGGCATTCCGCTGTACTCCGCCCTGTCCAGGCGCCCGTCGTGGTTTCTGTCCAGTGACGGAAACTGGCTGCGCGTGACCGGGTCCTCGACCTCGTCGCGGGTGAGGTAGCCGTCACCGTTGATGTCGAGGATGGTGAAAGCCGAGGCGCGGACTGTGTTCATGGGCCGAACGTCCGGGACCAGCCCCCCCGCGGCCTGCGACTCGCTGCTCTGGGCGCTCGCGCCTGCTGTCCCTGCCAGCAGCACGGTAAAGGCGAGGATCTTGAGCGCCTGATGCACGTATCTGGTGCTGTCGTTTTCATTCGGCATCGGCCTTGCCTCCTCTTGCGGTTCATCGCGCGACATCGGGAAAGGTGTCGTTCGGCGCGATGGATGCCGGAGCAGGCGCCTTGTCCCCCGTGGACTACGCGGCGCAGGCAGCACGGTTGCCCCGCGCGGTGTCCCGAGGCACCGCTCTCAGCGCCATCAGAACCTTAGGACAATGTTCGCCCGGCGACAAGCGCACCCGCCTGCAGTCGCCGCCTCATCCCCCCAGAAACAACCGGCCCACCTCGGGGTCCCGGAGCAGCTCCGCGCCCGCGCCGGCGCGTGCGAGCTGCCCGTCGACCAGAACGTAGCCGATATCGGCGAACTCGAGGCCCTTCTTCGCGTTCTGCTCCACCAGGATGATCGTTTTGCCCTCGTTGTGCTGCAGATCGCCCAGGATCTCGAAGACCATCTCGATGTAGCGGGGCTCGAGTCCGATGGAGGGTTCATCCACGAGCAGCACGCTCGGGTTCATGATCAGGGCTCGCGAGATCTCGAGCAGCCGCCGCTCGCCCCCGGACAGCACGCGCGCCGGCTGGCTGCGCCGGGCCGCGAGGCGCGGGTACTTCTCGAGCACGCGTTCGGCCTCCCGCTTGGCGTCTGCGGTGTGCTGCATCAAGTAACCTCCCATCCACAGATTCTCCTCCACGGTCATGTCGGGAAAGACGGCGTTGTCCTGGAGGACGTAAGCCACACCGGCGGTTCGCAGCTTGTCCTTGGGGCTGAGCCCGGTGACGTCGCGCCCGCCGACTTGAATGCGGCCGCTCCCGATGGTGGTGAAGCCGAAGATCGAGTGGAGCACGGTGGACTTGCCCGCTCCGTTCGGCCCGATGAGACACAGCGACTGCGCCTCCCCCACCTGGAGGTTCAGGCCGTGGAGGATCTCCATGGATCCGTAGCCGGCGAACAAGTCCTGCATCTGCACGAAGGGCCGATGTCGCGCCAGGCCGGCGAGCTTTTCCACGGGCACGCCGCCCTCGCGCAGGGCCGCCGCCCGATGGGCGACCTCGTCCACGGCGAGCGGAGCATCGGAGTCCGGCGGGCCCTGCGGTGCCATCAGTGCGCCCCGAGATAGGCGTCGATGACGCGCTGGTTTCCGCGGATCTGCTCGGGGCTGCCCTCGGCCAGCAGATCGCCGTGAGCCAGACAGTAGATGTGCTCGGCGAGATTCATGATCACGCGCATGTTGTGCTCGATCACGAGCAAGGTCACGCCGAGCTCCGCGTTGGCTCGCCGCAGGCGGTCCATGAGCCCGTTGATCAGCGTGGGATTGATGCCCGCAGTGGGCTCGTCCATCAGAAGCATTCGGGGCTCGTTGACCAGGGCCATGGCGAACTCGAGCAGCTTCTGCTGGCCGAAGGAGAGATCGCCCGCGGGCAGGTGGCGCTTGGCGTACAGGCCGACGAAACCGAGCAGCTCCTCCGCCTTGTCCCGGGCCGAGCGCGGAAAGCTCCCGAACAGCGCGGTCAGCCCACTTTCCGCGTGGCGCTGGCTTATCAGCATATTCTCGAGGCAGGTCATGCGCACGAAGACCCGCGTCTGCTGAAAGGTGCGCAGCAGCCCGATGCGTGCGATCTGCGCGACCCGCAGCCGCGATATCTCCCGGGCCTGGAACCGGATGGAGCCGGAGTCGATGGGATGATGGCCGACGATGGAATTGAAGAGCGTGGTCTTGCCCGAGCCGTTGGGGCCGATCA
>CAZPFD010000016.1:0-27743 GCA_964585725.1 uncultured Ectothiorhodospiraceae bacterium | reverse complement strand
ATTTTCGTGTGGGCCGAGATCTCGTTTGGATACCGTGGAACCTCTACGGTCGAGGTCCCGAACCGTCGCCTCCGGCAGCGGCTCTGCGATTCTGCTATCAGACAGACCGGGTAATTCCACCATCGATCCGAATATTCTGTCCCGTGATGTAGCCAGCGCCATCGGAAGCCAGAAAGGCAATCACATCAGCAATTTCCTCAGTTCTTCCGTAGCGCCCCATAGGGATGCGGTCGCGGAACTCCTGCTTCTCCGGCAGGCTATCGATAAAGCCGGGCAATATGTTGTTCATTCGGATATTCTCTCCCGCGTACTTGTCCGCGAACAGCTTTGTGTAGGCTGCCAGTCCTGCCCGGAACACGCCGGAGGTCGGGAATATAGGATCGGGCTCGAATGCGGCAAAGGTGGAGATGTTGATGATCACACCGGACTTCTGCCTTTGCATGATGGGCGTTACCAGTCGGGTCGGACGGACGACGTTAAGAAAATAGACTTCCAAACCCCGGTGCCAATCCTCATCCGAGAGCTCGAGTATCGGCGCTCTTGGACCATGTCCCGCGCTGTTCACAAGGACATCGATGCGCCCCCATTTCTCTACGGTCTGGTCTACCAATCCCCTTAGATCGTCATTCGACTGGTTGGACCCCGTCACGCCAAGGCCCCCGAGTTCCTTCGCAAGGGTCTCTCCCTTGCCAGAGGAGGACAGGATGGCAACACGAAACCCATCGGCTGCCAACTTCCGCGCGGCACCGGCTCCCATACCACTTCCTCCAGCGGTGACTATCGCTACTCTTTCTGCTCCCATGTCTCACCCCACTGATCGGATGCGCGCCTGAGAATCGTGTGCGACCATTCGGCCGATCGCCGCCAGTTCGGGTGGGTACAGGGTCGCTGAGGCCGCCGGTCGAGATCAAGCTGACTGCGTCAAAGATCCGGCGAGTTCTCTAATCGGGACATTGACCATTTGTGCACAAAAGCTGTCGACTGAGAGCCGTCGCCGTCTGGATGGATACAGAATCGGTGAAAAAGCTGCTACCTACCCCTGCCTATGCAGGGTAGCGAATTTTCTCGAAGAAAATTTGGCGTCCCCAACGGGATTCGAACCCGTGTCGCCACCTTGAAAGGGTGGTGTCCTAGGCCTGGCTAGACGATGGGGACGAGGCTGTCGCGCAAAATAAAAGGCTGGGGGCCCAGCCTTCGTGGTCTGGTGGAGCCAGCCGGGGTCGAACCGGCGACCTCTACAATGCCATTGTAGCGCTCTCCCAACTGAGCTATGGCCCCGCTTCGGGAACTGCGCAATCTACGATAGCCCCCTGATCGTGTCAAGTTGAGGCGCGCCGCGCAGGCCTCCTACTCCGGCGCGCTCTGCCCCCGTATATGTGCGACGGCGCGGTCGATGCGCGCGAGCGTGCGCTCGCGTCCGACGAGCTCGAGGGTGACGTCGATGGGGGGCGAGAAGCCGCGCCCGGTCACGGCGACGCGCAGGGGCTGGGCCAGCTTGCCGAGCTTCATCCCCCGGGCCTCGGCGCTCGCCACGACGCTGTCCTGGATGCTCTTCGCATCCCAATCCTCGAGGCCGGCCAAGCGCTCGCGCACCTGCACCAGCGCGCCGAGAATCTCGGGCGTCAGATGCTTGTGCGCCGACTTTTCCTCGTAAGCCTCGAAATCCCGGTAGAAGTAGACGCTGTTCTGCGCCATCTCGACCAGGGTCTTCGCGCGTTCGCGCTGGGCCATCACCACCGCCACCAGATCGGGGCCCTCACTCGGGTCGATGCCCATGCGCCCCATGTGCCAGCTCAGGTGCCGTGCGACGTGCGCCGGATCCCCGCTCTTGATGTAGTGCTGATTGAGCCACACGAGCTTCTCGGGGTTGAACGAGGCGGCGCTGCGATGGACGTCGGTGACGTCGAACAGATCCACCATCTCGTCGAGGGAGAAGATCTCGCGATCCCCATGCGACCAGCCCAGCCGGCCCAGGTGGTTGAGCATGGCCTCGGGCAGGTAGCCCTCGGCCCGGAACTGGAGCACGCTCACCGCGCCGTGGCGCTTGGAGAGGCGCTGGCCGTCCGCGCCCAGGATCATGGGCACGTGGGCATACAGGGGCAGATGCGCGCCCAGCGCGTCGAGAATGTTGATCTGGCGCGGGGTGTTGTTCACGTGGTCGTCGCCGCGGATGACGTGGGTCACCTCCATGTCGAGATCGTCGACCACCACCGTGAAGTTGTAGGTGGGCGTGCCGCTGGCGCGCACGATGACCAGATCGTCGAGCTCGTCGTTGCGGAACTCGAGGCGCCCGCGGATGAGGTCGTTCACCACGACGGTGCCGTCGAGCGGGTTCTTGAAGCGGATCACGGGCTCGACGCCTTCGGGGGCGGGCCCGGTGCGGTTGCGGCAGCGCCCGTCGTAGCGCGGCTTGATCTTGCGCGCCATCTGCTCTGCGCGCAGCGTCTCGAGACGCTCCTTCGAGCAGTAGCAGCGGTAGGCCTTGCCCTGGTCGAGGAGCCGGTGCGCCACCTCCGCGTAGCGCGCGAAGCGGCGGCTCTGGAATATGGGCCCGTGGTCGTAGTCGAGCCCGAGCCAGGCCAGCCCCTCCAGGATGGCGTCGATGGACTCCTGCGTCGAACGCTCGACGTCGGTGTCCTCGATGCGCAGGATGAACTCGCCCCCGTGCCTGCGCGCGTGCAGCCACGAGAACAGCGCGGTCCTCGCACCGCCCACGTGCAGATAGCCGGTGGGGCTCGGAGCGAAACGCGTGCGAACGGTCATGGGCGGGCGTGCGGATCTCCCTGCGGCGCGCGGCAAAGGCGCTGCGCGCGGCCGTGATTGTCCGGCATTCCCGAGCGCACGGGCAACCCCGCCGCCGGCCCCACGAAGTCTTTGACCTTCGCGCTCGGGAGCCCGTAGAATCAGTGCCCTACGGGCGATTAGCTCAGTGGGAGAGCACTGTCTTCACACGGCAGGGGTCGGTGGTTCGAACCCACCATCGCCCACCAAACGCTTCGGCAATCATAGTGTTGCACGACCGGGGCCGGGGCCGGTTCCGTTCCCGCCTTCGAAGCTCACCCCGAGCGTCAAGCATGAGCGCCGCGCCGGCAGCCGGTCGGCGCCGGGTCGCTGTCGTCGAATGGTAAAGCCGCTTCGTCGCGGGAGGACGGTGTGTTGACCCGCCAAAATCGTCAGTATACTCTCTATTTTTCTTTCGGCCTGCGCGGGTGCGCCGATCCCCTCTGTGCGCCGCGCGCGCCGTCCGGACCCTCGAGCCGGTACCCGTGAACTGAGGAGGATCGTCCATGGCGCTCGAACCCCTCGCCAAGCAGGGCCATTACCTTCACATCTACGACTTCCGCGTCAAGCCGGGCACCGGTGACGAGTTCATCGAGCTGTTCAACGAGTTCGACTACTCGGACGACAACCCCATGCACAAGTCGCCGGCGCAGATGAAGGACGGCGTGCTGTGCCGCGACGTCAAGGACCCGGATCACTTCTGGCTGATCGGGGAGTGGGCCGATATCGAGGTCCACGCCCGGATCCGCAAGGTGCTCGCCGAGGAGCTGCGCCCCAGGTTCGTCTCGCTCATCGAGGGCGGGAAGTTCGTGCCCGAGTATGGTCAGGTGGTGTCGGCGACGCCCCAGAGCGTGCTCGACAAGGCCCAGGCCGCGAAGTGACGCCAGCCGGCGCGACAATCGACGCGCACAGCCGGGGATGAATCTCCAGCTCGGGCGGCGGGATTCCGCTGCGCTCCATCCCGCCCTACGGCGCGTCCCTGCAAGGATGGCGCCGGCCTGAAGCGCGCGCCGCTCCTCAGCGCTTCCCGCGTCCCGCACCGTCCTCGATCACCCGGCGCACGGCGCGCACGATGCCCACGTACCCCGTGCAGCGGCACAGGTTGCCGGCGAGCTCGCGCCGGATGCGCGCCTCGTCCGCGTCCGGGATGCGGGTCACGACGTCGTGCGCGCTCACCAGCATCCCGGGCGTGCAGAACCCGCACTGAAGCCCGTGCTCGGCGGAGAACGCATCGCGCAGCGCCGCCATGGTCGCGTCGTCCTCGAAGCTCTCGATAGTGCGCACCTCGTCGCCGTCGCAGGCCACGGCGAGGGCGACGCACGAGCGCACCGGCGTTCCGTTCAGGTACACCGTGCACGCGCCGCACACGCCGTGCTCGCAGGCGAGGTGCAGGCCGGTGAGGCGCTGCTGATCGCGCAGGAAATCGCCGAGCGTGGTGCGCGGCTCGACCCGGGCGCGCACCTTGCGCCCGTTGACGGTCAGATTGATCTCTCTCATGACTGAAACGCCCTCCTCACCGCGCGGCTGAGCACGGTGCCGTGGATGCGGATGTCGAGCGGATCGAGGCCGAGATCGAGCGCCTCCAGCGCCTCGCGCCCGCGCGCGGGATCGAAACCGGCGGCGAAGGCTTCGCCGCCGGATCCGGCGAGGGCCTCGGCCACCGCGGGCACCAGCGCCGGCGCCCCGGAGAGCGCGCCCACCGCCACCCGGCTGTAGTCGCGCTCCGGGTCGACCACCACCGCGGCGATGGCCTCGGCGAAGTCGCCGGTCTTGCGGCAGAACTTGTGGTAGGCGACGCGCGCGCCGCGGGAGAGCTTGGGCACGCGCACGCCTTCCAGGATCTCGCCCGGCTCGAGCGCGGTGGTGAACGCGCCGACCAGAAACCGCTCCAGCGGCACCCGGCGCGTGCCGCCGGGCCCCGCCACCTGGACCTCGGCGCCGAGGGCGGTGAGCGCGCTCGGCCAGTCCGCGGCGGGATCCGCATGCGCCAGGCTGCCGCCCACGGTGCCGCGGTTGCGTACGCCGCGATACGCGATGTCCCGGGCCACGGCGCGCAGGACGTCCGCACCCACGTCGGGCACCTGGCCGTCCTCGACGGCGGCGTGGGTCACGAGGGCGCCGATGAACACGTGCTCGCCCTCATCCTCGACGCGGCGCAGGGCCTCGAGGCCGTTCACGTCCACCACCAGCTCCGGGCGCACCAGCCTCAGGTTCAGCATCGGAACCAGCGACTGCCCGCCAGCCAAAGCGTTGGCCGCCCCGTTCGCCTGCGCGAGCAGCCGGATGGCCTGCGACAGATCCGCGGGCCGCTCGTAGTCGAATGCCGCCGCCTTCATGCCGCCTCCTCCCCGCCGCTGCGGGCCTTGTCGATGGCGGCGAGCAGGCGCCGCGGCGTGATCGGGACCTCGTTGGCTTCGGCCCCGACGGCGCGCAGGGCGTCGGTCACCGCGTTGGCGATGGCCGCGGGCGGTGCGATGGCGCCGCCCTCGCCCATGCCCTTGAGGCCGAACTCGGTGTGCGGGGAAGGGGTCTCCATGTGCCCGTACTTGATGGCCGGCACCTCGGTGGTGCTCGGCAGCAGATAATCGAGGAAGGTGGAGACCAGCGGCTGCCCGTCGTCGAAGGGCACCTCCTCGTAGAGGGCGGTGCCGATCCCCTGGGCCGTGCCGCCGTAGATCTGGCCCTCCACGATCATGGGGTTGACCTGGGTGCCGCAGTCCTCGACCACCGCGTAGTCGAGCAGCTCCACCGATCCGAGATCGGGATCCACCGCCACCACCGCGACGTTGGCCGAGTACGAGAAGGTGCCGCTGTCCGGATCCGGGCGGTAGCCCGCGGTCACCTCCACCCCGCCGGTGTCCACGTCCTCCGGCAGCTCCTGCGGCGCCATGTACCACACGCGCCCGATCTCGGAGAAGGGCACGTCGCCGGTGCGCCCGATGACCTTGCCCTCGCGCACCTCCACCTCGCCCGGCTCGCACTGGAGCAGATGCGCGCCGATGCGCGCGATGCGCTCGGCCAGAATGCGGCAGGCGCGGGTCACCGCGCCGCCGGCCATGACGATGCTGCGCGACGCGTAGGTGCCGGTGGAGTACGGCGTGAGCCCGGTGTCGCCGTGCACCAGCGAGACCTTGTCCGGATCGATGCCGAGCACCTCGTGGGCGAGCTGCGCCATGGTGGTCTCCATGCCCTGGCCGTGGGACTGCACGCCGACCCTGAGCTCGAGCCCGCCGTCGGGGGTGAGCCGGGCCATGGCCTGCTCGAACCCCGGCACCAGCGGAATGCCCCAGGCGGCGAACACCGAGGTGCCGTGGGCCGTCTGCTCCGTGTAGGTGGCGAAGCCCACGCCGATGAGCCGCCCGTCGGGCTCGCCCGCCTTCTGCCGTGCGCGCACGCCCTCGAAGTCGATGAGCTGCATGGCCCGGCGCAGGCTCTCCGGGTAGTCGCCGCTGTCGAAGAACTTTCGGGTGACCGAGGTGTAGGGCATGGCCTCGGCGGGCACCAGGTTCTCCAGGCGCACCTCCCAGGGCTCGCGCCCGAGCTCGAGGGCCACCGCGTCCACCATGCGCTCGATGGCGAAGCACACGCCGGTGCGAGCGACACCCCGGTAGGGGGTGATGGGCGGCTTGTTGGTAGCCACGGTCCAGGTCTTCACCCGGTACGCGGTGATGGTGTAGGGACCGGGCAGGTTGCCGCCGGCCATGGCGGCCTCGAGCCCCGCCGTGAACGGATACACGGCGTAGGCGCCGGCGTCCACGGTGACCTCCCCCTCGAGCGCCAGGATCTTGCCGCGCTCGTCGGCGTGGGCGGTCACCCGGTAATGGTGCTCGCGCGCGTTGGCCGCGGCGCTCAGGTGCTCGCGCCGATCCTCCAGCCAGCGCACCGGCCGGCGCGTGCGCATGGCCGCCCAGCACGCCAGCACCTCCTCGGGCGCGAGCACGCATTTGTGCCCGAAGCCGCCGCCGACGTCGGGCGGAATCACGCGGATCTGGCGCTGCTCGAGCCCCAGGCACGCCGCGAGCCCGGTGCGCGCCAGGTGCGGCACCTGGGTGGAGAGATATACCACGAGCTGATCCGCGCGCTCGTCCCAGTGGGCGAGCACCGCCCGGCCCTCCATGGGCACCATGCACTGGCGGTTGAGGTGCAGCTCGCGGGTGACGCTGACCGCGGCCTTGGCCGCCATCTCGTCCACGTTGCCGCTGTCGAAGGCGGTCTCCAGAATGATGTTGTCGGCGAGCTCCTCGTGCACCCGCGGCGCGTCTGGCTTGCGGCCGGCGAACATGTCCGGGATGGTGTCGAGCTCCTCGAGATCGACCACCACCTGGTCGGCGATGTCCTCCGCGTGCGCCCGCGTCTCGGCCAGGCACAGGGCCACGGGCTCCCCCGCGAAGCGCACCTTGCCGGTGGCGAGGCACGGGTACTCGGTGTTCTTGTAGCCGGGCAGCCCCGAGTGCGCGCGGATCGGCGCGAGGCCCTCGAGATCCCCCGCGGTGAACACGGCCTCCTCCAGCCCGCCGGGCTTTTGGATGCTCCTGATGCGCGCGTGGGGCACGGGGCTGCGCACGAACGCGGCCTCGAGCTGGCCCACCATGGCCATGTCGCCGATGAAGTTGCCGCGCCCGCGCAAGTGGCGTGCGTCCTCCTTTCGGCGCAGGCGCACCTTGATGCCCTTCTCACCCATATCCAAGCTCCTCCGTCCCATGGGCCGCGCCGCCCCCGCCGGGGCCGGGGGGAGCCCCCGGCCCGGCGAGCGGCGCGGTCGCGGTCAGGCTCCGCCCCGGCGCTCAGACCTGCACGTACTTGAACGGCAGCTCGCGCGCGCGCATGAACTCCATCTCGGAGAGCCGCGTGTAGGGGCGCATGACGTTGCGATAGTTGACGATGCTCTGCAGCATCTCCTTGGCGAGCGGGTCCTTCTCCCCCTCCGCCGTGATGACGTCGCGGGAGATCTCACCGAGCCGGTTCAGGATATCGTCGGAGAGCATGCGGATCTCGACGCCGTACTCCTCGACCAAGGTCTTGCGGGCCTGGCCGTTGTGGTAGACCCAGTCGTTGAACTGCACCGTGTTGCCGTGGGCCATGCCGACGCGCACGATCTCCTTGAGATCATCGGGCAGCCCGTTCCAGGCGTCCATGTTGACGAAGGCGTCGACGATGCCGCAGGGCTCCACCACGCCGGGCCAGTAGTAGTACTTGGCGGGCCGATAGAGCCCGAAGGTGAGGTCGTTGTAGGGTCCGACGAACTCGGCCGCGTCGATGGCGCCGGACTGCAGCGCCTGAAGCACCTCGCCCAACGGCATCACCACCACCGTGGTGCCGAGCTCCTTGAGCACGCGGCCGCTGAGCCCGCCGATGCGCATCTTGAGCCCGCGGAAGTCGTCCACCGTGTTGAGCTCCTTGGTCGACCAGCCGAAGCCCTGCACGCCGGTGTTGCCGAGGGGGAAGAACTTGACCCCGTGGCGGGCGTACACGCGCTCGCACAGCTCGAGGCCGCCGCCGAACTCGAGCCACGCCTGCTGCTCCTGGGACGTGAGGCCGAAGGGCAGCGGCGCCACCATGAAAAAGGCGGGATCCTTGCCCGCCCAGAACGTGGGGTAGCTCTGGGCCGCCTCGATGGTGCCGTCCGCGGTCGCATCGAGCAGCTCCAGGGGCGGCACCAGCTCGCCGGCGCCGAAGATCTCGATGCTGAGGCGTCCGCCCGAGGCCCTCTCCACGAAGTCGGCCATCACCTTCGGTCCGGTGCCGAGCGCAGGCGCGTTCTTGGGCCAGGCGAGGGCCATGCGCCACTTCACACGGTTCTGCGAGAACGCCGGCGCGGCGAAGGTGGTGCCGGCCGCCGCGGCCGCCGCGGTGCCCGCCGCTTTCAGAAAGCCGCGTCTCTTCATGGGGCCGATGCCTTGGTTTTTCTGCGATGTATCGTTGCTCTCGTTCACGGGGTTCTCCCTCCTTTTTCACTGGGTTGCATCATGCGTCTTCCATCCGCGCCCGGCCAGCTCGCGCGCGCCGCCGGCTCATCCACCGGGCACCGGGAACAATACCTTCGGCAGCCACGTGGCCAGCTGCGGCCATGTGGCCACGACCCCGACGCCGATGAGCTGGAGAACGACGAACGGGATCACGCCGCGGTATAGCACCTCCACCCGCAGGTCCCTGAATACGCCCTGCAGGAAGAAGATCGAGAATCCGAACGGAGGGGTCAGGTAGCTCGTTTGCAGGATCATGCCCATGAGCACGCCGAGCCACACGGGATCGGCGCCCAACCCGATGAGAATCGGCGCCGCGATGGGCACCACGATGAAGATGATCTCGAACGAATCGATGAAGAAGCCGAGAAAGAACATGATGGCGAGGACCATGAACACGGCGCCGAGCATGCCGCCCGGCATGGCGTTCAGCAGATCGTCGGCCACCTCGTTGCCGCCGAGCCCGCGGAAGACGAGCGAGAAGAAGGACGCGCCGATCAGAATGAGGAACACCATGCTGGTGATGCGCATGGTCGAGGCCGCCACCTCGCGCAGGAGCGCGCCTCTGAACGCGCCGTGCATCACGGCCAGCACGGTGGCGCCCACCGCGCCCACCGCGGAGGACTCGGTGGGGGTCGCGATCCCGGCCAGAATGGAGCCGAGCACGGCCACGATCAGCAGCACCGGGGGCACGAGCACGCGAAAGGTGTCCACGGCGAGCTCGCGCCCGCCGCCGCGGCTCGGATCGCGGTCGACCGGCGGGCAGCGCTTGGGGGTCACCACGGCGACGAACACCACCCACAGCACGAAGATGCCGACCAGGAGCAGGCCCGGCACCAGCGCCCCGGCGAACAGATCCACCACCGTGACCGGCTGGTAGATGAAGTTGCCCGCGCTGGTGTGCGCCTCGGCGTTGGCGCCGCGCATGAGATCGCCGATCAGAATGAGCACGGTGGAGGGCGGGATGATCTGCGAGAGCGTGCTCGAGGCGCAGATGACGCCGCCCGCGAGCGCGGTGTCGTAGCGCGCGCGCAGCATCGCCGGCAGGCTGATGAGACCCATGGTGGTGACCGTGGCGCCGACGATGCCCGTGGCGGCGGCGAGCAGCGCCCCCACCACCACCGCGGCGATGGCGAGCCCGCCGCCCATGGTGCCGAACAGGCGGCCCGCGGTCTCCAGCAGCCGCTCCGCGACCTTGGAGCGCTCCAGCATCACGCCCATGAAGATGAACAAAGGCACCGCCACCAGCGTCTCGTTGGTCATGGTGCCGTAGATGCGGTGGGTCATGCCGCCCAGCAGGCGCCAGTCGAACACGCCGAGCAGATCGCCGAGGGCGGCGAAGCCGATGGCCGAGCCGGCGAGGGAGAACGCCACGGGAAAGCCCAGCATCAGCACCGCCATGGTGCCGGCGAACATGGCCAGGCTCAGTATCTCACCGAGCGCCATGACCCGCTTCCGATGCAGAGACGCCGCGCAGCGTGAGCCAGCTGCGGATGGCGAGCGCGATCCCCTGCACGGCGACGAGCACGCAGAAGACGAGGATCACGCTCTTGTGCATGTACACGCCGTACATGCCGCCGGGCATGCTCGAGATCTCGCCCGCGCGCCACGAGCGCGCCACGAAGTTGAACGAGAACCACCACACCACCGCCACCACGGGCGCGAGCAGCACGAAGCAGCCGATGAGATCGATGAGCGCCTGGGTGTGCGCGCGCATGCGCCGCCGGAACACGTCCACCCGCACGTGCGCCTCGTGCAGCAGGTTGTAGGCCGCCGCCACCATGAAGATGGTGCTGTGCAGCCACACGTAGGATTCCTGCATCCACACGAAGCCGATGCCGACGACGTAGCGCAGCACCACCACGGTGAACGCCACCAGCACCATGGGCACCACCAGCCAGGCGGCGGCGCGCCCGGTGAGATCGGTCAGCACGTCGATGGCGCGCTGGAGGCGCACGAGCGCCCGGGTCACGCCGCCGGCATGCGCGGCGCCCGCGCTCACCGCCGCCCGCCTCCCCGCGGAGCACTCATACGCCGCCCTCCGCCATCGGCGGCACGTGCCGGCACCACGGATGCGCCTGCTCGAACGCGCCGGCGAGGGCGAGCAGCGCGGCGTCCTCGTACCAGCGGCCGACGAGCTGCATGCCCACCGGCAGGCCGCCCTCGGTGAACCCGCAGGGCACGCTCAGCGCCGGGTGTCCGGTGAGATCGAAGAGGTTGAGGTAGGGCACCCACTCCGCGCGCATGTCTCCCACCACCTCGCCGTTCACCTCGATGGGCTCGAGCGCGCCGTGATCGGCGCGCAACGGCGGGCGGCTGCATGCGGGGGTGAGCACGAAGTCGAAGCTCGTGAACCAGCTCTGCACCGCGCGGTAGAGCTCGGTGCGCCGGTACACCGCGCGCTGAAGCTGCATGCCGGTGTAGGCGCCGCCCGCGCGGATGCCCTCGACGAAGCTCGGATCGAGTCGATCCCCTACCTCGTCGAGACGCTCGAAGAAGCGCATGGCCCAGTTCGCCTGCTGCAGCACCCGCCACGGCGGCTCGGCGTTGTCGAACGCCTCGTCCACGAGCTCCACCTCCGCGCCCAGCGCCTCGAAGCGCTGCGCCGCCCGATCGCAGGCGGCGCGCACCTCCGCGTCGAGCGCGCGATTGCCGAGCAGGGGCCGGTAGGCGATGCGCCGGCCCCGCACCGCGGCGCCCGCATCCGCCCCCGCATCCATGGCCTCGAGGCACCGCATGCGCGGCGTGCCCACCGAATGCGGATCGCTCGGGTGCGCGCCCGCGAGCACGTCCAGCATCAAGGCCACGTCGCGCACGGTGCGGGCCATCAATCCCAGGTGGATGAAGTTGTTGAAGCCGTCGGGCACCTGGCTGTGGGGCACCGCGCCCAGGGTGGGCTTCAAGCCGACGACGCCGGTGCACGCCGCCGGCAGGCGCGTGGAGGCGCCGGCGTCGGTGGCCAGCGCGAGCGGCCCCATGCCGCAGGCCACCGCCACCGCGGCGCCGCCGCTGGAGCCCCCGGGGGTCAGCTCCGTGTTCCAGGGGTTGCGCGTGGTGCCGAAGAGCGGCGCGTCGGTCAGCAGCTTGTGCGCGAACTCCGGCGTCGTGGTCTTGCCGATGAGGATGGCGCCTGCGGCGCGCAGGCGCTGAACGGCCACCGCGTCGGCCTGCGGCACGTTGTCCGCCATCAGCAGCGAGCCCCAGGTGGTGCGCACGCCGGCGGTGTTGATGATGTCCTTGACCGAGATGGGCACCCCGTGCAGAGGCCCGAGCTCACGACCGCGTGCGCGCGCCGCGTTCCCGGCCTCCCGCGCCGCACCGAGCGCCTCTTCCCGGCATACGGTGATGAAGGCGTTGAGGGTGCTCTGCGTGCGCTCGATGCGAGCGAGGGTCTCGCGCACCGCGTCCATGGGCGAGAGGTGGCCGCCCCGGATGCGCGCCGCGAGAGTCTCGGCCGACATGAAGGCCGTGTCCGTCACCTCTTTGCGTCCTCCTCCTGCCGTGTGCGGCGTGCGTCGATGCGGGCGTCGTCTATAATGCCGATTCGGCCCGAAGCCATCCGATGGAGCGCCGCCGTACGGGCGCATCCGCCCGCGAGGCGCGTTCCTTGCACTAACCCGGGGGAGAGCGTGTGAAAGCCACGAGCACATCGAGGTCACCGCGGGAAGCACCCGCCGCGAAGGGAATCCGGCGCCCCGCGCAGGCGACCGAGCTCGCCCGCTCACCCCTGTGGTCCCGGCCCGGGTACCTCGTGCGGCGCCTCAACCAGATCCACTACGCCATGTTCCTGGAGGAGTGCGCGGCGTTCGGCATCACACCGGTGCAGTACGGACTGCTCACGGTGCTCTCCATCAACCCCAACCTCGACCAGGCTTCTCTCGCCGCCGAGCTCGGTATCGACCGCACCACCGTCGCCGGCGTGCTCGACCGTCTCACCAAGCGCGGTCTCGTGACCCGCCACCCGGGGAAGCGCGACCGCCGCATGAAGCTCGCGGCGCCCACCGCCGAGGGGAAGCGGCTCACGGCCGACATGAAGGCGTCCATGCAGCGCGCTCAGGAGCGCCTTCTCGAGCCCCTCGCGCCTCGCGAACGCGAGCTGTTCATGAACCTGCTGGTCCGCCTGGTCGAGAGCAACAACGACGTGGGCCGGGCTTTTCTGCGCTTTCCCTAGAAAAGGGGACACACTACTTTTCGTCCGGTGGATGGAAAGTAGTGTCTGACCCCACTTTCGAGAATGTCCCCTTTTTCACTCACACCGGGAGCACGAGCGCGTTGTCCACGATCAGCGAGTCGTACACGCAGTCCCGGGACTTGAGCAGCAGGCGTCCCTGCTCTCTCACGAATCGGTCCTGGTAGCGGCCGGCCTGGTGCACCCTCGTCCCCTCGTCCCCGCGCGTCTCCAGCACCAGATACTTGGCCCGGGCCGAGATGACGCCTTCCGCATCCACGTCGGTCACGCATACGTTGCTGATCATGTGCATCAGGTAGCGCGGCTCGAACATGGCGGTGTGGGCGATGGCGAAGGCCCGATCCTTGATCATGGCGAGACCTTCGCAGTACACGAGCCCGGCGGGCAGGTCCGCGTCCGCGTTCTCGCGTGCACGAATGCGGTAGAAGGCGTCCTCGGTGAAGAACGACGGCCATTCCAGCACCTCGCCCCGGTCCAGCACCTCGGCGTAGGCGGTGTTGAACTCCTCGATCTCGTGGCGCAGCTCGCGCAGATCGAGATTTGAGCCAAAGCGTGCGGCCGCGGCCATCTCAGAGCCCTCCGTCGCCGGGCGTCAAAGGCCCATGACCTCACGGTAGTGCCGGTACATGGAGCGGATGGCCGACTCCGTGATCAGATTGCTCGCCGTCCCCTCCTCGGAGCCGCCCAGCTTGAGAATGCTCCGATCGGTGGTTGCGCCGCGCAGCCCGTCCTGCACGAAGCTGATGGCTTCGTTGTCCTCGAGCCCGAGGAAGCCGGCCGGCCCCATCAGGTTGCCCTGGCGCAGCCGGTGACGAACCATCTCTTCGTCGTCGTCCTGATAGCCGAACATCGTCCAGCGCAGCTCGAAGGCGTGCGGGCCCCTGGGCACGATGTGGCGCACGCCGAGCGTGTTGAGCTCCCGCTGCACGATCAGATTCGGCCAGATGGTGAGCATGGTCACGCTCCAGGGAGAGTCGAACTCGCGCACGAATTCGAGGAAACGCTCGTCGTTGAGCTTCATCCCCTCCTTGTACGCGCGCATCTCCTTGGGGTCGATGGCAGCCCCGTCGTCGAGCTCGCCCTTGGCCGATCCCATGGTGCCGTGGCGCCCGCTGCGATCGACCTTCATGGTCGACTTCTGGCCGGCCACCAGCAGCCCGAACGTGACCAGGTACGTGTGCAGCAGGGTCGCGTGGTAGGGATCCTTGAGGTTCTCGTGGTAGAGCTTCCAGTTGCCCCGGATGACGTTGCGGTAGTAGCCGAGCACGCGCAGCGCGCGCCCGTCGAACGTGGCGTCGAAGTCCTCGGCCACCTCGCCCAGGTAGTCGTCCAGCGCCTCGACCTCGTCCGAGTAGGAGGCGAAGATCACGCCGCCGCGGGTCGCCACGCGCAGGCGCCGGCAGCCGTGCTCCTCGGGCTTGAAGTCCCGGGGCATGCCGCCCTCGCCCCTGACGCCGCGCCGGAACGGAACCCCGATGAGCTCGCCGCGCAGGTTGTACGTCCACTGGTGATAGGGGCAGACGAATTCCTTGGTGTTTCCGCGGGCGGCGCGGCAGAACTGGGTGGCGCGGTGCGCGCAGCGATTCTCGAACACGTGGATGGCGCCGTCCTTGTCGCGGCTGACCACGACCGGCACGACGCCGACGTCGGAGCGCACGAAATCGCCCGGGTGCGGGATCTCGGCCTCGAGCGCGACATAGTTCCAGGTGGGGCCCTGGAAGATGCGCTCGAGCTCGCGCTCGAAGATCTCCTCGCTGGTGTAGATCCAGTCGGGGACGACCGTCAGCCCTTCCTCCGGCCAGCGAAACTGCGCCCCCTGCCGCCGCTCGCCGGCGCGCCGCGGGGTGCGGATCTCCGGTGAAGACGCCATGTCACCCTCCCCCCTCTCGGGCGTTGGGGCCGCGCCGGCGGCCGCCCGCCGAGCCGGTGCCCGCGTTGAGAATCCGACTCAGTCAAAAACTCAGTGTACCCCTCAGTTTTGGGGGTGTAAACAAAGGGCGGCGCGGGGGAAAGGCGCGCAGAGGGAAAGTGGTGTCAGACACTCCTTTCCATGTGCACCCTGCGTCAAAGACAGACGAGCGGAGGGGAAAGGAGTGTCTGACACCACTAGATCTGCACCAGGATGTGCTCGCCCTCGACCTTCACCGGATAGGTCCGGAGGTCCGCCTCGGCGGGCTCACGCAGCACGCGGCCCGTACGGATCTCGAACGTGGCCTGATGCAGCGGGCACTCGATGCACCCGTCCTCCACGAACCCCTCCGAGAGATACGCGGCCTCGTGGGTGCAGAGGTTCTGGGTCGCGTAGTACTCGTCGCCCAACCGGTAGACCGCGATGTCGCAACCCTCGACGGTCACGCCGATGACGCCGTTGTCCATGATGTCGCCGGTCTTCGCCGCTCGATGCCAGGCCATGGGTTCTCCTTCTGCCGGACGCACGTGGGGAGGGTTCCGCCCACGCGGGCGCGCACCGCGCCAGAGCGAAGATAGTGCCGTGAGGATGCGCTGGGCTCAACCCGCGCGGCATGCAGCAGACGCCGGCAGGCTTCATTGAAAAAAGGATCCGCGCCCCCTGGATGGGTGCGCGTTCCATCGACGGACGCCGCGGTCCCTCGCCGGCTGCCCGGCCCGGGACGTCTCAGCTATTCATCGCGTCCGAGAGGCACAGCACCTGGCTGCGCTCGGCCACCGTCGGGTGCAGACGCTGCTTGATGTTGACGGCAGCCCGGGCGCAGTCGGCGTAGCTGTGGTACTCCGCGACGGTATAACGCGACGCATGCGAGTAGTCGGCCTCGGGCGGAGTCACCCAAAGGACCACCACAAGGACGTAGCTCATTGTTCTCCTCCTGCCTCCGCAGGAAACGAAGCACGTATCGTGCCACGCCAATAACTCTTTGTTTGTTATTGGGTATTCGGAGCGTCAGCGGCCGTGGTTGTAAAGTTTTCCGACGCCGTCTCAGTCCCTTGCGTCCCAAAGAGGCGCGCGCTTCCCACCGGTTGGAGGAAGCAAACGCCTAGCCCCGAGCATACAATGGGTTAGTCGGCATGGGCCTCCCGCGCGCGCTGTAAGAAATTTCGACAGCGCCTCGCGCGCGCACGGCGGGTCGTGCGTCGCGGACGCGGCCTCAGCTTTGCCGGTCGAGAGCCGAAAATGAAGACGGCCCAAACTGGAAGGAGAGCCATGGGCGTCGATCTGGTGCGGGTGGGCGATGAGGAGAGCCGTTGCTTCAACTGCGACACGTGGGAGCATATGCTGAGGCTCGCGCGCTTGAACGGCTGGAGCCCGGCGGGCACCGAAGAGCCGGACGACTGGCCGAACGGGCATCCCTGGGATCGCTTCAACTACTCGAGCACCGACGGTCAGACCGTGACCGCGGCCGACGCGCGCGCCATCGCCGATGCCCTGAGCAGCGCTCTCCAGTTCCAGACCGCGCTTTCGCGACGGATCATCGCGGACTTCGTGGAGTATTGCCGCGCCGGGTGGGGATTTCGGATTCGTTGATACCCGCGCCGGGCGCGGCTCGCGCCGTCACCGCGTCGCTCAAGCTACCCTGGCTGCGGGCGGCGCGCGAAGACGCTCACGACTCGTGCCACAGGCCCATCCTCAGCACGTCGTGGTACGCCCCGTCGATGCACACTTCGTTTCTGAGAATGCCCTCGATCTGAAAGCCGAGATCCTCGTTCAAGCGGATGTTCGGCAGGTTGGTATTCAGGGTGTTCAGGTAGATCTTGCGCAGGCGCAGGGTGCGCAGCCCGTACTGAATCCACAGCCGCGACGCCTCCTTGGCGAGCCCCTTCCCGCGCCACGCCGACTCTCCGATGAGCTTGCGCAGCTCGGCCTTTCTCTGCACGGGGTCGTAGTCCAGAAAGGCCACCGCGCCCACGGGCGTGCCCTCGGGCAGCGCGATGATTCCGATGATGTTGCGGCGACTCTCGATCAGATCCTGGATCCGGGACTGGCGTGACGTCGTTCGGGACAGCAGAAAGTAGCGTCCATGGGCGTCGTCGAGCCAGCGCTCCAGCAGGGCGAGGTCGTTGCCGGCGAAAGCGCGTATGCGTACCCGCTCGCCGTCGAGGGGCATCCCGAGCGCACGGCCCGGGGCACCCTCGCTCCCGTTTCCCGCGGGCGCATCACCGCCGCGCACCGATCCGCTCTCCGGGGCTTCCCGAGTCGCCATGTCGAGCAGCAGGTTGACGAAGCGGACGTAGTCGAGCTGCCTGAAACCGTAGCTGGCCGCATCGCGGAAGAAGGTCCGCGCAAGGGTCTCGATGGTCACGTCGGGGATGTCGGGTCTGGCTTCGCCCGCCTGCGCGGGGGCGCTGTCGCTCACCCGCGGCGCATAGTCCGCAGGCGCCTGCACGCTCGCCAGGCTCGAAGCGTAGGTCTTCTGATTCACGAGCTTCCTCACCCCCGAGAACCGCTCCGGGAAGGCGTCCCGGGGTGAGGCCTATACTAGCGCGCCACGAAGCCGATTCCCATGGATGGCGGCGCCGAACGGGGCGCCGGGGGCGACAGGAGGGGACTTGCGGGGCGGGCCGGCTCAGGCCTCGCAGGCGAATTCGATGACTTCGGTGGCCTCGGCCGGCTCGCGCCCGAAGGCGATCTTGCCCGCGCCGGTCAACGGCGCCTCCTCGCCGCGCAGCACGCGCGGGCCTTCCTCGGTCAGCAGGTAGGTGCCGTGCCGGCTCTGATCCACGAGGAAGAATCCGTCCTCGCGGTGCTCGATGCGCGCGTGCTCGCGCGAGGCGCGCGAGTCGGCGACGACGATGTTGACGGTCTTGCCGCGGCCCATGACCAGCGGGACATCCCGCGCGCCGATCCGCTTCTCGCGGCCGCGGTAGCGCAAGCGCAGGTGCGGGCCCTCTTTGGCCGGCGCTGCCTGCTCCGCGCCGGGTGCGGCCGGCGCCGCCTGCGCCGATGCGTTGCCGCGCCCGGCGGTGTCCTTCGCGGCGGGCGCCTGCGGGGGCGCCTGGGCGGAGCCCTTGGGACGCCCGACCTCGTAGGCCTCCACCTCGTCGTCGGTGCCCGGGATGGAGAACGGCCCGGCGGGGCGGGTCAGAGCGCGCGCCTCGGTGGAGAGCGAATCCACGGTGCACGCCGTCATCAGGATCTGCCCGGCGCGGGCCAGCCCGGCCATGAGCCCCGCCATGCGATCGGCCTCCCCCGATACGGCATCCCCGCGGCGGGTGGCCGTTCCGTGGTGCAGCCCGGCGCGGATGGTCAGGTTGGCGGGCGTCTTCGGGTTCATGCGCGGCAGGCGCTCGTTCACGGCATTGCGAATGCCCATCACGGCCCGCAGGGCGGCGTCGGGTTTGGGGAACGCGCACATGAGCTCGTCGCCGACGCTCTTGACGATCTCGCCTTGATGCTTCTTCACCTGCTCCTTCATGAGCGTGACGCACTGTGCGACCAGCTCGCGCGCGGCGTCGCCGCCGAGGGTCTCACCCAGACCGGTGGTGTCGCTGATGTCTGCGAAGAGGATGGAGAGCTCGATGGTCTCGTCGGTCATGGCTTGGTTCACCGCGCATCCGCGGAGCCGTCGCCTCGCGCAACGCATCGAGGTGCGGCACCAGGCATGCTGTTCGAATTCTGTTCAACGCCGGTGCGTGTACGCATCTTTATCGGTCCCGACGCCGGGACTTTTTACCGCGCCGTCCGCCCCCGGGGCCGCCGGGCGAACGGCGTTCGCCCCGGCGGCGCCCGCCCGCCCGCCGTGCGGGCTGCTGTGCGGCCCGCGCGGGCGGGGCGCCCTGCGGCTCCTCGGGCAGGCCGGCGGCGGCGCGCAGCCATCGCACCTCGCTCTCCGGCAGCTCCTCCCACGTGCCGCGGCGCAGATGGGGCGGGAGCTGCACGCGCCCGTAACGCACGCGGATGAGACGGCTCACACGCAGACCCTGGGATTCCCACAGCCGGCGCACCTCGCGCTTGCGCCCCTCGCGCAGGGCGACGTGATACCACTGGTTCGTCCCTTCGCCTCCGACGAAGACGATGTCGTCGAAGTGCGCCTCCCCGTCCTCCAGCATCACGCCGCTGCGCAGCCGCTCCAGGATCTCGGGCGTCACCTCTCCGAAGACGCGCACGGCGTACTCGCGGTCGAAGCCGGTCGAGGGATGCATGAGACGGTGAGCGAGGGCACCGTCGTCGGTGAACAGCAGCAGCCCGCTGGTGTTGACGTCCAGCCGGCCCACCGGGATCCATCGTCCTCCCTTCAGGCGCGGGAGGCGCTCGAACACGGTGGGGCGCCCTTCGGGATCCCTGCGCGTGCAGACCTCGCCCACCGGCTTGTGATACAGAAGCACGCGCGGGCGGGCGGCTGCGGGCGGCGCCAGCCGCACCCTGCGCCCGTCGACGCGCACCACGTCCGAGAGGCGGATACGCGCGCCGAGCGCGGCGCGCTCGCCGTTGACGGTGACCCGCCCCTCAGCGATCCACTGCTCGATGGCGCGGCGCGAGCCGAGCCCCGCGCGCGCGAGCACCTTCTGGAGTTTTTCCGTGTCCTCGGGCATCGGTCGGTCAATCGCTTCCAAAAGCGTGCCCGGTGAACGCCCGCGAGGCACCCATTGCGGCTGAACGGCGGGATTACGCTACGCTCCATCCCGCCCTACGTTCAGGGTAACTGAGCGCGTGGGGTCAGTGGGCGCCGGCGTTGGCGGAGTGGATCTCGGTCTCGGCGTCGTCGTCCGCGCTGCCATCGGGAGCCCCGGCGCCGGGGTCCGTCGCGGATGGAGCGTGCGCATCGGACTCGGTATCCGGCGCGGCGTCCCCGCCGCGCGGCGGGGGATGGGATTCGGCTTGCCGGTCGCCTGCGGCGGCGGGGTCCTCCCGCGCCGGCGTGCCGGCCTCGGCTTGTCCCTCGGCCCCGGCGTCCGCCCGCGCGAAAAGGTCGGGGATGGCGTCGAGATCGCGGATCTCGGCGAGCGGCGGCAGGTCGTCCAGGCTCTTCAGGTTGAAGTGATCCAGGAACGCGCGCGTGGTTCCGTAGAGGGCGGGGCGGCCGGGCACCTCGCGGTGGCCCACGACCCGGATCCATTCCCGCTCCAGGAGAGTCTTCATGATGGAGGAGCTCAGAGTGACCCCGCGCACCTGCTCGATGTCGCCGCGCGTGATGGGCTGGCGGTAGGCGATGAGGGCCAGGGTCTCGAGCAGCGCCCGCGAATAGCGTGCGGGGCGCTCCGCCCACAAGCGCCCGATCCAGGGCGAAAACTCCTTGCGCACCTGGAACCGAAAGCCGCCGGCGACCTCGACCAGCTCGACGCCGCGCTCGCGCCATTCGTCCTCGAGCGCATTCAGCGCGTCGCGCACGGCGCCTCGCTCGGGCCGCTCCTCGCCCTCGCCGAACAGATCCAGCAGATTGTCGATGGACAGCGGCTGGACCGCCGCGAGCAAAGCCGCCTCCACGATATTCTTGATGCGCTCCGTCGTCATCAGCTAGCCGCCTTTACATGGATGGGTCCGTAGGGTCGCGCTTGCACGAGCTCGATGAGCATCTCGCGCAGCAGCTCGAGAAGCGCGATGAAAGTCACAACGACGCCCATGCGCCCTTCTTCGGGCGTGAACAGCATCCCGAAATCCGTATACCGGTCGCCGCGCACGGTGGTGAGGATGAGCGACATGCGCTCGCGCACGGAGAGCGGCTCGCGCTGCACGTGATGGTGCGAGAACATCTCTGCCCGCTGCAATACGTCGCGCAGCGCCTTCAGCAGATCATCGAGCTCGACTTTCGGCTGCACCTTCACGACGTCGGCGTGGGGCGCGGCCACCGCCACCTCGAACACGTCGCGCCCGAGCCGGGGCAGCTCGTTCAGCTCCTCCGCCGCCTTCTTGTAGCGCTCGTACTCCTGCAGGCGGCGCACCAGCTCCGCACGCGGATCGTCCTCGGCCTCGGCCTCCTCCGGCCGCGGCAGCAGCATGCGCGACTTGATCTCGGCGAGCATGGCGGCCATGACCAGGTACTCGGCCGCGAGCTCCAGGCGCAGCTCCTTCATGAGCTCCACGTACTCCATGTACTGGCGCGTGACGGACGCAATGGGGATGTCGAGGATGTCGATGTTCTGGCGCTTGATGAGGTAGAGCAGCAGATCGAGAGGGCCTTCGAAGGCCTCCAGAAACACTTCCAGAGCGTCCGGGGGAATGTAGAGGTCGCGCGGCAGCTCGGTGATGGGGGCGCCGAACAGGAGCGCGAGCGGAGCCTCGTCTTGTTGCGGTTGCAGTATTGCCGGTTCTGTGGCGTTCACTCTATCGCCTATACCCTCACCTGTAGCGTGTCATCGATCATCGGTCATTCGTCGTCTGTCGTCTGTCATTTGCACTCTAAAGGTAGTCCATGCGCCTTTCATTGCAACAAATGACCAAGAACCCATCTAGCGATATACGAGACCCATGGCGTGGCGCACCTCCTCGAGGGTTTCGCGCGCGACATCGCGCGCCGCCTCGCAGCCGTCCGCAATGAGGCCCCTCACCACCTCCGGCTGCTCCTCGTACTCCTGCGCCCGCTCGCGGATGGGGGCCTGCACTGCGAGCACCGCATCGATGACCGGCTGCTTGCAGTCGAGGCAACCGATCTTGGCGCCCCGGCATCCCTCGTAGACCCACGCGCGCGTGTCCTCGTCGGAGTAGGCCTGGTGCAGGCTCCACACCGGGCAGCGCTCGGGATCGCCCGGATCCGAGCGGCGCACGCGCGCCGGATCCGTGGGCATGGTGCGCAGCCTCCGCCGCACGTTGTCCGGATCCTCGCGCAGCTCGATGTAGTTGTTGTAGGACTTGGACATCTTCTGTCCGTCCAGCCCCGGCACCCGCGCCTCCGGGGTGAGCAGCGCCTGGGGCTCGGGGAGGATGACCTTGCCCACGCCCTCGAGGTAGCCGAACAGCCGCTCCTGATCGCCGATGCTCAGATTCTGCTGGCGCTCGAGCAGCGCCCTCGCCTTCTCCAGCGCCTCCTCGTCGCCCTGCTCCTGAAAACGCCTGCGCAGATCCTGGTACAGGCGCGCATTCTTCTTGCCCATCTTCTTGATGGCCGTCTCGGCCCGCTCCTCGAAGCCGGGCTCGCGCCCGTAGAGGTAGTTGAAGCGGCGCGCCACCTCGCGCGTCAGCTCGATGTGCGGCACCTGGTCCTCGCCCACCGGCACCATGCCCGCCTTGTAGGCCAGTATGTCCGCGCTCTGAAGCAGCGGATAACCCAGGAATCCGTAGGTGGCGAGATCGAGCTCCTTGAGCCGCTCCTGCTGGTCCTTGTAGCTCGGCACGCGCTCGAGCCAGCCCAGCGGAGTGAACATGGACAGAAGCAGATGCAGCTCGGCGTGCTCCGGGACGCGGGACTGGATGAACAGGGTGGCCGCGCCCGGACTGATGCCGGCGGCCAGCCAGTCGATGACCATGCCCCACACGCTCTCCCCGATCACGCGCGGGTCCGCGTAGTGGGTGGTCATTGCGTGCCAGTCGGCGACGAAGAAGAAGCATTCGTACTCGTGCTGCAGCTTGACCCAGTTCTTGAGCACGCCGTGGTAGTGACCGAGGTGCAAGGCGCCGGTCGGCCGCATGCCGGACAGAACCCGCTGGTGCTGTGTGGGAACGGAGATCAACCCACGTCCTAGAACAGCGCTTGCAGCACGGAGCGCAGCCTCAAGTAGTCGAGCCCCGCGAGGTGAGAGGTGGACTCCAGGGCCACGTTCAGGGCGGGCAGGATGATCATTCCGAGGACACCCGTGATGAGCAGGGCGAGCACGATGATGAAACCGTAGGGCTCGACGCGGCTGACCTTCAAGGCGAGGTGGGGCGGCAGCACCCCGGTCAGCACTCGACCACCGTCGAGCGGGGGCAACGGCAGCAGGTTGAGGACTCCGAGAATCGTGTTGATGATGACCCCTGCTACACCCATGTAGATGAGCGGGTCGGCCAGCCAACCGAAGCTTTCATCATAGAGGACTCCGAGCTTCGCGACCACCACCCACAGAATCGCCATCAGCAGGTTGGCACCGGGGCCCGCCAGGGCAACCAGCGCCATGTCGCGTCGCGGATGGCGCAGGTTCTCGTAGGTCACGGGCACCGGCTTCGCCCACCCGAAGATCACCGAGCCCGGCGCCAGCAGCAGCAGACCGGGCACCAGGATGGTGCCCACCGGATCGATGTGCTTGATGGGATTGAGGGTGAGGCGACCGAGCATCATCGCAGTGGGATCGCCCAGCCGGCGCGCGATCCACCCGTGCGCGACCTCGTGCACCGTGATGCCGAACAGCACGGGCAGCAGCCATATGGCAAACTTCTGGGCGATGCTCAGCTCTGCCATGACGCGCTCTGTTTATCGCACCCACGTGAATGGGGATCATGCCTCGAAAGCGGCGACCTCGCCTCGACCCCGGCGCACCACGCGCGGCGTCTCTCCGCTCAGATCCACGACGCTGGTGGGCTCGAGACCGCAGTTGCCGCCGTCGATCACCAGATCCACTCGTCCTTCCAGCCGCTCCCGAATCTCCTTCGGGTCGGTCATGGGCATCTCTTCCCCGGGCAGCAGCAGAGTGGAGCTGAGCAGCGGCTCCCCCAGCGCATCGAGCAGCGCCTGGGCGATGGCGTTATCGGGTACGCGGAGTCCGATGGTGCGGCGGCGCGGGTGCTGAAGACGCCGCGGGACTTCTCGGGTGGCGCGCAGAATAAAGGTGTAGGGACCGGGTGTAAACGACCGCAGCAGGCGGTATGCGCTGTTGTCCACCCGGGCGTAGGTGGCCAGCTCGGACAGGTCCCGGCACACCAGGGTGAAATGGTGCCCGTCGTCGACGCGCCGGATCCCGCGGATACGCTCCACCGCCTGGGTATCGCCGAGCTGGCACCCGAGCGCGTAGCAGGAATCGGTCGGGTACGCGATCAGGCCTCCCGCCCGCAGAATCTCCACGGCGCGTTTGATCAGGCGAGGCTGCGGATTGTCGGGGTGGATCTGGAAGAACTGGCTCATCCCGCAGTTCGTGGGGCAAAGTCCTGATTCAGGGCCCACCCATCGTATCGGCGCGCCCCGGGGACGCGCGTCGATGCCGGTACGCGGGAAGTGTACCGGATTGTGCGCCGGGTGTCCCCTGCCGCCGCCGCCGCCCGCACGGCGGCGCCCCGGGCCGGGCCGAGGGACGGTCCCGGCCGCCGCGCGGGGTTGGGTTATAATCCCGCCGCTAAGCCGCCCGGCAATCGATATCTATGAAGGCACTGTTCGATTTCTTCCCCGTCGTCGCTTTCTTCGTCACGTTCCAGCTCTACGACGACCCGAAGGAGGGCATGCTCGCGGCCACCGCGGTAGCCGCCGCCGCGGCGTGCGTGCAGGTGCTCGGGTACTGGCTGTGGCGGCGGCAGGTGGAGCGCATGCACCTGGTGGTCCTGGCCCTCATCCTGCTGCTGGCCGGCCCGACCCTGCTGCTCGAGGAGGAGATCTTCTTCAAGTGGAAGCCCACGGCGGTGAACTGGCTGTTCGCCCTGGTCTTTCTCGGCAGCCAGTACGTGGGCGGCAAGCCCCTGGTGCAGCGCGTGATGGAGAAGTCGGTGCGGGTGCCGGCGCCGGTATGGACGCGGTTGAACATGAGCTGGGTGCTGTTCTTCGCGTTCATGGGCGTGCTCAATCTGTACGTCGTGTACAACTTCGACACCGAGACCTGGGTGAACTTCAAGCTCTTCGGGTTGCTCGGGCTCACCTTCGCCTTCGTCATCGCCCAGGCCGTCTATCTGGTCCGGCACATGAAGCCCGAAGACAATCCCGAGGAGGGTCGCTGATGCTCTACGCCATCATGGCCGAGGACACCGAAGGCAGCCTGGAGCGGCGCAAGTCGGCACGCCCGGCCCATCTCCAGCGCCTCGAGCAGCTCGTGAGCGAGGGGCGGCTGGTGCTGGCCGGCCCGCACCCCGCCATCGACGGAGAGGATCCCGGCCCCGCGGGATTCACCGGCAGCCTGGTAGTGGCCGAGTTCGAATCCCAGGAGGCCGCGCAGGCGTGGGCGGACACCGACCCCTACGTGGAGGCGGGGGTCTACGCGCGGGTCACCGTGAAGCCGTTCAAGAAGGTGCTGCCTTGAGCCCGTGGGGTCAGACACTCCTTTCCCTTCCGCTCTTCCGCTGGCGTCTCCTCGTGGCCACCGTGCATAGCGAAAGTAGTGTCTGACCCCACGCCCACGTTGCAGCTGGCCACCGAGCTCGTCCGGCGCCCCTCGGTGACGCCCGACGACGCCGGCTGCCAGACCCTCATCGCCGAGCGCCTGGGGCCGCTCGGCTTCCAGCTGGAGTCGCTCCCGTTCGGCGAGGTCAGCAATCTGTGGGCGCGGCGCGGCACCGAGTCTCCGCTGCTGGTGCTGGCCGGACACACCGATGTGGTTCCCGCGGGCCCGCTGAGCGCCTGGAGCGCACCGCCTTTCGGGGCCGAGATCCGCTCGGGCCTGCTCTACGGGCGCGGCGCCGCGGACATGAAGGGCAGCCTCGCGGCCATGGTCACCGCCTGCGAGCGGTTCCTGGCGCGCCATCCGCGCCACCGGGGCTCGCTGGCCCTGCTCATCACCAGCGACGAGGAGGGCCACGCGCGCGACGGCACGCTCAAGGTGGTGGAGCTCCTGCAGTCCCGCCGCGAGCACATCGACTGGTGTCTGGTGGGCGAGCCGTCGAGCGATCACGAGGTGGGCGACGTCATCAAGAACGGCCGCCGGGGATCGCTCGGTGCGCACCTGGTGGTGCGCGGGCGCCAGGGGCACATCGCCTACCCCGACCGGGCCGTCAATCCCATCCAGCGCTTCGCGCCGGCGCTGGCGGAGCTGAGCGCGCGCACCTGGGACGGGGGCAACGCATTCTTCCCGCCCACCACCTTCCAGGTGTCGAACATCCAGGCGGGCACCGGCGCCATGAACGTGATCCCCCCGAGTCTGGAAGCCCAGTTCAACTTCCGCTACTCCACCGAGCTCACGGCCGATGCACTGCGCGCGGAGGTGGAGTCCGTGCTCGCGCGCCACGGAGTCGACTACGCCATCGAATGGACGGCCTACGGCGAGCCCTTTCTCACCCGCGAAGGGCCGCTGCTCGACGCCGTGCGGGAATCGGTGCACGCCGTCACCGGCCGCGAGCCTGCGCTCTCCACCCTCGGCGGCACGTCCGACGGGCGCTACATCGCCCCCACCGGCGCCCACGTGGTGGAGCTCGGCCCGGTCAACGCGACCATCCACTCCGCAGACGAGCACGTGGCGGTGGAGGATCTGGACAAGCTCTCCGCGATCTATGAGGCAGTGCTGGAGCGGTTGCTGTTATGAGGGATCGCGGCTGAAAGCCGCTCCCACCGACACACCGCCAGGTTTCGCGCTGCTGTAGGGAATCGCGGCTGCAAGCCGCTCCCACACACATCAGGAAGCTTCGCGCTGGAAGGGATAGATAGCGCCGAGGCCCAGCAGGGTGGTGAGCTCATCCAGGGCCGTGCGGCTCTCGCGCAGGAGCGCGGGGTCCGCCAGATCGGCCTGAGTGAGGCGATCCCGATAGTGGCGCTGCACCCAGGCCACGAGCCGCGCGTAACCGTCCCCGGTCAGCAGCGCCGCCGGCGCGACCCGCGCCAGCTCCTCCCCGGTCAGCACCACACGCAAGCGCAGGCACGCCGGGCCGCCCCCGTTGTGCATGCTTTGCCTCACGTCCAGATAGTGCACGGCGTCGAGAGGCGACCCGGAGCCACCCAGGAAGCCCTCGATCACCTCGCGCACCCGCGCGTGCTCGCGGCATTCGACGGGCGCGATCAGGGCCGTGCCGCCTGCCTCGAGGGAGACGAGCTGGCTGTTGAACAGGTACGTGGCCACGGCCTCGTCCAGGCTGAGGGCGGAGGCGGATACGCGCAAGCATCGCAGCTCCTGGCCGTAGAGGCGCCGGTAACGCTCGGCCAACGCCCGGACGGCCTCGTCGCCCTCGAGAAACGCCTGCTCGTGGTAGAGGAACACGTCGCGGTGGCCCACCGAGATGACGTCGTTGTGGAACACGCCCGCGTCGATGGCCTGCGGGCTCTGCTGCGCGAACATCACGTGCTCGGGAGAGAGGCGGTGCAGGCGCGCCACGGTCTCGCTCGCGGCGCGCGTCTGGCGCGCCGGGAAGCGCGCCGGGCGCGCCGCCTCCGGCTCGAGCGAGCTCTCTCCGTACACGAAAAGGTGCAGCCCGCTGCGGCCCTGCTCGGGGCACAGCCGCGTGTGATTGGCGGCCCCTTCGTCGCCGAGATCGGCGCTCCCCGGAAGCGGTGCGTGGTGGGCGAAGCGTTGGGCGTCGGGAAACACCGCCTGCAGGATCCGCGCCGTCTCCGGCGCCTCGATGGAGCGGTGCAGCTTGCTGACCAGGTTCGCGGGCGTGAAGTGGACCCGTGCATCGGCGCTGTCGGCGCTGGGCGCCACGGTGGCGGCGTTCGCCGTCCACATGCTCGAGGCCGAGGCGCAGGCGGCGAGAAGCCCGGGCGCGCGGCGCTGGGCGCCGGCGAGCACGGCCTCGTCGGTGCCCTCGAAGCCGAGCCTGCGCAGCACGTCCACGGCAGGGCGCTCGTGCGGGGGCAGCACGCCCTGGTGCAGCCCGAGGCCGGCCAGGAACTTCATCTTGGCCAGTCCCTGGAGCGCCGCCTCCCGCGGATTGGAGGTCAGGGTCCGGTGCGAGAGCGAGGCCACGTTGCCGAAGGCGAGCCCGGCGTAGTTGTGCGTAGGGCCCACCAGGCCGTCGAAGTTGACCTCAAGGGCCTTGGTCATTCGTCATCCTGATCATTCTGATCATTCACCCCTGCCAGCCCAGCGAGGAAAAAGGTTGGGGTCAGGTCTTGCAATGCCACATTCGCACTGAATTGACCTTGAAG
>CAZPFD010000015.1:19442-28437 GCA_964585725.1 uncultured Ectothiorhodospiraceae bacterium | reverse complement strand
ACGGTGTTCACGTCGCGCTCGTAGGGAGGGCGATCCTCCGCGGGCTCGCCGTGGATCATCACGTGCCCGGCGTCCGGGCGCTCGAAGCCGGCGATGAGGCGCAGGCACGTGGTCTTGCCGGACCCGGACGGGCCGAGCATGGAGAAGAACTCCCCGTCCGCCACCGCGAAGCTCACCCGATCGACGGCGCGCACCTCGCCGAAGTGGCGGCTGACCGACTGGAGCTCCACCGCCGCGACCACGGGGGCCGCCGCGCGTTCCGGCGCCGAGTGCAGGCCGGGGTCGGACTCGACGCGGGCCGCGCGCCGGCGCGGGTCGAGTCCGCTCGCGGTGGAACGAGCGACCGTCGGGTCCGACCCCACGGTGGGCGATCCGGCTGCGCTCAGCGCCCGCCGAGCACGGCGATGTAGTCGGTCACCCAGCGGTAGTAGGGTACGCACTGCTCCTGGGTCGCGCAGCGGGCGACCGGCGTCTTCCAGAAGCGGATGCGCTCGAAGTTGCCCAGCCCGTTGACGTCGCAGCCATCGGGCCCCAGCAGAGTGTTGCCCTTGCAGGCGCTGAGCACCACCGGGACCGAGCCGAACCAGGCCGCGAGATCCCCCTGAAGCTTGTCGTTGAGCGAGTGCTCGAGCCACAGGTACGCGCAGTTCGGATGCGGCGCGTCCACGTGCATCATGGTGGTGTCGGCCCAGCCGGTGGCGCCCTCCTTGGGCACCACGCTGTCGATGGGCTGGCCCTTGGATTTGAGCAGGTTGACCTGGAAGGGCCAGGCCGAGGAGGCCACCACGCCTTCGTTGGTGAAGTCGTCGATCTGAATGAACGGGTCGTGCCAGTAGCGGTTGACGATCTTGCGCTGCCCGCGCAGCAGGGTGAGCGCGGCCTGGTACTGCTCCTCGGTGAGCTCGTAGGGGTCCTTGATGCCGAGCTCGGGCTGCCGGCTCATGAGGTAGAGTGCGGCGTCGGCGATGTAGATGGGGCCGTCGAAGGCCTGCACCCGGCCCTTGTTGGACTCGCCGTCGGCAAGCGCCTGCTGCTCGAAGACGACATTCCAGCTCTCGGGCGGGCTCTTGAACACGTTCGTGTTGTACATCAGCACGTTCGAGCCCCACTGATAGGGCACGCCGTAGTGCTTGCCGCCGACGGTGTGCCAGGGGGCGTTCTGAAGACGGGGGTCGACCTTCTTCCAGCTCGGGACGAGGGCGGTGTTGACTTCCTGCACGCGCTTGCCGGCGATGAGGCGCAGGCTCGCGTCGCCGGAGGCGGTGACGAGATCGAAGCCGCCCTCGTTCATGAGGGCGACCATCTCGTCCGAGGTTCCCGCGGTCTTGACCCGGACCTTGCATCCCGTGCGCTGCTCGAAGTCCGTCACCCAGTCGAAGCTGGGGTCCGTCTGGCCGCGCTCGATGTATCCCGGCCAGGCGACAATGTCGACGACGCCCTCGGGGGGTCCGATTTGTCGAAGGGCGGCGGCGGCGGTCAGAGACGTCGTCGCGGCGAGCAAGGCCGCCGCGAGCACCGTGGCCGCGGGCCGGAGCTTTCTGGTGGGCATGTGACTCCCCTCTGCTCGAAAAGTGTTGTCGTTATGCAAGAATTCGGCGTCACGCTCGGCGCGGGCAGGATGGAGCGAAGCGCAACCCCGCCGGGCCACGCGGGAGCCAGGTCCCGGCGCCTGTTCTTGCAGCCGCTGAGGGGGCGTCCGGCAGCATGTTCAGGCGTGCGGCGAGAGGGGAGGCTCTCGGGGCCCTGGCGGCGATCCGCGCCGGGTGGGACATCTTCGGCGCCGACCGCGGACTCGCGCAGGACGGCCGTCTCAGCCTGCTAAGAGTAAGTCCGGGTTCCGGCCTTGGCAACAAGCACCGATACGGACTCCGCTCCGCGGAACGAAGGGACGTAGGGCGGGATGGAGCGCAGCGCAATCCCGCCGCAGAGGCCTTGGCCGCGAACACCCATGCGCTCGGTCCGCGACGATGGCGCCCGACGCGCCACCGGCGTGCAATTGACGTAAGCTGCGGCCGCCCACGATCGGCCGAGAGGCCACTGCCAGGGAGGAGGATTGGTGCAGGACACCGCCGCACCCGCAGTCACCCGCCCGGTGCACGCCGAGCGCGACCGTCCCCTGGCCGCCGTCCTGTTCGTGCTCGCCGCCGCCGTGGTCATTCCGGTGATGGACGGCGTCGCGAAATCGCTGAGCGCCCGCTACCCGGTGGCCCAGGTGGTCTGGGCGCGCTACTTCTTCCACGCGCTCCTGCTCTTCCCGGTGGTGCTCGTGCGCTACGGGCGCCACTCGCTGTGGCCGCACCGGCCGGTGCTCCAGCTCACGCGCGGCGCGCTGCTGCTCGCGTCGACGGGGTTCTTCTTCGCGGCCATCGCGCACATGCCGCTGGCCGACGCGCTGGCTCTGGTGTTCGTCTCGCCCCTGGTGGTCACCGCCCTCTCGCCCTTCGTGCTCGGCGAGCACGTCGGCGCCCGGCGCTGGGCCGCCGTGGTGGTGGGCTTCATCGGCGCGTGCATCATCATCCGCCCCGGTTTCGGCGTGATGCAGTGGGCGTCGCTGCTCGCGCTGGGCGCCGGCACCGGATTCGCCTGCTACGTGCTGGCGACGCGCAAGCTCTCCGGCAGCGGGCCGCCGCTGGTCACGCTCGCGCACACGGCGCTGGTGGGCGCCGCGGTGACCACGCTGATCGCGCCGGCCACGTGGGTGACGCCCACGCCCGCCGACTGGGTCCTCATGGTCGTGCTGGGCGTGCTCGCCGCGACCGGGCATTTCTTCATCATCCAGGCCTACGAGCGCGCACCCGCCTCGCTGCTCGCTCCTTACGGCTACGGCGAGATCGTGACCGCGACGCTGGTGGGCTACGTGGCCTTCGGCGATTTCCCGGATGCGGTCACGTGGGTGGGGATCACCGTCGTGATCGCGAGCGGGGTGTACATCTCGGTGCGCGAGCGCCGCGCGGCGTCGTAGGGCGGGATGAAATTCCGCCGCACGCGGTTGATCTCTGTAGCACGTGCGGTAACTTATGAAAAGGCTCTCAAGCTACAGGGAGAAAATGATCGATCCGTATCCATCACGAATACATCGGCAACCGGAGATCAAAGAACGCAAGGACCCCATCGTATACGGCGGCGCCGACGACGGACCGCTATCCCCCGAGCAGCTCGCATTCTATCAGCGCAACGGCTTCCTGCGCTTGCAGGGGCTGTTTTCCGCCGGCGAGGTCGAGGCGTGCAGGCGAGAGCTTCAGCGCTTGTGGTCGCGCGAGGCGCGCGGGACGCGCGACGAGGTGATTCGAGAGCCCGCCAGCGACGTCATCCGTTCCATCTTCGCGGTCCATCGCGACAGCTCCCTTTTCAGGCGCCTGGTGAACGATCCACGGCTGGTGGCGATCGCCGAGCAGATCACCGCGAGCGCGGTCTACGTCCACCAGTCGCGCATCAACTACAAGCGCGGGTTCAACGGCAAGGAATTCTACTGGCACTCCGATTTCGAGACGTGGCACGTCGAGGACGGCATGCCGCGCATGCGCGCGCTGTCCATGTCGCTCGCGCTCTCCGAGAACACGCACGACAACGGCCCGCTCATGCTCATTCCGGGATCGCACCGGCGCTACGTGGCGTGCGTGGGGGAGACGCCGGCGGAGCACTACAAGGACTCGCTGCGCAGGCAGGAGTACGGGGTGCCCGATGAGGACAGCCTGGAGCGGCTCGCTCGCGAGGGCGGGATCGAGGCCGCAGTCGGGCCTCCCGGCTCTCTGATCGTCTTCGACTGCAACACCATGCACGGCTCCAACAGCAACATCACGCCGTCGCCGCGCAGCAACCTGTTCTTCGTCTACAACAGCGTCGAGAACGCGCTGTGCGAGCCTTTCGGCGGGACGACCCCGCGCCCCGAGTGGATCGCGCACCGCGAGTACACCCCCGCCTGCCCGCCGGCGCACGCCGCCACGGCGTAGGCGAAGCGAACAAGCGAGCGGAAACTGGAGCTGTTCAGCGCCGGAGGTTGACCAGGGCCACGCCCGTCACCGCGAGCGCCATGCCGGCCAGCGCCACCAGCCCGAAGGTCTCGCCGAACAGGAACCACGCGATGACCGCGGTGGCCGGCGGCACCAGGTAGAAGAGGCTGGCGACGCGCGCCGCCGCGCCGCGGCGGATGAGCAGGTAGAGCAGGGTGATGGCGCCCACCGACAGCACCACGATGAGCCAGGTCAGCGCGAAGATGAACTCACCCGACCAGACGATCTCGCGCGACTCGAGCAGGAAGGCGAGAACGGCGAGCACCAGGCAGGTGGCTGCGAACTGCGTGAGGTTTCCCGTGACCAGGTGGATGTTGGGGCAGAACCGCTTCTGGTAGAGCGTGCCCAGCGTGATCCCGAGAAGGGCCAGCATCGACAGCGCGAAGCCCACCGGCGTGCCGCTGCCGACGTCGAGCTTGCGCCACACCACGAGGGTCACGCCCAGTATGCCGAGGGCGAGCCCCGTCCACTGAAGGCGCGTGACGCGCTCGCCGACGAAGGTGCCCGCCAGCGCCGCGGTGAGCACCGGCTGGATGCCCACCACCAGCGCCACGACACCCGCCGGCACGCCCTGCTCGATGGCGGAGAACACCCCGCCCAGGTACACCCCGTGCAGCAGCAGCCCGGACACGCAGATATGCGCTGCCTGGCTCCACGGACGCGGCCACGGCAGGCGCCACAGCAGCGCCACCGGGAGCAGGAGCAAGGCCACGATCCCGAAGCGCAGCGCGAGGAAGGTGAACGGCTCTGCGTAGGGCAGCCCCAGCTTGGCGCCGATGAAGCCCGTGCTCCACAGGAGCACGAACACGGCCGGCATGGCCCGCAGCCACAACGCCTGGCTGCGCTCGGCGAACGGTCTCGCAGAGGTTGAGGTGCTGGCACGTTGCGAGCTCAGGGGTCATCCACTCCTTTTGACGAACGCTCTCGCGCCTCGCTGAGGTCGCACGGACCGGCCGGGGCACGCGCAGTCTAGCATGCGGCAGTTGGCGTGCGCTTCAGCGCCCGAGTACGATTCCGTCGGCTGGAAAGAAGAAAAGGACGACGCGGGCCGACACGCTTCCAGAAAGAATGGATCTGTCGCCCCTTTGCGCACACGTGCCATCCAGACGCAGGACATTCGCCGAGGGCATGCTCGCCGTGGCGCCGACGCTCCCCGGCGTCGCCCCGTTCGGCGTCATCGCCGGCGTCACCGCCGTCGCCACGGGCCTCTCCGCCGCGCAGGCCATGGCGCTGTCGGTGACCGTGTTCGCGGGCGCGTCGCAGCTCGCGACCCTGCAGCTCCTCGCCGAGGGAGCCGTCCCCGGGGTCATATTGCTGACCGCGCTGACCATCAATCTGCGCTTCGCCATGTACAGCGCCTCCCTGGCGCCGCACTTCCACCACCTGGGTCCGCGCTGGCGCTTTCCTCTGGCCTACTTTCTCGTCGACCAGAACTACGCGGTGAGCATCAACCGCTTCCAGTCCGCCGCCCGCGGAGGCGACGCGTTCGGCCACTGGTTCTTTCTCGGCGCCGGCATCGCCTTGTGGACGACGTGGCAGACGTCGACCGCGGTAGGCATCTTCATGGGCGCGCGCATCCCAGCGAGCTGGTCGCTGGACTTCGCCATTCCACTGGTGTTCATGGCGGTGCTCGTCCCGGCGCTGCGCCACCGCCTGCACGTCGCCGCGGCGGTGGTGGGCGGCGTGGTGGCCACGGTCGCCGGGTCACTGCCGTTCAACCTGGGCATCGTCGCCGGCGCGCTCGCAGGCATCGCCGCCGGCCTGATCCTCGAGCACCGGGAGGCGACCGCATGAGAGCGCGGGGAGGCCTGCGGTGACGGCGGCGGGCTTGTGGCTGACCATCATGGGCGTCGCCGGCGGCACCTTTCTGCTTCGGCTCTCGTTCATCGAGCTCTGGAAGTGGATGCGGGTGCCGTCGTTGTTGATCCGGGCGCTGAATTATGTCCCGCCCGCGGTGCTGGCGGCCCTGGTGCTGCCCGCCCTGCTGCGCTCCGGGGGCTCCATCGACGTGTCGTACGACAACCTTCGGCTGATCGCCGGGCTGCTGGCGGCGCTGGTGGCCTGGTACACGCGCAGCATGCTGCTGACGCTGGGCGCAGGCATGGGGGCGCTGTGGGTGCTCCAGGCCCTCGCCGGGGGATGAGCGCGAGCCCAAAGCTTCTTGGGAGCTCCTCCAAGTGAAGGAACTGCGCGAACTCCTGCCCTCGGAGTCAGCCGCGCCGCACGAATACACTTTTGCGTTGGTCGATGAAACGGAAAAGACGCACCGTCTCGTCCGATCTCCTTCAATCGGATGAAGTGTGTCCCTCGCAAAAAGCAATGTTGATCTGATGTCTAAACTTGTGACCGCTCATGCCGATGTCTCCGCATTCGACACGCTCAGGGCGCTCGAATGACGGACAACGTTCTCGGCATGAAGACGTCACCTGTCACGTCCCGGTCATAACACCCGTCAGCACGAGCGTATGCATCAACCTCAGGCAAAGGAAGGTTGAGATGAAAAGTCTGCATGTCTCTATTGCAGTTTCTCTAACGCTCGTTTTATCGGCCGGATGTGCGTCCATCGTCAGCAAGTCCGAGTATCCCGTCAGCATCACCAGTGCTCCGGAAGGGGCCGAGATAAACGTGGCCAACGGTTCGGGACAGACGGTTCACAACGGACGGACGCCGACGACCGTCAATTTGAGTGCACGCGCGGGCTACTTCAAAGGCCAAGACTACACCGTGACGTTCCAGAAGGAAGGTTATGCACCTTATACGGCTCAAATCGTGAGGGGCACCGACGGCTGGTACATTCTGGGCAACATTGTGCTCGGCGGTCTGATAGGCTGGCTCATCGTCGATCCGGCGACCGGAGCCATGTGGACCCTGAATGATCTTCATGTGAATTTGGACCCTGTAACCGCCGAGCAGCAAGGAACGGGGGTTCACATCCTCACGCTGGATGAAGTCCCCGAAGAGCTCCATTCCCAGTTGATCAGGCTACAGTGACGTCGCCCTGAACCGATCCGCAGGCGGCGGCCCCGAACGGGGCCGCCCGCCTTTACGTGGAGCGGCGAGGCCGCGCAGGCGAGTAAAGGCTGCACGCGCTCAGAACTTCTCGACCCACGGTCGCAGGTCCAGCTCGTGCGTCCACGTGCTGCGCGGCTGCACGTGCAGCTGGTAATAAGTCTCGGCGATGGCGTCCGGCTTGAGCACGGCGTCGGCGCCGCGCTCCGCTTCGCTGTACCCCGGCCGCTCATCGGAGGCGATCTGCCCGTCGATGACGACGTGGGCCACGTGCACGCCCTGCGGGGCGAGCTCGCGGGCCATGCTCTGGGCGAGGGCGCGCAGCCCGAACTTGGGCACCGCCAGATTGGCGAACCCCGCGCCGCCGCGCAGCGAGGCGGTGGCCCCGGTGAAGATGATGGTTCCGCGTCCGGCCTCGAGCATGCTGCGGGCGGCCGCCTGGCCGACGTGGAAGCCGCCGAGGCAGCCGATGCGCCAGCAATCGACGAAGTCCCTTGTGCCTATGTCGAGGATCTTGCCGGGTTTGAAGGTGCCCGCGTTGTAGACCACCAGCTCCGGCGCCCCCAGATCCGACGACACCCGTTCGAAGAGCGCTCGCACCGAGGCCTCGTCCGCCGCGTCGCACGCGTACGCTGCGCCCCCGAGCTCGCGGGCCAGCGCCTCGAGCTGATCGGTGCGCCGCCGCGCCAGGGCCACCTTCATGCCGGCGCCGGCGAAGCGCCTCCCCAGCGCCGACCCGAGCCCGGGCCCCGCGCCCACCACCACGGCGACCGCCTGCGACATGGATCTCCTCCCGTGCGCAAGAGTGGATGGTCCATCGTACTCCACGCCCCGCGCGCCGGGCGAGGGCGCCGTGAGAAATGCGGGCCGGCGGTATAATGACGTTCGTGCGAATCGTTGCCCCTAGGGCAGCGCACATCCCTACGACACCGCACATCGAGCCGAGAGCAAGAGCATGGTCGAGCGCCCCGAGTTCGCCAACCCGATGCTTCGACCCCGGTACACCGGGATCCCCACCTTCATGCGCACCCCGTTCACCGAGGACCTGTCCCGGGTGGACATCGGTCTGGTCGGGATCCCCTTCGACGGCGGCGTGACCAACCGCACCGGTGCGCGCCACGGTCCGCGCGAGATGCGCAACCAGTCCTCCATGCTGCGCACGATCAACCAGGCGAGCGGCATCGCCCCCTTCGACCTGTGCCGGGTGGCGGACATCGGCGACGCCTGGGTGCAGAGCCCGTTCAACCTGGAGAGCGCGCTGGAGGAGATCACGGCGTTCTACCGGCGCGTGCACGCGGCCGGCGTGGTCCCGATCTCCGCGGGCGGGGACCACTCCGTGACCCTGGCGGTGCTGCGCGGCATCGCGGCCGAGCGTCCGGTGGGGCTCGTGCACGTGGACGCCCACTGCGACACCGGCGACGATTATCTGGGGTCGCGCTTTCACCACGGGGCGCCCTTCCGCCGCGCGGCGGAGGAGGGACTGCTCGATCCGAAGCGCACCATTCAGATCGGGATCCGCGGCCCCCTGAACGATCCGAACATCTGGCAGTTCAGCCACGACGCGGGCATGCGCGTGGTGTACATGGAGGAGTTCTACGAGATGGGCGTCAAGGCGGTCGTGGCCGAGGCGCGGCGGGTCGTGGGCGAAGGGCCCACCTACATCAGCTTCGACGTGGACGGTCTCGACCCGGTCTTTGCCCCGGGCACCGGCACGCCGGAGGTGGGCGGGCTCACCACGCTGGAAGCGCAGATGCTGCTGCGCGGCCTGCGCGGGCTCCGCCTGGTGGGCGGCGACGTGGTCGAGGTGGCCCCGCCCTTCGATCCGAGCGGCAACACCGCGCTCGTGGGCGCGACCATGATGTTCGAGATCCTGTGCGTGGTGGCGGACGCCGTCGCCGCGCGCCGGAGCGATTGAGCGCATACAGGCAGCGAGGAGGAGAATCCATGGGCACGTTCTTCATGTTCGGCGACTACTC
>CAZPFD010000015.1:0-19342 GCA_964585725.1 uncultured Ectothiorhodospiraceae bacterium | reverse complement strand
GCACAGCCCGCGCGCTCGCCGTCTCTCTTCTCGGAAGCTGGCTCTTCGCGGGGCTGGCCGGCCCGGCCGCGGCGCAGTGGGTGACCTTCTCCGCGTCATCCGGCGAGGCCGGCGGCGAGGCGGGCGTCCCCGGGCCCGGCGCGTCCCCGGTGCGCGGCTATCTGAGCGTGCCGGTGGCGCCCGGCCCCCACCCGGCGCTGGTGATGCTGCCCTCCTGCGAAGGGCGCAAGGCCTACCATCAGACCTGGGCCCAGGTGCTGTCCGAGCGCGGCTACGTGGCGCTGGTGGTCGACGACTACTTCATGCACGACCGCGACCAGACCTGTGCGGTCAGCGACCCCGCGGCCCGCGCCGAGCTGCTGCGCATGCGCCTGCGCCATGCTCTCGGGGCGGCGCGCTATCTCGCGGCCCGCCCGGAGGTCGACCCCGCGCGCATGGCGGTGATGGGCTGGGGTGATGCGCCCCTGGGCGAGCTGATCGGCGGCGGGGGCGGCGCGCCGGGGCCTGAGGTGTTCGCAGCCGCCGTGGCGGTGACCCCGGCGAGCTGTGACGGCCCGGCCGGTGCGGCGTCGCGCCCGATGCTGGTGCTGCGGGCCGAGTCCCAGGTCAGCGGACCGGACGCTTCCTGCGCAGCGCCCGCGCTGGAGGTGCGGGTGTACGAGGGGACGGTGCCGGGATTCGACGACCCGCAGGCCGACCCGGCCGGGGAAACGGCGCCCCGGCGCTACAACCGGCTGGCCCATGCGCGCGCCATCGAGGACGTGGCGGCGTTTCTCGATCGCCGCCTTGCGCGGGCACCTTCGGAGGGCGGGCACGCGTACGCGGGCGGCGCCGCGCCGGCGGTCTCCGAGCAGGGGACCTGGGCGGTGGATCCGCGCGTGGCCGGTCCGGATCTGCCGCCGGCGGGCGGCTCCGCGTTCGATGCGGTGTTCAGCCGCGCCACGGCGAACGGGGTGGTGCACGACGTGCCGTTTCCGTTCCCGCGCCTGCTGCAAGCCCTCGAGCGGGCGGCGGGAGCGCAGTCCATGTCGCGATCACCGCTCGACGCCACGCTCATCCCCCTCGGCCGATCCTTGCAGCGCGAAGCGGCCGCGCCGGACTACTTCCTGTCACCGCGCATCGTGGTGGCCGTGACCGGTGAGCCGGACTCGGGAGCGGGGCCGCTCGGCGTGCGCCTCAAGAATCGCCTGTTTCTGGGCTACCAGCCGCGCGCGAACGTGGTCGAGGTGATCAGCTACAACGAAGCGGCCGCACGCTTCGAGTTCCAGGTGGTGCGCGATTACGGGGCGGGCCGCGAGCCGCGAGTGGGCTATGCGCGGCGCGCGCTGTGCACCAGCTGCCATCAGAACGCGGGCCCGATCTTCCCGGATGCGAGCTGGGACGAGACCACGGCCAACGCCGAGGTGGCGCGCCGCCTCGAGGGGCTGGGCGCGCAGTTCCACGGGGTTCCCGTGGCCGGCGTCGAGCGTGCGGTCACGGCCATAGACATCGCCACCGGCGAGGCCAACCTGCTGCCGGTGTATCAACGGCTGTGGTCCGAGGGCTGCGCCGCGGAGCGCGCGAGCGAGGTGGCGCGGTGCCGTGCCGGCGCCCTCCAGGCCATGCTCCAGTATCGGCTGAGCGACTCGGCGGGCTTCGATCGAACGGCCGCGCTGTACGCCGAGGGCTACCTGCCCGTGCAGCGGCGCAACTGGCAGCAGCGCTGGCCGGAGGGGCTGCTCGTGCCGGATGCGAACATCCCCAACCGCGCGCCGCTGATGTCGCCCTCGCCGTCGGTGGTGCCGGCCGCGCTGGATCCCCTCGGATACCGCCCGCCGGCGGCGCGATGGCAGGCCTCCTCCGAGCGCGACCTGGAACGGTGGGTGCGCGGTTCGTCCCACGCCTTGCCCGATCGGGACGTGGCGCTGCTCGACCGGTATCTGCGCGAGACGCGAGAGAGCGCATCCGGCCGCGCGTTGACCGCGCCGTGCACGGTGATTCGGCGGGGGTTCGCCGGGCGGCCCCGGCTGCTCCAGCTCGAATGCGGGACCCGGCCGCAGCCACGCGCGCAGTTCTATCTGCGCGCCCAGCTTCGGGTGACGCCGGAGGGGCGGGCCGAGGGGGAGGCGGGCTGGCTCGAGATGGATGGCGCCGCCTACGCGCGGCGGGCCCTGGCGGGCCAGGTCGAGGCGGGCGGAAGCCGGATCGCGCTGCGCGTGCTGCGCCGGCGCGGCGGGGCGGCGGTCAGGGCCCCCGACGGCAACGCCATCACGGGCTTCGTGCTGGCCTGGGACGAGGCGCTGCCCGAGAGCACCACGCGCTTCGATGCCGCCGCCACGCTCTCCATCGCCGGCGACTTCCGGCCCGTGGCATCCGCCCTGGCGCGCCTGGCCGCCGGCGGCGGCGCCGCCTCGCCGCTGCTCGCCGATCGCTTCGACGCTCGCGCGCTGTCCGCGTGGCTGCTCGATGCGCTCGGCGTCCGCGCGGCGTCGCAGTGCTGCTTCCGGCGGCCGATGCCGGTCGCTCGCCTCGACGCGGACAGCGGCCCGGCGCAAGCCGCCTTGTCGGTGGCGCTGGAGCACCGCGGGCCGCTGCTGACCTTCCGCCGCTACTGCGGTGCGTGCCATGGCGGCGATACCGATCATCCCCCGGGGTTCCTGCACGGTGGTGCGGACGCGGTGCTGGGCACGCTGGCGCAGTGTGCGGAGCGCATCTACTACCGGCTCTCCATGTGGCACCGCGCGCCCGAGGAACAGGTGGTGCCGCCGATGCCGCCGATTCAGGGACTGAGCCTGGCGGGCACCACGGCCGGGGGCTGGCGCCAGAGCGAGTCCCTGGAGCGGCTGATCGGCTACGCGCGGGATCGGCTGATCGAGGCAGGCCGCGACCCCGGTGCCGTGCTGGCCGGCGGCTACCCCGCCACGCGCGCCTGCCCCGCGAGCAGCGCCGTGCAGGCGGGGCCGTCGCCGCGGCCGGGATCGTGAGGCCCCTCAGCCGTCGCGGTCCGCGCCGGCAGCGGGCGCCTGCCGCGGGCCGCCGGCCCGCGGCCGCGAGAGGCGGCGCGCCCAGCTTTCCCCGGTATCCAGAAGCTCGTGCAGAAAGCGCCGGGTGCGCTGCGAGCCCCGGGAATCGTCGTTCATCCAGAACACGAACGTCGCCAGGTAGAGGCTGGTGGTGGCGGTCTCCTCGAGGGCCCGGCGCACGTAGGCGGTGTCGCGCCCGGCCGCCTCGCGCATCCACTGCACGGTGCGGCTGATGCGCATGAGCGCCGGGATCTGGATGTGCAGGTGCCCCGGCTCGAGCTTGCCGGCGATCATCTGGCGGGTGACGCGCCGGTGGGCGCTGAGCGCGTCGAGCCAGGTCATGATCGCCCGGTGCAAGCGCTCGCGGGTGGGCAGCTCGAGGAAGTCCGGGGACGCGGCGTCCTCGAGCATGGCTCGGTCGGCGCGATCGAACCACGCCTCGACCAGGTCTTCCTTCTCGCGGAAGTGCTGGCGCACGTCCTCAAGGGTGATGCCGAGGGCGTCGGCCACCTGGTGCAGGCGCACGGCCTCCCACGATCCGGCCTCCGCGAGCGCCACGGCCTGGTCGACGATGCGCTCGGCGAGCTGCGCGCGCTGAGTCACGGGCGGCTCCTGGTCAAAGGGATTCCAGCGCTTCGCGGATGGGCGTGTCGCCGGCCAGGATCTCGAAGGTGAGCCCGATGGTGTGGTCCACCTCGAGGCAGGTGACCAGCGTCTCGGCCACGTCGGCGCGGGCGATCTCGCCCCGGCGTCCGAGCACCGCCGCCGCGGCGATGGCGCCGGTGCCGGCCTCGTTGGTGAGGCGTCCGGGACGCACGATGGTGAAGTCGAGATCGGAGGACTCCAGGCGCTGGTCGGCCTTGGCCTTGGCCAGCGCGTAGGCGTAGAGGGACTCCGACTCCCCGCGCACGCTCTCCGGATCCCCCGCGATCTGGGCGCTCAGCATGACGAATCGCCGCACGCCGTGCACGATCGCCGCGTCCATGAGCTTCACCGCGCCCCCGTAGTCGACGGTCTCCTTGCGCGCGGGGCCGCTGCCGGCCCCGGCCCCGGCGGCGAAGATCACCGCGCCGCAGCCCGCGGGGACGCCCTCCACGTCGTCGCTCTCCAGATCGCCCAGAACCGGCTCACCGCCCAGATCGACGAGGGCCGGCGCCTGCGCCATGTCGCGCACCATGGCCCGGGCCCCGTATCCGCGTTCAGCGAGAAGCTTCACGACCTGACGTCCGGTGGTGCCGTTGGCGCCGGCGACGAGCACGTTCATGGCGGCCCTCTCCGATGGGAAGTGTCATTGTAGGCCCATTGCCGAACGCCGCGAACCGGCGCCCGTGATCCGCTTTCTTCAGAGTTTTCACGAATTGCCGGAAACCGGGTGGTTCCGCGGGGAGACGCTGGGTCCCGGGGTATGCGCCTCCTCGTCGCAAGCCCCGAAACAACCCCGGCAACCAAGCCCGCAAAGAACTTTTTTAGACGGTCAGAGGCTCGGGCACGAGGTCGCCGCTTTCGAAGCGGCGCGGGCTGAGGAGCGCCGCCGCCGGGTCGTTCGAGTGTCCGTCGAGCACCAGCTCGGCCATGATGCGACCCACCGCGGGTGATGTCATGAAGCCCTTGTAGGCGGACACGGCGACGAACAAGCCCGGCACATCGGTCTCGCCGAGCACCGCCTGCATGTCGGGCGTCTTGCTGATGACTCCGCCCCAGCTTCGCAGCACGCGGACCCGGGCCAGGTCCGGGACCAGGTCGAGGAGCCTGGCGGCGGCGAAGGGGAGGAAATCCGGGGTGGAGGCCATGTCGTCGCCCTCGGGACGCTGGCGCGAGACGACGGCGACGATGGTGCCGCGCGCCATCTGGTTCACCGCCATGTCGTGGCGGAAAGAGATCAGCATCGGACCGATGTGGGGCTCCCAGGGCTCGGTGACCAGCCCCTCCTTGGGCATCCCGGTGATGGGCAGATCGACGCCCACGGTGCGCAGCAGCTGCGGCGCCGCCCAGTCCGTGCAGATCAGAACCCGGGACGCGGCGACGGCCCCCTCGGTGGTGTCGGCGGACAGGGCATCGCCCGCGCTGCGCAGCGAGCGCACCCGGGTGCGGTAGCGAACCTCGACGCCCTCGCGGCACGCCGCGCGCAGCAGCGCATCCAGCCACAGGAAGGGCGAGGCGCTGCCGTCCTTGTGGCAGAAGGAGCCGCCCGCGATCCCGTCGGGGTTCAGCGCGGGTGCCAGCCTGAGACAGTCGTCGGCATCGAGGATCTCGCTCGGCACCCCGAGCTCGCGCTGGCGCCGATGATTGCTCCGAAAGCCTTCGAGCATGTCGCTGCTGTGGGCGAGCAGCAGATACCCCCCCTGCTTGAGGTCGATGCCGTGCGGATAGTCGAGCCGCTCCGGTGCCTCCTCGAAGAAGCGGATGCTCTCCTGATTGAGCCGGATGTTGAGCTCGAGGCCCCACTGCATCCGGAAGCCGGCTGCGTTGCGACCCGTTCCGCCGCTGGCGAACTCGCCCTCGTCGAGCACGAGGATCCTGTGCCCCTCCCGGCGTTGCGCCATCCACCACGCGGCGGACAGCCCGTAGGCGCCGGCGCCGACGACGAGGATATCGGCCGTTCTCCAGGGCACTGCCTCAGGGCTCGCTGCGGGCGATGGCGCCCAAGGGGACGGGCCGGACCGGCGGGCGCGAGCGCATGGGTTGCGCGCAGGGCGGCGGCTGCCCGCGGTGGAGCAGCGCCGCCACCGCCTGCAAGCAGGTGCGGCCCCCGCACCAGCCCATGCCGGCGCGGGTATTGCGCTTGATGGCGTCGAGATGGGCGTGCCCATGGGCGATGGCCTGCGCGAGGCGCGCGCAGGTGACGCCCTCGCACCGGCACACCACGGTGTCGGCCTCGGGCCACTCCCACACGCCCGGCGGCAGCTCGAGGGTGCGGCGCACCGCGGCCTGGAAGGCGAGGTGGCGGGAACGATCGGCGAAAGCAGCTGCGAGCCCGGTGCGCAGAGCCTCGGGGGTCTCGCCCCGCGCGCGGGCGGCGGCGGCCGCGCCGACGATGCGCCCCTCGGCGGCGGCCACCAGTGCGCCGCGCAGCCCGGCGCCGTCCCCCGCGATGAACACGCCGGGCGCAGCGGTCGCGCCGTACTCATCGGCCTGCGGGATCCAGCCGCCCCGCGCGAGATCAAAGGTGATCTCCGCCCCCGCCATGCACGCGAGCTCGCTGTTGACGCTGAATCCGTAATTGAAGGCCACCAGATCCACCGGCACGCGCCGCTCATGGCCGGCGACGGCACGGCCCGAGCCGTCGTGGCGGGCGAGCCGCAGCGCTTCCACGCGCCCGTCGCCCTCGGCGCGCAGCGGCACCCAGCCCTGCAGGAGCGGCACCTTTGCGCGGCGCAGGGTGCGCAGGTACGCGAATCCCTCGCGCACGATGGCCCGGCCCGCCCACAGCGCCCGCGGTTGGCGCGCCATGCGATGCAGCGGATGGAGGAGGGCGAGGCATCGCACCTCGGCGCCGGCGGCGGTGAGCTGCGCCGCGACCGCCAGCGGCAGCGGACCGGTGCCGATCACCGCGACGCGATCTCCGGCGCGCACGCCCTGACCCTTCAAGGTGGCCTGGACGCCGCCCGCGTAGAGCACGCCCGGCAAGGTCCAACCCGGAAAGGGCACGCCGCGCTCACTCACCCCGGTGGCGAGGACGAGCGCGGCAGGGCGCAGGATGCGCGCGCGCTCTTCCGTGGCGACGTGCAGCTCGGGGCCCGGGAATACCGCGTACGCGGTGGTGAGCGGGTGATACTCGATGCCGCCGGCGGCCGCCCGGAACGCGCTCAGCAGCGCCTCCTTGCGGCGCTGCTCGCCGGCCAGGGCGATTCGAGGCACGCCGAGCCCCGGAGGGGCCTGCCGATAGATCTGTCCGCCGGGCCGCGGCGCCTCGTCGATGAGGGTGACGCGGCAGCCGCGCCGATGGGCCTCGCAGGCGGCGGCGAGGCCGGCCGGCCCGGCGCCCACCACCGCGACCCACGGCGCCTTCACGAGAGCCCTCTCTGGCGCCGGACCTCCATGCCGGGCTGCGCCTCGGTCAGGCACGCCCGCGTGTTGGGCCGCCCGTCCACCACGCAGCGGCACTCCCAGCACGCGCCGATGCCGCACAGCATTCCGCGGGGATCGCCCTGCTCGGAGAGCCGCAGCGTGAGCTGCCCCGCGGCGAGCAACGCGGCGGCGACGCTCTCTCCCGGCCACGCCTCGATGGCGTGTCCTTCGAACCGGAACGTGAAGCGCTCCCCGGTGCGCTCGCCGAGGCGTCGTGCGGAGACCTGCATGGGCGTCACGAACCGATCTTCGCGTCCGCCGCGGAGCCGATTTGAGTGGCGAGATTCTGCTCGAGGTACTGCAGGAACCGCACGCGGAACAGCTCCGCATGCGCGTGCGCCAGGGCCTCGGCCCGGGCCATGTCCTGCGCCGCGATGGCGTCGACGATGTCACGGTGCTCCTCGACGATGCGGTGGCGGTGCCGCTGGACCCCGTTGTCCTCGGCGGGGTCGTAGGCAAAGGGGATGCGCAGGATGCGCATGCCCTCGTCGAGCAGCCTGCGGTAGAGATCCGCGATGTAGCGGTTGTGGGCCGCCTCTCCGATGGCGACGTGGAAATCGCGGTTGGTCGCGGTCATGGTCAGCACGTCGCCGTGCACGATGGCCACCTCGAACGCGTCGCGCGCGGCGACGATGCGCTCCAGGTCCGCCGCCGTGCGGCGCATGGCGGCGAAGCCCGTCGCCGCACGCTGGGCCAGATCCAGCGCCTCCACGTAGCGGGGGAATTCCACCAGGTCCACGGACGCGACCACCGCTCCGCGGTTGGGCAGCAGCGTCACCAGGCCGTCGGAAGCGAGGCGGATCAGGGCTTCGCGCACCGGCGTCCGGGACATGCCGAAGCGCTCGACCAGACGGGCCTCGTCGAGGTTCTCGCCCGGCGGCAGCTCCAGGGTCAGTATGTCGTCGCGCAGCTCGCCATAGACGTACGCGGCGCCGGTGCCCTTGCTGCGGCGGGGCTCGACGGCGTCCGGCGTCCCTGAGGTCTTGTCGCGTGCCACCTGTCGTTCTCCAATCAAGTGGTGTCAGACACCACTTTGTGCTTCAACGCAGAAAAGTAGTGTCTGACACTACTTATGTTGCGCTATACGTCGAACAGCAGCCCGGCGGCGTCGAAGCCGCCGTCCACGTTCAGCACGTGTCCCGTGATGTACGCCGCCTCCTCGGAGGCCAGGAACACGACCGCGCCGGCCACCTCCTCGGGTCGTGCGTAGCGCTTGATCGGAAGCGCCCGATGCCACGCCTCGCGCGCCGCCTCGTCGTGCATCTTGATCACCATGGGTGTGTCCACCGGGCCCGGGGCGACGGCGTTGACGGTGACTCCGGTCGCGCCGAGCTCGGCGGCCAAGATGCGGGTGAGCATGATGACGCCGCCCATGGACGCCGAGTACGCCCCGCGCCCCGTGATGGCGCGCTGTCCGTTCACCGAGGCCAGGTTGATGATGCGCCCGCCGCCTGCCTCGACCATGTGCCGGGCGGCTGCTTGCGAGCACAGGAACGTGCCGGTCAGGTTCACGCCGATGATCTCGTTCCACGCTTCGGGCGCCACATCGAGCATCTTCGCCGGGCGGGGGGCGAGGGCGGCGCTGTTCACCAGCACGTGCAGCCCGTCGAACGCATCGAGCGTTGCTTTCACCAGCGCCTGCACGGCATCCGGGTCGCGGATGTCGATGGCCACGGCGAGCGCGCGGCCGCCCCCGGTACGCACCGTTTCGGCCGCCTCGCGCGCGGCCCCTTCGTTCACATCGGCCACCACCACCGAGGCGCCTTCGCGCGCGAAACGCTCCACCGTGGCGCGCCCGATGCCGCTGGCGCCGCCGGTGACGATGACCGTCTTGTTCTCGAAGAGCATGCCGGCGCCTCACCCGAGCGGCGACCGGCCGCCGGGGAAGCCGTACCCGCACGCCTCGAGGCTCCCCGCAAGCTCCGCGACGGCCGTCTCGGGGAAGCTCAGCAGGGGCGGGCGCACCCGCAGCCACTCGGGATCCCGGCGGTAGTGGCCGATCAGCGCCTTGAGCGCACCGACCAGGGGGTGGGCTTGGATGATCTCGCGCACCCGCGTGATGTCCGATTGCAGCGCGGCCGCCTCGGGGTCGTCCGCCCGGGAGGCGTCGTAGGCCCGGCGGATGGCGGCGGGGTTGGCGTTGGCGGTGGCGGTGATGCAGCCGGTGCCGCCGGCCTGCAGCGCGTCGCGCAGCAGCGTCTCGGTGCCCGGCAGCACCGCCATCTGCGGAAAGCGCTCGATGAAGCCCGAGGTGCTGGCCCAGTCGCCGGAGCTGTCCTTGATGCCCTTGACGGTCTGCGGGTAGGCGCCCAGCAGGCGCTCGATCAGCCCGGCGGTGATGGGGACGCCGGAGAGCCGGGGAAAGTGGTAGAGATAGAGCTGCAGCCGGCTGTCCCCGACGCGCTCGATGACCTCCGCGTAGCTGCGAAACAGACCCTCGTCGCTGACGCCCTTGAAGTAGAACGGGGGCAGGGTGAGCACGCCGAGGCACCCGCACTCGAGGGCATGGCGCGTGAGGCGCACCGTGTCCGGCAGCGCGCAGCAGCCGGTGCCCACCACGAGCCGCTGCGGCGGCAGGCCGGCGTCGACGGCGCGATCGAGCAGGGCGGTGCGCTCGTCGGTGGCGAAGGACGTGGCCTCGCCGGTGGTGCCGAAGAGAACGATCCCGTGGCACCCGTTCTCGAGCAGCCAGCGGGCATGCGCGATGAAGCGCTCGGCGTCGATGGACAGGTCCGCACGCAACGGCGTGAGAGCGGGGACCCACACGCCGCCGAGCGAGGCGTCCGCGCTCATGATGCCTCCGCCGCGCGCCGCCGCGGGCGTTTGTGATGACTCACTTCAAGTGATTTCTCACGTTTGAACATATCGTTCTTTCAGTGTCTTACGAAATAAATATCATAAATCGCTTAACATAATCCGCCGGGCGGGGTGCAATGGCGTCGCATCGGCGGGCGCCGCCTCAGCTTACCGTCTCCGGCAGCTGCGCCTCGCGCTCGCGGATGAAGGCGCGCAGCGCCTCGTCTGCGGCCGGGTCCCACGCCGGCGCATCCGCCTCGTATTGTCCCAGCATCGCCCGGGCTTTCTCCAGGGCCCGCGCGTTGGCGTCCTTCGACCCCTCGAGCGCCCACTGCTCGTAGTTGTTGTTGTCGAGGAGCTCGGGGATGAAGAACGCCGACTGGAAGTGCGCCTGGGTGTGGGCCGTGCCCAGGTAGTGCCCTCCGGGCCCGACCTCGCGCACGGCCTGCATGGCCTCGCCGAAGTCGTCGAACCCCGGCCCCTGCGCGTAGCGGTAGTACATCTCCATCTGCTCGGCGTCGAGCACGAACTTGGCGTAGCTGGCCGAGAGCCCCGCCTCCAGCCATCCGGCGGCGTGGAACACGAAGTTGGCGCCCGCGAGCAGCACCGCGTGCATGGTCATGTTGGACTCGTAGGCGGCCTGGGCGTCCACCAGCTTGGAGCCCGCGTTCATGCCGCTCGAGCGCCACGGCAGGCGGTAGCGCCGGGCCATCTGCCCGATCATGTAGTTCATGAGACAGATCTCGGGCGTGCCGGCCATGGGTGCCCCCGAGCGCATGGATACCGTGGCCGTGAACTGGCCGTAGACCATGGGCGAGCCCGCGCGCACGAGCTGGCCGAAGGCGACACCGGCCAGGGCCTCGGCGTTGAGCTGCGCCACCGCGCCCACGCTGCTCGCCGGAGTGTTGGCGCCGGCGAGCACGAAGGGCGAGACGAGCACGGCCTGGTTCGCGCGCGCGTACACCTTCAAGGCGTCGAGCATGGTCGCGTCCCACACCAGGGGCGAGTTGCAGTTGATGACCGAGGTCATCACCGTATGCCGGTCCACGAACGCATCGCCCATCACCATCCTGGCCATGGCGAGGGTGTCCTCGGCGCGCTCGCGCGCCGTGGTCGCACCCATGAAGGGCTTGTCGGAATAGCGCAGGCAGGCGTAGGCGACGTGCAGGTGACGCCTGGATACGGGCAGGTCCACCGGCTCGCAGATGATGCCGCCGGAGAGGTGCATGGCCGGCGCCAGATGCGCGAGCTTGAGGAAGTTGTGCAGATCCTCGAGGGTGCTGTAGCGGCGCTCGCCCTCGAAGTCGAGCACGAACGGCGAGCCGTAGGTGGGTGCGAACACGGTGCAGGGGCCGCCCACGCGAACGGTGCGCTCGGGGTTGCGCCCGTGCAGCGTGTACACCTCCGGCGCCTTGGCCACCAGATCGAGCAGCAGCCGGCGGTCGATGTGCACGCGCTGGCCCTGGACGTCGGCGCCGGCGTCGCGCCAGATGGCGAGCGCCTCGTCGTCGCGGAAGTCGATGCCCACCTCCTCCAGGATGCGCATCGACCCCTCGTGGATGAGCTCGACGCCTTCCGCGTTCAGGACCTCGTAGAGCGGGATCTTGCGCTCGAGGGTGGGCAGCATGACCAGGGGCGCACCCATGCGCTCGCGGCGGCGCGCCGCGCGGGCCCCTCTGCGCGCCCGGCGCCCGGAGGACGTCGCGGTGTCGTGCGTAGTCGTGTCGGACATATGACTCACCTCACCTGCTCAACAACGCCGCAGTTCGCGAGCAAGCTCGCTCCCAGCGGATCATTTCCGCGTCGTTTTGCCGTAATGCTCGCCCAAATACGCGGGCGTGAATTTTCCGCTGCGGCGGTCGCGCTCGATGAGCGACGGCTCGCGCTCGCCCGGATGCCCGTAGCCGCCCCCGCCCGGGGTCTCCACGATGATGCACTGATCGGGGCGCAGCCGCACCTCGTCCGGCTTGTCGCCGAGGCGCCGCGTCTCCCCCGAGGCCTCCCGCAGCAGAAAACGGCCGGACGCCCCCGGGGCGCCGCCGAACAATCCCCACGGCCGGTGGCGGAAGCGCTCGCCCACGCCGTTGAACACGCACGCGTGATCCACGGGGCGCACCACCCGGCGCAGCCCCATGCCGCCGCGATGACGCCCGGCTCCACCCGAGTCGACGATCAGGCTGTACTCCTCGACACGCAGCGGATACTCCATCTCGATGGCCTCCACCGGCAGGTTGGAGGTGTTGGTGATGTGCACCTGCACGCCGTCCTTGCCGTCCTTCGCGGCGCGCGCGCCCATGCCGCCGCCCAGGGTCTCGAGATAGAGATAGTGCTGGCCGGTCCGCGGGTCGGTGCCGGCGAACACGGCGGTGGTGTTGGCCCCGTTGGCTGCGGCTACCACCCGCTCGGGGAGCGCCTGGGCGAGGGCGCCGAAGACCACGTCCACGATGCGCTGGCAGGTATGCGCGCGCGCCGCCACCGGTGCGGGGAACGCGCCGTTCAGCAGCGTTCCGGGCTCGGCGATGATCTCGGCCACGTCGAGCACCGCCTGGTTGCTGGGTAGATCGGGGTCGAGGAGCGCCTTGAGGCTGTAGCACACGCTCGCCTGGGTCGCGTTCATGGTCACGTTGATGTTGCCCGGCACCTGGGGCGAGGTGCCCTGGAAGTCGAAGCGGATGCGGTCCCCGTCCACGGTGACCTGCAGGCGGATGGGGATGTCGTGGGTCTCCAGGCCGTCGCCGTCCATGACGTCCTCGAACGTGTACTCCCCGTCGGGGATCCCGGCGATGGCTGCGCGCAAGCGCGTCTCGGTGCGCGTGATGATGTCGTCGAAGGCGGCACGCACGATGCGCAGCGAATGCGCATCCACCACTTCCAGCAGGCGGCGGCGCCCGAGCCGGCAGGCGGCGACCTGGGCGAAGTAGTCCCCGCGCCGCTCCTTGGGCACACGCACGTTGAGCAGCAGCAGGTCGAGGATGTCGCGCTGGAGCTCGCCGGCGCGAAACAGCCTGATCACCGGGATGCGCAGGCCCTCCTGATAGATCTCGGTCATGCCGCCGGCCATGCTGCCGGGGGCCATGCCGCCGATGTCGGCGTGGTGGGCGATGTTGCACACGAAGCCGAGAAGGTCGTCCCCGGCGAACACCGGCATCGCCATGTTGACGTCGGGCAGGTGGGTCCCGCCCGCCACGTGGGGGTCGTTGGCGACGAAGATGTCGCCTTCGTGGATCTCGCCGCCGAACTTATCGAGCAGGCAGCGCATGAGACCGCTCATCGACGCGATGTGGACGGGCAGCGCATCCGTGGCCTGCACCACCAGCCGCCCGCGCGGGTCCATGATCGCCGTGGAGTGATCGCGGCGCTCCTTGATGTTGGTGGAGTAGGCCGAGCGCATGAGCGCGGCGTAGGTCTCGTCGGTCACCGAGCGCAGGCCGTTGAAGACGATCTCGAGCCGGATGGGGTCGAGATCCCGGGAAGCCCCGCTCATGCCGTCACCTCGATGATCAGATTGCCCGCGCCGTCCACGCGCGCGTGATCGCCGGGATAGAGCAGGGTGGTGGTGTCGAGCTGCTCGATCACCGCGGGCCCCGCGAGGCGATGGCCGGGCGCGAGATCCGCACGCCGGTAGACCCGGCTCTGGAGGGCGCGGTCCGCCTCGAAATGGACGCGGCGTTCGCCCCAGGGCCGCGGCGCGGGGGATTCGGCGTTCGCGAGCGCGGGCGCGATGCGGTGGATGCGCCCGCCCGCGGTAAGACGGTAATTCATCACCTCGATGGGATCCTCCGCGTTGAAGTAGCCGTAGGCCGCCTCGTGGGCCTGAAAGAAGCGCGCGCGCAGCTCCGCGGGCTCGGGCACGCGGTCGGGCCCCACATCGCTGCCCCCGTCGCGTCCGGCGCCGAGCGCCACCGGCAGCTCGAAGTTCTGTCCCACGTAGCGCACGTCGAGGCGCAGCTCCAGGGTGCGGTCCTCGGGCGCGATCGCTTCGGCCTCGAACCAGCGCCGCGCCTGCTCGAGGAGCGTGCGCACCTGCGCCTGCATGAGCGCGCGGCTGTCGTCGGCCACCGGCGTGCGCTGGCTGACCACGAAGTCCTCCTTGTTCTCGGACACGACCAGACCCTCGGCGCACACGATCCCGGGGGCCGGCGGCACCAGGATGCGGCGGATGCCGAGGCTCACCGCCACCTCGCGCGCGTGCAGCGGGCCCGCGCCGCCGAACGGCATCAGCGCGAACTCGCGCGGGTCGTGGCCGCGCTCCACCGAGATGGTGCGGATGGCGCGCACCATGTTGGCGACCACGATGCCGATGACTCCGTGGGCGGTGCGCTCGGCGGAGAATCCCACGCGCTCGGCGAGGGGCGCGAACGCCTCGCGTGCGCGCGCCATGTCGAGGGCCATGCGCCCGTCCAGGAGGCCCTCCGGCGAGAGGCGCCCCAGCAGCAGGTTGGCGTCGGTCACGGTGGGGCGCTGGCCCCCGCGCCCGTAGCACGCGGGCCCCGGGTCGGCGCCCGCGCTCTCGGGCCCGACCTTGAGCAGCCCGTCCAGATCGAACCAGGCGATGGAGCCGCCGCCCGCGCCCACCGTCTCGATGTCCACGATGGGTTGGCGGATGGGAAACCCTGCCACGTCGCGGTTGAAGGACACCCCGTGACGGTAACCCTCGATGAGCGCCACGTCGGCGCTGGTGCCGCCCATGTCCAGGGTGATGACGTTCGGTATCTGCGCCGCGTGCGCCACGTGCACCGCGCCCACGGCGCCCGCCGCCGGCCCCGACAGCGCGGTGCGGATGGGGAAGCGGCGCGCGCGCTCGGGCGACATGAGCCCGCCGCTCGACTGGTTGATGCCCACCCGGGCGCGGGCGGCGAGCTCGCCCAGCCCCGACTCGAGGTGCGTCAGGTAGCGCGTCATGACCGGCTGCAGGTAGGCGTTCAGCACCGTGGTGGAGAAGCGCTCGTACTCGCGGAACTCCGGCTGCACCTCGCACGAGAGCGAGACATGCAGGTGCGGCGCAGCGCGCGCCGCCGCCTCGGCCAGGGCCTGCTCGTGGGCGGGGTTCAGGAACGAGAACAGCAGGCACACGGCGCAGGCCTCCACGTCGGCCTGCGCCACGGTCGCAGCGACGGCCTCCAGGTCCGCTTCCTCGAGCGCCTCGCGCACGGAGCCATCGGCCGTGATCCGCTCGCTCACCTCGAAGCGCCGCTCGCGCGGCACCAGGGGGTCGGGATGGTCGCGCTGGAGATCGAACATGTGGGGTCGGGTCTGGCGTCCGATCTCCAGGAGATCCCGAAACCCGCGCGTGGTGATCAGCGCCACCCGGCCGCCGCGGCGCTGGATGAGGGCGTTGGTGCCCACGGTGGTGCCGTGGGAGATGCGGCGCGCGTGCCCGAGCTCGATGTCGTGGCGCGCACCCAGCTCGCGCAGCCCCTCGAGGATGGCGCGCGCCGGGTTGTCGGGGGTGGAGGGCCGCTTGGCGAGGCACACGCGTCCATCGTCGTGGTAGGCGTAGAAGTCGGTGAAGGTGCCGCCGACATCGACGCCGATGGTCCAGCCCATCCCGCGCTCCCTCCCTCTTGATCCGCGAGCGTTATTGTATATGCTGTGTATACACGCACCCCGTGTCAACCCGGGGCGGCGTCCTCGGGGGAACACCGCTGTGTGACCATGCCGTCGCATACCCGGTGTGTACAAAACAAGACGCGCCGGCGTCGGCCCCGGCGCGACGAGCCGCCGTCACCGAGCAATCTCAGCCCTGTCTTCGAGGAGGAACCCATGAGTGACCGAGAGCATCCCTACGTCCCGCGCCTGAAAGAGCAGCTCGCGCAGGGCAAGATCGGCCGGCGCGAGTTCCTGCGCACGGCCACCCTGCTGGGCGTGTCGGCGAGCGCCGCCTACACCTTCGCGGACAAGGTCGCGGGCGTGAGCCTGATGCGCGAGGCCCGCGCCGCCATTCCCCGGGGCGGGCAGCTGCGCATCGCCATGCGCGTGAAGGACGTGAAGAACCCGCACACCTTCGACTGGGCGGAGAAGAGCAACATCGCCCGCCAGGTGGTGGAGTACCTGACCAAGACCGGGCACGACAACGTCACGCGCCCCTACCTGCTGGAGGGCTGGGAGGCGAGCGACGACCTCAAGACCTGGACCTTGCGCCTGCGCAAGGGGATCAAGTGGCACAGCGGGCGCCCCTTCGTCGCCGACGACGTCATCTGGAACCTCGAGCACGTGCTCGACCCCGCCACCGGATCCTCGGTGCTCGGGCTGATGAAGGGCTACATGCTGGAGGAGTACGACACCGGCAAGAAGGACGATCAGGGCAACGCGATCATGTCCACGCGCCTGTGGGACGCGAACGCCATCGAGAAGGTGGACGATCACACGGTGCGCCTGAACGCCCAGGCGGCGCAGCTCGCGGTGCCCGAGCATCTGTTCCACTACCCCATGGCCATCCTGGATCCGGAGGAGGGCGGCGAGTTCGGCGTCGGCTCCAACGGCACCGGCCCCTTCGAGCTGGTGCAGCACGACGTCGGGCGCAAGTCGGTGCTCAAGGCGCGCAGCGACTACTGGGGCGAGGGCCCGTACCTGGACGAGCTGCACTTCATCGATCTGGGCGACGATCCGTCCGCTCCCATCTCGGCGCTCGCCTCGCGCCAGGTGGACGGGCTCTACGGCGCCGACTCCACCCAGGTGGACGTGCTCAAGCGCATCCCGCACTCGGAGATGCACGAGGTGACGACCGCGGAAACCGCGGTGGTGCGCGGCAAGGTGACGGAGAAGCCCTTCGACGACGCGCGCGTGCGCAAGGCCCTGCGCCTCGCCATCGATCAGGAGCGGACTCTGAAGCTGGCGCTGCGCGGCCTCGGCGCGCCGGGTGAGCATCACCACGTGAGCCCGATCCATCCCGAGTACGCCAAGCTCCCGTTCTTCGAGCGCGACGTCGCCCAGGCCAGGAAGCTGCTGGCGGAGGCCGGCTATCCGGACGGGCTGGACCTCGAGATCAACAGCCCGAAGGATCCGGCCTGGCAGCCGGCCGCGGTGCAGGCCATGGTCGAGCAGTGGCGGGAGGCGGGCATCCGCGTGAAGATCAACGTCATGCCCGGCGCGCAGTTCTGGGACGTGTGGGACAAGGTGCCGTTCGGCTACACCATCTGGTACCACCGCCCGCTCGGCGTCATGGTGCTCGGGCTGGCGTACCGCACGGGCGTGCCGTGGAACGAGTCCAGCTACTCGAACGAGGAGTTCGATCGGCTGCTGACCAAGGCCGAGGGGATCCTGGACGTGGACAAGCGCCGCGAGGTGATGGCGCAGCTCGAGCAGATTCTCCAGGAGGACGGCCCCATCGTGCAGCCGTTCTGGCGCTCGCTCTTCACCTTCTACGACAAGCGGGTGAGGGGCTTCAGGATGCATCCCACCAACTACATCTTCGGCCAGGAGCTCGGCATCGAGGCCTGAGATGCGCTTGAGATCCGCTGGCGGCGGCCCGCGTTCCCTGGCGGGGGCCGCCGCCGGCGGGCCCCCCGAGATGCCCGTGTATCTCATTTGATGTAACCTTGTATGCGTCGCGCGTTTAGCGGGAACGACGTTCACCTGACTCACCGCACGCGGCGAATCAAAAAAGCTTTTTTCTGAGAGGGGGTTACCCCTTCCCGGGCGCTCGCGGCCCCAGGGCCCGACGCCGGTCGCGGCACAATATGTGCATTGCGCCGTCATACGCCGGCTACGGTGCGTGCCAGGGCGGGGCGCGGCCACAGGCGCCCTCGACGCTGGATGCAATCCATGTCTGAAGAACAAACCACGAGAGTTGAAGCGCAGAACGTCTACAAGATCTTCGGCCCCACGGAGGTCCACGACGAGGCCATTCAACGGCTGAAGGACGGCGCCTCCAAGGACGAGGTGTACCGCGACACCGGCAGCGTGGTGGCGGTGCGCGACGTCTCCTTCGAGGTGCGCCAGGGCGAGATCTTCGTGGTCATGGGGCTCTCGGGATCCGGAAAATCCACCCTGATCCGGTGCGTGAACCGGCTCATCGACCCCACGCGCGGGCACATCTACCTCGACGGCAACGACATCATGTCGCTCGACACGGAGAGCCTGCGCCAGATCCGGCTGAAGAAGATGGCCATGGTGTTCCAGCACTTCGCGCTGTTCCCGCACAAGACGGTGGGCGACAACGTGGAGTACGGGCTGAAGATTCAGGGCGTCAATCAGCACGAGCGGCGCGAGAAGGCGCTCGAGGCGCTCGGCATGGTGGGCTTGCGGGACTGGGCGGATACGCCCCCCGAGAATCTCAGCGGCGGCATGCAGCAGCGCGTCGGTCTGGCGCGGGCGCTCGCGGTCGATCCGGAGCTCATGCTCATGGATGAGCCGTTCAGCGCGCTCGATCCCCTCATCCGCCGCGAGATGCAGAGCGAGCTGATCAAGCTCCAGGACCGGCTGAAGATGACCATCGTGTTCATCACCCACGACCTGCACGAGGCGCTCACCCTGGGCGATCAGATCGCCATCATGAAGGCCGGGGCGTTCGTCCAGGTCGGTCCGCCCGAGGAGATCGTGGCGCGTCCCGCGGACGACTACGTGGCCGAGTTCACCAGGGACGTGGACCGCGGGCGGGTGTTCACCGTGCGCACCGTGATGCGCGAGGCGCAGGCGCTCTCCCTCGAGGGCGCCTCCATCGCCGACGCGCGCGCGCGCCTCGAGGAGCTCAGGCGCCACGCGCTGTACGTGACCGACGCCCAGGGCAAGCCGGTGGGGCTTGTCACCGGGCCCGACCTGGCGCGCGGGGACGGCAAGGAGCTCGGCTCGCTCATGCGCACGCGCTTTCCCACCGCGGCGCCCGAGCAGGTCCTGTACGACGTCTTCGACGAGTGCAGCGGCGGCATGCCCATCGCCGTGGTCGGCGACGACGGACGCTTGCAGGGCGTGCTGAACCCCTTCGACGTGTTCCAGGCGCTGCGCGTGCACGAGGAAGACGAGCCCCAGGCGGCGCCGGAGAGTGAGAAGGAGCCCGCGCGCGCCGAGCCGCCCCCGGAAGAGGCGAAGCAAGCATAACGAGAGAGACGATCAGCGATGGCCAGCATCTCCGATTACTACGTCCTGCCGCTCGACAACTGGATCGAGGACTTCGTGAAAGGCTGGGTCGTGCCCAATCTGCGCGGCACCTTCCAGGCCATCCAGTGGCCGGTCAATCAGGTGTTGAATGGTCTGGAGGAGGTGCTGCTCGCGATCCCGTTCCCGGTTTTCGTGGTCGTCGGCACCTTCCTCGCCTGGTGGGCGGCCGGCCGCGGCGTGACCATCTTCACGTTCCTGGGACTCTGCGCTCTCGACCTGATCGGGGTGTGGTCGGAGACCATGACCACCCTGGCCATGGTCCTGACGGCGGTGCTGTTCTGCACCGTGGTCGGGGTGCCGGTCGGCATTCTGGCGGCTGGCGGCGATCGCGTCGCCGCCGTCGTTCGGCCGATCCTGGACATCATGCAGACCATCCCGCC
>CAZPFD010000014.1:25096-28895 GCA_964585725.1 uncultured Ectothiorhodospiraceae bacterium | reverse complement strand
CGGGCACGGCCGAGGCGATGATCTTCTGGATGATCTGGCGCATGGACGTGTCCAGGCCGCCCGGCGTGTCCATGCGCAGGATCACCAGGCGCGCGCCCCGCTCCTCGGCCCGCTCGATTCCCCGCACCACGTAGTCGCTGATGGCGGGGCCGATGGGCCCCTTCACCTCCAGGAGCAGCACCTGGGGCGATTGCGGTGATTGCGGCGCGTCCTGTGCATCCTGCGCGTCCTGCGCGAGAGCCGCGCAGGCCGCGAGGAGCAGCCCCAGCAGGTAGAACACGCGCCTCATGATTGCGAATCTCCGTCGCCGACCCGCCCGCTCCCGGCGCGGGACGCGCGGGGGCCGGCCGGGCCCATCAGAGAGAGCATAGCCCGGGGCCGATCCGGGCACGCCGCACCGCACCGCGGCGGTGCACGTCCCGCCTCCCGCCGACTCGCGTCACTCCCAATCCTTGAAAGGGTGGTCCACCAGGCAGGCGTTGTAGTAGCGCGGATCATCCGAGACTTCCGGGCCCAGCCACGGAGGATAGTCGAACGGCTCGTCCTTGTCGCGCAGCTCGATCTCCGCCACCACCAGGCCCGCGTTGTCGCCTTCGAACTCGTCGATCTCCCAGGTGTGGCGGCCATGCTCGACCAGATACCGTGTCTTCTCGATGATCGACCCCTGGCACAGAGTATCCAGCATCTCCTCGGCATCCGCACGGGGGATGGAGTAGTCGTACTCCGCGCGGGTAACGTCGAGGGTAGCGCTCTTGATGTTGAGAAAGGTTCGTTCACCCGCCACGCGCACCCGGATGGAGCAGGTGGGGGCGCTCGAGAGGTAGCCCTGCCGCAAGCGCACGCCGGCCGTCGCCTGCTCCCGCCAGGTCTCGTCCCGCACCAGAAACTTGCGCTCGATCTCGGTGGCCATTGACTCCCGCCGGGAATACGCCGCGCCACACCCGCCTCCCATGGTATGACAGCGGTAGGGCTTTGTGTATGCTGGGGCCCCGTGCGCCGCGGGGCGTGCAGCCCTGCGCGCACCGGTCCCAGGCTCAGGAACGGGAAGCGATGGCGTTGAAAGTGCTCGTCACCGGCGGCGCCGGATTCATCGGCTCCGCGCTCGTCCGCCACCTGCTCGCCGAGACCGATGCCGCCGTGGTGAACGTCGACAGGCTCACCTACGCGGGCAGCCGGCACACCATCGACGGCTGGCGGAACGAGCCGCGCCATCACTTCGTGCAGCAGGACATCTGCGATGCGCGGGCCATGAACGAGCTCTTCGCCCGCCACCGCCCGGGCGTCGTATTCCATCTAGCGGCGGAATCGCACGTGGATCGCTCCATCGAGCGTCCCGCGGAGTTCGTCCGCACCAACATCACCGGCACCTACACCCTGCTCGAGTCGGCGCTGGGTTACTGGGAAGCGCTTTCCCCCGCCGGGCGCGAGGCATTCCGCTTCGTGCACGTCTCCACGGACGAGGTCTACGGCTCGCTCGGAGCGTCCGATCCGGCCTTCACGGAGACCACGCCCTATGCGCCGAGCTCTCCCTACGCCGCGAGCAAGGCGGCGGCGGACCACCTCGCGCGCGCCTGGTGGCGGACCTACGGGCTCCCGATCATCGTGTCCAATTGCAGCAACAACTACGGCCCCTACCAGTTCCCCGAGAAGCTCGTTCCCCTCGCCATCCTCAAGGCGGTGGCCGGCGAGCCCGTCCCGGTGTACGGCCACGGCCAGCACGTGCGTGACTGGCTCTACGTCGAGGATCATGCAGCGGCGCTGCACACCATCGCGCGCCGCGGCCGGCCGGGGGAAAGCTACAACGTGGGCGGGAACGCCGAGCGCGCCAACCTCGCGGTGGTGCGCACCGTGTGCGCGCTCCTCGACGAGCTTCGCCCCGATGATCCGGTGGTCCCGCACAGCCGGCTCATTACGCACGTGGACGACCGCCCGGGCCACGATCTGCGCTACGCCATCGACGCGAGCAAGGTGCGCGCCGAGCTCGGCTGGGCGCCGCGCTTCACCTTCGAGGCGGGCCTGCGCACGACCGTGCAGTGGTACGTCGAGCACCTCGACTGGTGCGCGGCAGTGACCGAAGGCACCTACGACGGCGGCCGCCTGGGTCTGCGGCGGCGTGGCGCATAGCGCCCCGCGGAGACCGGCTCTTGCCGTGCGCATGTTGTGGAGCCTGCTGCTAGTCGCGACGGCCGTCTACGCGGGGCTCGTGCTGCTGCTGTTCGCCTTCCAGGGACGCTTCGTCTTCTTCCCCACCGGCGACATGGGGGAGACGCCTGCCGTGCTCGGGCTCGCCTACGAGAACGTTCGCTTCCCGGCGAGCGACGGCGTCACCTTGCACGGGTGGTACGTGCCGGGGGATCCGGGGGCGCCGACGCTGCTCTTCTTTCACGGCAACGCCGGGAACATCTCCCATCGCCTGGAATCGCTCGAGATCTTTCACCGCCTGGGCCTCAACACCCTGATCGTCGACTACCGCGGGTACGGGCGCAGCGAGGGCCGCCCCTCGGAGGCCGGCACCTACCGCGACGCCGAGGCCGCGTGGCGCTACCTGCGCACCACGCGCGGGCTCGCAGGCAAGGAGATCGTAATCTTCGGGCGCTCGCTGGGCGGCGCCGTCGCCGCCTGGCTCGCGACCAAGGTGGACCCGGCGGCGCTCATCGTGGAGTCCGTCTTCACCTCCGTCCCGGACATGGCCGCTCGTCTCTATCCGTTCCTCCCCGTGCGCCTGCTCGCGCGCATCCACTACGACACCGAGTCGCGAATCGCGCGGGTCGACTGCCCGGTGCTCATCGCCCACAGCCGCGACGACGAGATCGTGCCCTTCGAGCACGCACGCCGGCTCTACGCCGCGGCCAGGGAGCCGAAGTCGCTGCTGGAGATGCGCGGCCGCCACAACGACGGCTTCGTGGTCTCCGGCGAGCAATACCTGAGCGGCCTCGAGACATTCCTGCGCGCGCACACCGACTACGCGGGACGACCGCCCTCGCGCAGCGGACGCGACGCTTCGCAGCCACCGGCGAAATCACCATAGAGCGCCGGGGCGCACGACGCGCCGGGCAGGACATGGTCGCGGCATCCCGAGGGATGGCTCGTTGCGCGATCGCTGCACAACGGCTCGTTTGACGGGCAATCACGCTGCCCTTCGAGCGATCACTCCCCGCCCGCGGCCGTGAGCGCGAACGTCGCCGCGCATCCAAGGTCGACGGACGACTATAATAGGCGCGAGCGAAACATGGGCCGGGCGAGCGCGCCGGCCGGCCCAGCGAGGCGAGATCGATCATGCTCATCGCACGGACACGAGAATCGAAGCGCGAGAGAGAGCTGGAGGAGCAGGTACTCGATGAGGAGCAAGCGCAACGCGATGATCAGCGTCTGCTCTGCGCCGCCTGCGGCCAGCTCATCACACGCCGCGAACACGAGATCGCGCGCAACGGATCACACCAGCATACGTTCACCAACCCGCACGGGCTCACCTTCAGCATCGGCTGCTTCAGCGACGCGTCGGGCTGCGTGCAGACGGGCGAAGCCACCTACGAATGGACCTGGTTCGACGGCTTCAAATGGCGCGTGGCCCTGTGCGGGCACTGCCATACCCATCTCGGCTGGGGCTACCGCTCCAACGCGGGCGACGGCTTCTACGGCCTGATACTGGAGCGCATCATCGCCCCTTCGTGAGGGAGCCGGGCCGGGGGGCCCGCGGAGGGAAGTGGTGTCAGACACTACGTTCCCTTGCGCTCGGAATGTAGTGTCTGACACCACTTAGCCGCGATTCCATCACCCGCCGCGCGCCGCGGCCCGCAGC
>CAZPFD010000014.1:2657-25086 GCA_964585725.1 uncultured Ectothiorhodospiraceae bacterium | reverse complement strand
GAGCGCATCATCGCCCCTTCGTGAGGGAGCCGGGCCGGGGGGCCCGCGATTCCATCACCCGCCGCGCGCCGCGGCCCGCAGCGCCGCCGCATCCAGATCGAGCGCGCGGCCGAACCCCGCCACGTAATGCCCGCCCGAGGGCTCGAAACGGAACAGCACGAAGTCCGGGAAGTCGAAGCGGGGCGCGGCGCGCGGCAGTCGCGCGAGGTAGGCCGCGCGCTGCTCGCGGTAGGCCGCATCGCCCGCGTGCACCGCGTGCGCCCGGCCCTGCAGACTCACCCGCCGCAGGGTCTGCGGGTCCTCGCCGCCGCGATCGGGCTCGCTGATGACGAGCGAGGCGGCGGGATCCCGGAGCAGATTGCGCGTGTGCCGGGCGAGACGGCTCAGGTGCATGAGCAGGGCGTCGAGATCGGGGCACGCCGCGTAGGCCACCATGGACGCGTGCGGCGCGCCGTCCTCACCGATCGTGGCCAGCGCCGCCCAGCGCTGGGCTCGCAGGAGCGTCCCCACGGTGCGCCGATCGAGCGCCGTGAGCTCTGCCGCCCCCGAATCGGCGGGCGCGGTCATATCCAGTAGGCCGTACGCGTCATCACCCGCGACACCCAGCGCATGAGGCCGCGCACGGGTGCAGGCAGCGGCGCCGCACCGGCATCCAGAGCGGTCTGCGCGTGGTGCCCTTCGTCCTCGCGCATCTGCGCGAGGATGGCCCGGCTGCGCCGGTCGCCCGCAGGCAGGCGCTCCAGATGACCATCGAGGTGGCGCTCCACCTGGTGCTCGGTCTCCACCAGAAAACCGAGACTCCAGCGGTCACCGGCGGCGCCGGCCACGGCGCCGACGGCGAGGGAGCCCAGGTACCACAGGGGCGTGAGACGGCTGCGCTGGCCTCCGAGCTCGGCCAGCCGGCCCTCGCACCACACCAGGTGGTCGGTCTCCTCGCGCGCCGCCTGCTCCATGCTCGCCCGCACCTCTTGGTGGCGAGCGGTGAGCGCCTGCCCGTGGTAGAGCGCCTGGGCCGCGACTTCCCCGGCGTGGTCCACGCGCAGCAGCGCCACGGCCTCGCGCCGATCGGCGGGCGAGAGCTCCCCGTCGACGACGCCCCCGGCCGGGCTGGGTCGCCGCGCGGTGTGGGCCCCGCCGAGCACGGTGCGCAGCACCCGATCGGCATTCAGGAGGAGGCGATCGGCGGCGGTGTACGCCCGATGGGAAGGCATGGCGTCCATGGCGGCCTCTCGATAACGGCTTGCTCCGCATTCTATGGGCATCCCGCGCGCACCGACAGGGGCCCGCGGGCGCGGGAGCACCCTTCCGGGGCGGAGCGCTCAGTTGACTGGCGGGTCGCCTGACAGTAACCTCCACAGGTTCCGGATGGCCCAGCTTTCAGGCGGAATTCCGATGGGTACCTTCAGCGCCAAGCCCGAGACCGTGGAGCGGGACTGGTACGTGGTGGACGCGAGCGGCAAGCCGCTCGGGCGGCTCGCCACCGAGATCGCGCGCCGGCTGCGCGGCAAGCACAAGCCCGAGTATACGCCCCACGTGGACACCGGCGATTACATCGTGGTGGTGAACGCCGAGAAGGTGGGCGTCACGGGCAAGAAGCGGCGCCAGAAGATGTACTACCACCACACCGGCTACCCCGGCGGGATCCGCGGCGTGTCCTTCGAGAAGCTGATGGAGAAGGCCCCGGAGCGCGCCATCGAGTACGCGGTGCAGGGTATGCTGCCCAAGGGTCCTCTCGGACGCGCCATGTTTCGCAAGCTCAAGGTGTACGCGGGGCCCGCGCACCGCCACACCGCCCAGCAACCGAAGCCGTTGAATCTCTGACTCGAGCCCGATCGGGGAAATCAATCAAGGAATGGAGCCCAACCTCTACTACGGCACCGGCCGACGCAAGACATCCACCGCCCGCGTGTTTCTTCGCCGCGGTAGCGGCACCGTGAAGGTCAACGGGCAGCCGCTCGACAATTACTTCGGCCGCGAGACCGCGCGCATCGTGGTGATGCAGCCGCTTCAGTCGGTGGAGATGGCCGAGATGTTCGACCTCGACGTCACGGTGCGCGGCGGCGGCGGCAGCGGCCAGGCGGACGCCATCCGCCACGGTGTGGCGCGCGCGCTGGTCGACTACGACGAGAGTCTGCGGGGACGGCTGCGCAAGGGCGGTTACCTCACGCGCGACGCGCGCGAGGTCGAGCGCAAGAAGGTCGGCCTGCACAAGGCGCGCAAGCGGCCCCAGTACTCCAAACGCTGACGTCACGCCCGTTCTTCTGGGGGATCGTCTAGCGGCAGGACAGCGGACTCTGACTCCGTTAACCGAGGTTCGAATCCTCGTCCCCCAGCCAAGACATGCGAAGGCTTGCAGAGATGCAAGCCTTTTTTCTTCCTGACCACCCACCACCTTCGGTCCTGCCGGGGGCTGAGCGCTTGCGCGGGTGATTGCCGGAGCGCGAGGCGAATCGGTCATCCGGCATCGACCGACGCTCGGGTCGTGGAGCTGGTTATACTTACGCGAAGAACGCGGGCTGCCGGCGGACTCCGGCTCCGGGCATGCGGGGAGGGAGGGACTTCAAGTGGCACGTACAGTGACGTTGAGGTATTGGGTAGCAGCCGTTGTCTTGCTCGCGCTGTCCGGCTGCGCCGCGCACAAGCTCTACCGCACGGACTACACGCTGTGCAGGAGCGAGGATCCTGTCACGCAATGCAAGGCACATGCATTGCAGGAGTACACGGGCGACCGAGGCGCGTACCTGCTCGGCTTCATCGAGTTCGACGATCAGGGCCAGCTCTTCGACCGCAGGCAGATGCGGGCCGTGCTGGACAAGCTCTACGAGGACTCCGCCTCTCAGGACCTGATCATCGTGGTGTTCGTCCACGGGTGGAAGCACGGCGCGGCGCCCGGGGACGACAACGTGCAGACGTTCCGGCAGGCCTTGATGGAGCTCAGCGCCGCCGAGTCGCAGCTGAACCGCATGCGGGACGATCCCCAAATGAGGGGGCGCAAGATCGCAGGCGTCTACCTGGGATGGCGGGGCGCATCGGTCACCGCGCCTCTACTCAAGGAGCTGACGTTCTGGGATCGCAAGAAGACCGCACACAAGGTCGGACAGGGAGGCGTCACGGAGGTCCTCAACAGGCTCGAGCTCGTCAGAAAGACCAAGGATTCCCTCGAGCCCTCCGGACGCAGCCGTACGCGCCTCGTCGTAGTCGGGCACAGCTTCGGGGGCGCCGTCGTCTTCACGGCCTTGTCGCAGATCCTGGAAGGACGGTTCGTGCACACCCGAGGACCGACCGGGCAGGTGAGCGACGTCGACGGCTTCGGCAGCCTCATCGTGCTGATCAATCCCGCCTTCGAAGCTCTGCGGTTCACGCCTCTGAGCGACATGTCCACCGAGCGGGGCACGTATTTCCCCGCCCAGCTCCCCGTGCTCGCCATCTTGACCTCCGAGGCCGACGATGCGACCAAACGCGCCTTCCCGTTCGGACGCTGGTTCTCGACCTTGTTCGAGAAAGAACGCGTCATGGTTCGTCACAACGGCACGACAGGTGAGGATGAATCAATCGACGAGGGCCGGGCCAACGTCACCGCCGTCGGCCACTTCGAGCCTTACCGCACGCATTACCTGCGGGCAGCAGAGGCGGAGGGCGAAGCGGTACGCCAGGCGCCGTCCGCGCGCGAGAGTGTCGAGCTCTTTCTCGAGACGAGCCGAGGCTGGGAGAATGACACGCCCGGGAGCACGCTCTCGTTCGGAGCTACGCGTCTGGAGCGGACCGAGGACTCCGCGGGGCGCAATCCCTACCTGGTCGCGCGCGTAGACAAGAGGCTCATCCGCGACCACAACGACATCGACGAGCCCGGTATCATCGAGTTCGTCAAACAACTGATCCTGATCACGAGCCAGAGCGAGACGCTCGAGGTGAGGCGGGACGAGCGTGCGGGGGTCGCCGCACCGTAGCCGAACCCCCGGCCCGACTCCACCTCTGGAGGTCGGGGGCGAATGCCGGTAACCTTGTCGCCGAGGTCGCCAGCCCCAGAGCACGGCCATGCGAAAGGCCATCCAGATCATAGAGGACGAGCACCGCAACCTCGAGACGGTTCTCTTCTCGCTGCAAGCCCTGGTGCGTGAGACGGCGCGCGCGCACACGACCCCCGATTTCAAGGTATTCCACGGCATCCTGACCTACATCGACTCGTTCCTGGATTTCTATCACCACCCGAAAGAGAACATCTATCTGTTTCCCGCGCTTTGTGCGCGCTGCCCGAAGGCGGAGAAGATCGTCCAGGAGCTCAAGGACCAGCACCGCCAAGGCGCGAATCTCCTGAACCGCCTGTACAGGGCGCTGTCCCGCTACGAGTTTCAAGGGGCGGAGGCGTTCGAGGCTTTTCGCGATGCGACGGAGACGTACGTCGCCTTCGAGCGGGCGCACGCCGCCCAGGAGGAACGCGAGCTGCTGCCGCTCGCGCGCGAGCACCTCACCGAACGAGACTGGACGCCCATCGACACCGCCTTCTCGGATCACGAGGATCCGTTGTTCGGAGATGCACCGCGCGCCGAGTACCAGATGCTTCTGCACCGGATCGTGAACCTGGCGCCGCCTCCGTATGGCGCAGGCGAGGAATGGCCGCCTCGGGATTGAGTCCGCCCGGCCTCGGTCCGTCCAGGATGCCGGACGGCGCACGAGGCGTCGCGGCGCAGGGGTAGCGGCCTTCGGCAACGGGAGAAGCAGATGCGCATCGTCGTCGCCGGCAGTGGCGGTACGGGCGGCTACTTCGGCGCCAAGCTGGCCAGGGCGGGTGAGGAGGTCACGTTCCTCGCGCGGGGCGCGCACCTGGAGGCCATTCGCGAGCACGGTCTGATCATCCGCTCGGCGGTGGAGGGCGAGTGGCGCGTGCGCGCCAACGCGGTCGAGCGTCTCGACGCCCACCCCGCCGCCGATCTCGTTCTCTTCTGCGTGAAGTCATTCGACACCGAGGATGCGGCCGAGCTGCTGCGGCCGGTGCTCGGACCGCGCACGGGCGTGCTCTCGCTCCAGAACGGCATCGACAACGAGGACAAGCTCGCCCGCATTCTGGGCCCCGAGCACGTGATGGGCGGGGTGGCGTACGTCTTCTCCAACATCGAAGCGCCCGGGATCATCGCCCACCACCAGTTCGGGCGCATCGCGCTGGGCGAGATGCAGGGAGGTATCTCGGACCGCGCCACCGCCGTCGCGGAGGTCTGCCGGAACGCGGGCATCGAGGCCGAGGTCGATCCGCGGATCCGGCGCACGCTGTGGCAGAAGTACGTCTTTCTGGTCGCTCTGTCCGGCACCACTGCCGTCACGCGCCTGCCGATCAGGTTCATCCGGGAGGTCCCGGCGACGCGCCAGCTCTGGCGGCGGCAGGTCGAAGAGCTGCTGGCGCTGGCTGCCGCCGACGGCGCGGGGCTCGGCGCGGACGCGATGGAGTCCTGCATCCTGCTCTTGGAGTCGCTCGCGCCGACCAACTACTCCTCGCTCTATCAGGATCTCGTGCACGGCAAACGCCTCGAGCTCGAAGCGCTGCACGGGCACGCCCTCGAGCTCGGAACCCGCTACGGCGTGCCGACGCCGACCCTCTTCGCCGTGCACGCGGCCCTGGCTCCGTACCTGCACGGCAGACCGCAAGGCGACGCCGTCTAGGGGCGTGGGAAAAAGGGGACGGATCTGTTTTTCGTCCCGGTAACTGCGTACCCGCCCGCTTCGACGAAAAACGGATCCGTCCCCTTTTGTCCTTTTGTCGAGGCTACTCCTTCGGTCCGTGAGCGACGACCAGGTAGTCGATGATCAGCTCCTGCTCCCGCGGCGTGATCCAGGTGGCGCCGAAGTTATTGACCATGTCGTCCACGACCCACTCCCACATCACGCGGTTGAGATGCTGTGAGCGCGGCAGCTCCAGGCTGTGGCAGGCGCCGCAGTAGGCCTCGAACAGGCGTTTGCCTTCTTTCGGCGAACCCTCGCTGTCGCCCGCCCAGGCCAGGACGGGCAACAGCAGGGCGAGCGCAGCGATCGCGCGCATTCCTCACAGCGCCACGGTCGCCGGGACCCTGTGGATCACGTTGCCCAGGTAACCCTTGGGGTTCCAGGGCTGCTGGGTGAAGGGCTGCCCGACGCCCTTGTCGTCAAAGGCTCGTGCCCAGACCTCGTAGTAGCCCTTCTGCGCGAACGACACATCGGTCTGCCAGGTGTACCAGGCGTACTTGTTGGGTCCCGCCTTCAGGTCGGCCCGCTTCCAGGTGCGCCCGTAGTCGGTGGAAACCAGCACCTCCTTGACCTCGTCCTCGCCTGCCCAGGCGTGACCACGGACCTTGAGGGTCTCGCCGGTATCGACCTTGGTCTCCGGGGCCGGGCGGGTAATCATGGACTTGATGCGCCAGGCCGTCAGTATCTCCCACTCCACGCTCTTGGGGGGCAGCGTCCCGGGGACGACCGGATACGGCGGAGCGCGATAAGAGGAACCCTTCATCTTGGCCGCGTCGTGGACCCTGTCGCGCACCCAGATCCGGTTCAACCACTTCTCCGAGGCGCTTCCGATCCACCCGGGCACGACCAGGCGCGCCGGGTAGCCGTTCAGGGCGGTGAGATCCTCGCCGTTCATCCTGTATGCGACGATCGTGTGCGGCTCCATGGCCTTGGATATCGGCACGCCGCGGGAGAACGGCTCCGCCGCGCCGATGGGTGGGTCCTCGCCGTAGTGACCGGTGTAGACCGCGCTGTCCTTGAGTCCCGCCTGCTTGAGCAGGTCGGCGAGACGCACGCCGGTCCACTCGCTGCACGCCACCGCGCCGCGCGCCCACGGGTTGCCGCGCACGCCCGGCTCGAACAGGGCGCGGCCGTTTCCACCGCACTCGATGGTCAGCGCCAGGGTGACCGCCGGCATTCTTTTGAGATCGTCCATGCTCAGCGTGAGCGTACGCTGGACCTCCCCGTCTATCGTCAGGCTCCAGCCCTGGAGGTCCTTGTTGGTGGCCCGCTCCGGCACCAGACCGTTGTTGCGCACGAAGTGCCGATGGGAAGGCGTGATGTCGTCGTCCAGCAGGTGCGGCGGGAACTCGCCGTTCACCGGGCGGGTGTTGTGCACGACCATGCCGGGCTTGCCCGCGATCTCGGCCTCGGCCGCCCAGGCCGCCGGGATCAGTCCGCGCCCGAAAAGCCCCTGGAGCGTCGCCTCGATTCCGGCGCCGAACCCGGCGAGCGCCGCCAGCGCCCCGACCTGACCGAAGAAGCGCCGGCGCGAGGCGATCACATCGAATCGCTCGACATCCTCGGGGTGTGCGCCGTTCTCGATGAGTGTGGTCCGTAGTCGATCCCAGGAAAGCTCCTGCTGCTGGTTGTGCTTCCTCATGCCCCTCCTCCTCCCGTGAATGCACGAGACCCGCTCGGCGGCAGGTCCGTCTTGGGCTGCACTCGAGACCCTCAGGGATTCGTTGAAAGGACGCGTCGCTCGAGGCGGCGATCGATCAAACGAGCCCTGAGCCAATGAAAACTATAGGCGGCGAGCTGAAGCGAGTGCAAGACGAGCGATTCGTCGCGCCGTCCTGCAATCGAATGAAAGGTGCGAGGGCAACAATTATCGTGTGCCGTCAGTCTCTTGCGCGGATCCGTGACCCTCACTCGCTCGCCGTGCCGCCTTGGGCACGGTTCTGCGTGTCGAGAAGGGGGGCGGGTGCGGCGTCATCGGAGCGCTCGGCCCAGTAGAGCGCGTGCACCCTGTAGGCGCGCAACAGCGGCGCGAGGGAGAGGGAGAGCACCATCATCGCACCGACGATCAGCGCGCTCCAGTCGAGGATCGGCCCCCAGATCTCGGGGCCGAAGAACGGTCTGAACGGCAGCGAGATCAGAAAAGGCAGGATCACAATGGTCAGCCCGAACACGGCGGCGCCGGCCAGCAGCACGACCAGCAACCCGAGCGGCGCGCCCAGAGTCTCGCCCAGCAGAATCAATCCGTCGCGCACGCGCTGTCGCACCGAGCGGCGCATCGGCAACGCCTTGCCGGCCAGTCCCTTCGTGAGGGCGCCGAGGAACATGGGGCTGTGCTCGTACACCACGTGGCCGCGAATGAAGCCGCCGCCGAGCAGGCGGTGATTGTCGACCCCACCCCACTCGTCGAAGCGCCGCAGCACCCCGGCGACCGGATCGAACCAGGAGACAAAATTGTCCCAGGCGATGCGGCGCCGGCCGGCCAGATTGACACTGGGCATCAGGCGCGGCCAAAAGAAGCGGATCTTCTCCAGCGGGCTCCCGATGGTGTAGAGGTGCTCCACTCTGCCACAGGCCCGGCGCACGGCATCGGCGTCGGCGCGCCCGTGCGCGTCGAAGCGCCAGCCGCGCAATGCGTGGTAGGTCACCACGGTGCCGAGGCTGTGCGCCACGACGTGGATGGCCTTGCAGCCGTCGGATTGGGCCCGGAGGAGCTGGCCGTAGAATCGGTCCACGATGGCCGGGTAGGCGCGCCTGACCGCCTCGGGCGGGGGCTTTTCGCCGCCTCGCCGGTAGTAAGCCTCCCCCGCCGAGTTCACGTAATTGAGGACATCGCCGGCATACTCGTCGAGCAGGCCGTCGACGGCGCTGTACTCCCGCGTTCGTTGCCGCGTGCGCTGCACCCGCTCGGCGAGCGACCCCGCGCGCGGAGGCGGCGTGCGGTTGCGAAGCCCGTCCCACATGCGCACCAGCAGGCTGGCGCCCTGGTACGCCAGCATCATCAGCCAGCTCGCGAGCGGCAACGCAAGCATCCACCAGAGAACGGTGAAGAACGCGTAGCTGTCCTTGCGGTAGACCTTGCGCCTGTAATTGAGCCACGGAAACCACGACAGACTGATCAGCTCGTCGAGCACGAACGAGCCTCGGACCACGTCCCCCTTCAGGAGGTCCGCCCAGTAGACCTCGTAGAGCCGCAGCCGCTGCCCCTCGAGCTCGAGCGCCAGCCCGTCCGCCGCCCTCTCGGGCAGCGACTCGGGCGCCACACGGCGCAGGCCATCGAGGAGCTTCTGTAGGGTCTCGCCCCGCTCCTGGGCACCGATTCCGTGAACGACGAGCACGCCTATGGGGTCGGGAGCCGTTGCGTTCATCGACACCTGTGCCTCCTGCGCCGAACGGTGCCGCAGCCGATCGCCGGGCTGCGTGTCGCGACGTGCTATCTTGAACCCCTCCTCCGACATTGTCATCCTCTCGGCGCATGAACGAAGAGCGCGCAGTTCGAGAGCGGAGCGCTGTATGGGCTTGATCGAGATCGTGGTGATCGTGCTCGTCGTTCTCGCGCTCGCGATCGCCCTGCGCATGCGGCGCCGCAAGTGAGGTGAGCCATGCTCCGGGCTCGTTTCCCGCGCTGCGCATTGTTCCTCGCTCTGTGGCAGGCATGGGCGCCCGCCGTGCACGCGCTCGAGTACAGGCCGCAGCTTGCCGTGGTCACGCACGTCGAGGACGGGGACACGTTGTGGCTGCGGTTTCCGGACGCGGCGGACGGCCGCATCGAGCGCCGGGCCAACCTGATCGCCGTCGACACGCCGGGACGTGGGGAGGCGGAGTGCGAGGAGCAGTTCGTGACCGCGATCGCCAAGCGGCTGTTGCTGAACCGCAAGGTCTGGATCGAGTGGGACAGCCACCACAAGCGCACGGACTACGGGCGCCTGCTGGTCTACATCGCTCACGTGGACGACCACAGCGCCGATCTGAACGCCTTGTACATCCAGCAGGGCTGGGGCTGGGTGCCGAGAGCGTTTCCGGCGGACCGGAAAGAGGCTTACCTGAAGCTCGAGGCGCAAGCCAGAGAAGCCCGCAGGGGCATATGGGGCGGCCCGTGCCCGCCTGTGCCGTGAAATTGCGCTTCGCCGTTTGTTTTGCGGTGGGCCGCAACATAAGATGAGCTGGCTCCGGTCGGGGCTATCCCAAGAAAGAAGGAGCGGGCGATGGCACGTCGGTCACGACGCGCGCAGCGCGAGCGCCGCGCGCCCGGTTTGATTCAGCTCCCTTTCCGCCGTCTCGAGAACCGCTACCCGCCCTTCGAGATCCTGTCCGCAGACGAGGTGGAGTCCATTCACCTGGCGTCGCTGCGGGTCCTGCGCGACGTCGGCATGAATTTTCTGCTGCCGGAGGCGCGCGAGATTCTGGCCGCAGCCGGCGCCGAGGTGGACGGGGCGCGGGTGCGCTTCGATCCCGCCCTGATCGAGGAGAAGATCGCACTCGCACCCTCGGAGTTCACCCTGCACGCACGCAACCCCGAACGCAGCGTGCACATGGGCGGGCGCTCGCTGGTGTTCGCGGTGGTCGGCAGCGCTCCCAACGTCTCCGATCTGGACGGCGGGCGGCGCACCGGCAACTTCGAGGACTACTGCAACCTGATACGCCTCGGGCAGTCCCTCAACATCGCACACCTCATCGCCGGCTACCCCGTCGAGCCCATCGACCTCGATCCGCGCACCCGCCACCTCGATGCCGTGGCCGCCATGGCGCGCCTCTCCGACAAGGTGCTCTACGGCTATGCGCTGGGGCGCACGCGCATGGACGACGCCATCGAGATGGTGCGCATCGCCCGCGGCATCGACCACGCCACCCTGCGCCGCGAGCCGTCCATGGAGACCGTGGTGAACGCCAACTCCCCCCTCCAGTACGACATCCCCATGCTGGAAGGCGCCATCGCCATGGCCCGGGCGGGCCAGCCCGTCATCTGGACCCCGTTCACCCTGGCCGGCGCCATGGCGCCGATCACGGTCGCGGGCGCCCTGGTGCAGCAGAACGCCGAGGCCCTGGCCGGCATCGCGTTCGCCCAGTGCGTCAATCCCGGAGCGCCATCCATCTACGGCAGCTTCACCTCCAACGTGGACATGCGGAGCGGCTCTCCCGCTTTCGGCACGCCCGAGTACGCCAAGGCCACGCTGGTGAGCGGCCAGCTCGCGCGCCGCCACCGCCTGCCGCTGCGCGCCTCCAACGCCACCGCCTCGAACGCGCCCGATGCGCAGGCGGTGTACGAATCGGAGATGTCGAGCTGGGCCTGCGTGCTGGCCCACGTCAACCTGGTCAAGCACGGGCTCGGCTGGCTCGAGGGCGGGCTGTGCGCGTCCTACGAGAAGTTCATCCTGGACGCCGAGATCCTGCAGATGCTCGCGGCGTTCCTCGATCCCCTCGAGACCGACGAGGACGCGCTCGCGGTCTCGGCCATCGCCGAGGTGGGCCCGGGCAAGCACTTCTTTCAGGCCGCGCATACCATGGCGCGCTACCAGAGTGCGTTCTACACGCCGCTGCTCTCGGACTGGAGCAACTTCGACGTCTGGCGCGAGGCCGGGGCGGTGGATGCGACCCACCGCGCGAGCGCGATCTGGAAGCAGCTCCTCGCGGAATACGAGGAGCCGGCGCTCGCGCCGGAGCGGGCCGAGGAGCTCGAGGCGTTCGTCGCAAAGCGCAAGGAGGAGGGCGGCGCCCCGCCTCTCTGATGCCGGCCCGCGCGCGCCCCGCACGCCGCGCTCCGCCGGTCACCCTGGCAAGGGCTCGCCGCCCCGCCAGGCGCAAACTCGTGGGCAATCGGGAATCGCCGGCTGAAGCACCCCCCCACGGCCGGAGGAGCAGCGGGCAACGGTGGGCGCTTTGGCGCCGCCTTTCTGTTTGATTAGCATGGGCCCCATCCGGCGAAGGTGCGAACCCATGCCCTCAAAGAGCATCATCGTCATCACCGGAGCGCGCGACGCGAGCGAGATCCCGGGGCTCGAGGCGGTCGCCGCCGAGGCCGACGTGCGCTTGCCGCAGGATCAATCGGAGCTGTGCACCGCCCTTCGCGGCGCCGACGTGCTGCTCGGCTGGAGCTTTCGCGATACGAGCCTGCGCGAAGCCTGGGAGAACGCCGACACCCTGCGCTGGATCCATTGGGGCGGCGCGGGCGTGGACGCGGTGCTCTTCCCGGAGCTGGTGGAGAGCGCCGTGGTGCTCACCAACTCGCGCGGCGTGTTCGACCGCCCCATGGCCGAGTACGTGCTCGGCCTGGTGCTCGCTTTCGCGAAGGGTCTCCCGCGCACCCTGGAGGCGCAGCGTGCAGGGGAGTGGGACTATCGCCGCACCGAGCGCATCGATGAGCGCACCGCGCTCGTGTTCGGCACCGGCAGCATCGGGCGCGAGATCGCGCGGCTGCTGCGCGCGGCGGGCATGCGCGTGCTCGGCATCGGCCGCCGGGCGCGGGCGCGCGATCCGGACTTCGGGGAGGTGCACTCCGCCAGCGAGCTCGATACGCTCCTCGGCGAGGCCGACTACGTGGTTGCCGCGGCCCCGCACACCCCGGAGACGGCAGGACTCTTCGACGCGCGGCGCTTCGCTGCGATGCGCCCCACGGCGCGCTTCATCAATGTGGGGCGCGGGACGCTGGTCGACGAGGCGGCGCTGGCATCGGCGCTCGAGGCCGGTGCCATCGCGGGGGCGGCGCTCGATGTATTCCTCATCGAGCCCCTGCCGCCGGACTCGGCGCTGTGGCGCGCACCCAACCTGATCATCTCTCCGCACATGTCGGGCGACTACCAGGAGTATCCCCGTGCGCTCGCCCGGATCTTCATCGACAACTTCCGGCGATACCGTCGCGGGGAGCCGCTGTGCAACGTCGTGGACAAGCGCGCCGGCTACGTGCCGGCCACGTGAGGCGCGCCCTCACGCCCCGTCACCCCTTCCGCTTCGCCCGAACAAACGTCGCCGCCAGCGATGGAGAACGGTTAGAATCGCAGCGGGCGCAGCGTCCGGCGAACGGGTTTCGACGCGCCGACGGACCGTGTGCGTACGCGCACAGCGATCGGACATCCGCTCTCGCGTCGCTCGGATACGCCAGCTCACCCGACACCCTCGTAATCCACCCTGACAAGCGGTAAGCGATCAAGGAGCAACATGGCGACCAACAGAACCCCTAGACGGACATCCCTTGGGAAGACGAAGGCCGGTGTGCGCGACACCGGCACGCAGAGGAAGACCCGCGCGAGGAAGAGCGCCGCCGGACCCAGCGCGACCTCGGCGCCCATCGAGGTCAGCCCCGAGGAGCGCTGGCGCATGATCGCGGTGGCGGCCTATCACAAAGCGGAGCAGCGCAACTTCGCCGGCGGCCGCGACGTCGACGATTGGCTGGCGGCGGAGAAGGAGATCGACGCGCTCCTCGGCGCATAACAACCTCACCCCGGAGCGCGCCGCAAGCGGCCGTCCGTGACCACAGTCTTACGCAAGCCCCGCGACGGCGGGGTTTTTTTTCGCTCTTCGCGAGCGCCCCGGAGACGGCACCCGTGGTATGCGCCGCGTAGGGCGGGATGCCGTCCCCAAGGACGGGGCGAACGCCGTTCCGTACGCGCGCCGGGTGCCCATACCCGAAGACGCTTCCTGCGCGTACGGGCGCCTTTTGCTTCCCACGCGCCGGCCCGCTGTGCATTGGAACCGCTCGGCCCCGGCGCGGCTGCGAGACGCCGCCGCGCCCTCGCTAAATATTTCCTGTAGGCGGCAGATATAGTCTCGCGATGAAAATCCCCGGGTTCCAGATTCAGGAGACCATCGGCACGGGTGGTATGGCCACCGTGTACCTCGCGCTCCAGGAATCGCTGGGGCGCTCCGTGGTGCTCAAAACGCTGCACAAGGCCGATGCGCCGAGCGAGAGCTACGCCGAGCGTTTTCTGAACGAGGCGCGCATCATCGCCGCGCTGCGCCACCCCCACATCATCACCATCTATGACGTGGGCACCACCGACGAGCTCCTCTACATCGCCATGGAGTACGTCGAGGGCGGGGATCTGGGCGCGCGCATTCGCGCCGGTCTCGAGCCCCGCGAGGCCCTCGACATCGTCACGAGGATCGCGGGCGCACTGCACTGCGCCCACTGCGAGGGCGTCATCCACCGCGACGTGAAACCCGCCAACATCCTGTTCCGCCACGACGGCACCCCCGTGCTGAGCGACTTCGGCATCGCCAAGCAGATAGCCGTCGACAGCGAGCTCACCGCAACCGGCACCATCGTCGGCAGTCCCGTCTACATGAGTCCGGAGCAGGCCGAGGGCACGCCCCTCGATGTACGCACCGACATCTACAGCCTGGGGATCATCTTCTACGAGATGTTGACCGGGCGGCGGCCTTACGCGGGCGACTCGGCGATCAAGGTGATCCTGCAGCACCTCCAGGGCCCGATGCCCACGCTGCCCCAGGAGCTCGAACGCTTTCAGCCCTTTCTCGAGCGCATGGTGGCGAAGGATCGCGAGCAGCGCTTCGGCGACGCGGCGGCCGTGGTGGCGGCCGCGGAGAAGCTGCGCCGCGAGGAGATCGCGCGCGATACCCCGGCCGGCGCTCCGCGCATGGTGGCAACCCCCGACGGCCCCACCGCGGCCATCGCCACCGTGGAGGGCCAGACGGTGGTGGTTCCCCTGGCGCAACCGGAGCGCAGGCGCCTGCGCACGCTGTTGAGCTCGCTCGCGCTCTTCGGCGCCGGCCTGGCCACCTTCTACGTGTACACGGAGACGTTGAAGATCCCGGAGATCGTGCGCCCGCAGCCCCAGGTGGTGGACACGTCCCCGACCCAGATCGCATCGCGCCTGGTCGAGCAGAGTCTCGCACAGGCCACGCAGCCGACGAACCTCAGCAGCAGCGCCGCCGCACCGTCGACGCCGGAGCCCTTGCGCCAGGACGTGATGAAAGCGCTGGTCTGGCTCGCCCAGAACAGCCTCAAGGAGGATCGCTTGACGCACCCGCCGGCGGACAACGCCCACTACTACTACAGCCGCCTGCTCGCGCTGGATCCAGGCAACGGGCAGGCGCTCGAGGGCTTTCACCGCATCGCCGAGCGCTTCGCGGTGCTCGCCGAGCAGGAGTACGCGCGCAGACACTACAAGAAAGCGCAGGCGTACGTCACCATCGGCCTCCAGGTGCAGCCCGACCACGGCGGGCTGCGCACGCTGCAATCCCTCATCGACGAGCGCGACCGCTCGTGGTTCGAGGGTCTGGTCGAGTTCGTGAGCGGAGACGCCGGGTAAAGCGGATCAGGGCGCGGGCGTCGCTTCCCGGGTGTTGCGACGGTCCCACTCGGTGATGATGGCCTTGAGCTGCTGCACCGTTGCGGCGTCGAGCTGGCCGGAATCTCCCAGGAAATCCGAGCTCCCGGCGCTCTGCCCTTTCTCTCCCGACTGCGGGCTCTGCGCCGGCGGCGCTGGCGGCTGGGCGGATGCCTGTCGCGTCCGCCTCGCCTGCTCGGCCTCACGCGCCGCCTGGCGCCGCGCCATCTGATCCAGCTTGCGCAGCGCCTGGGACTGCTCGGCTGCGCCGGAGCTGCGGAAAGCCGCTTCCCGCAAGGCCTGCCGGTGCTCCTCGGGGATATTCATCGCGGTGTCGTCCACCAGCACGCCGCGCTCGTACACGCGCACCCGCGGACCGCCGTCGGCGCTGCGATACCAGGGCGGCGGCTTGCCCGAGAGCTGGAGCGTCCCGGTCTCCGGGCTCACCCATTGATAGAGCCGTGCCGCCTGAGCCGCCGTGGCGCACAGGAAGGAGAGGGCTAACACGAGCAGGATCCGGCGCATGGACCCTGTTTCGACCGCTCGGGTGCGGGACTGGAGGCGGGACAGAGGGGACGGATCTATTTTTCCTCGAATCGTGTCAGCCCGGGAGTCCCGGGGCGAAAAATAGATCTGTCCCCTTTTGTCCCGCGCTCGGCTCGTGCTCGGGCAGAAACATCGCCACCAGGTCGTCCAGGAAGCGTCGCCCCAGCGCAGTGGGGCGGATACGCGCCGCGTCGCGCTCGATGAGCCCCCGCGCCTGCGCCTGCGACAACCCGGTCTCGAGGGCTGCGAGCGGACGCCCGGTACGCTGCTCGAAGAGGGCCGGCTCGAAGCCGTCGACCAGCCTGAACGCATTCAGCGCGAACTCGAACGCCGCGTCCGATTCCGCGACGACGCGCCGCTCGGCGATGAAGTCGCCGCCCAGATAGCGCCGCGGGCTGCGCTGCCTCAGGGTGCGCACGATGCGTCCGTGCGCATCGGTGAGCTTGCCGTGCGCACCCGCCCCGATCCCCAGATAGTCGCCGAAGCGCCAGTAGTTGAGATTGTGCCGCGAGCGGAACCCCTCGCGGGCGTAGGCGGAGACCTCGTACTGCATGTAGCCCGCGGCACCCAGATAAGACTGGCAGCGCGTCTGCATCAGCCACGTGACGTCCTCGCCGGGCAGCGCGGGCGGATGGCGGTGAAAGTACGTGCCCGGCTCGAGCGTGAGCTGGTAGTGCGACACGTGAGCGGGTCCCAGGGCCACGGCGCGGGCGACGTCGGCGAGCGCGCCCTCGGGCGTCTGCCCCGGGAGCCCGTACATCAGATCGAGGTTCAGATTCTGGAATCCCGCGCGCCGGGCGGCGCCAACGGCGGCCTCCGCTTCGCGGGCGCGGTGGATGCGCCCGATGCGCTGGAGGCATCCGTCATCGAAGCTCTGCACCCCGAGGGAGAGGCGGGTCACCCCCGCTGCGCGGTAACCGGCGAGGCGCGCCGCATCGGCCACTCCGGGATTGGCCTCCAGGGTCACCTCGCAATCCGGCGCAAGCGCGAGGCGCGCGCGCACTGCGGACAGCACGCGCTCGATGATGCCCGGGGAGAACAGGCTGGGGGTGCCGCCGCCGAGGAAGACGCTCACCAGGGGGCGCCCGCGGGCGTACGCTACCTCGGCGCCCAGATCCGCGATCAGAGCGTCGGCATAGGCCTGCTCGGGCAGCTCGCTCGCCAGGGCGTGGGAGTTGAAGTCGCAGTAGGGGCACTTGCGCACGCACCACGGCAGGTGGACGTAGAGCGAGAGGGGAGGCATCACGCGATGCCGCCGAGCCGGGCGATCAGGGCGCGCAGGGCCTGGCCGCGGTGACTGAGCGCGTTCTTGGTCGCGGGGGCGAGCTCGGCCGCGGTGCACCCGTGCGCAGGCACGTAGAACACGGGGTCGTAGCCGAAGCCGCCGCTGCCCCGCGGCGCCTCCAGAACACGGCCTTCCCAGATCCCGTCGCAGACGATGGGGGCGGGATCACGCGCGTGGCGCAGGTACACCATGGCGCAGTAGAAGCGGGCCGAGCGCTGCGGCCCGGCGACGCCCGCGAGCTCGTGCAGGAGCTTGCCGATGTTGGCCGCGTCCCCCGCATCGGCACCTGCATAGCGGGCGGAGCGGATCCCCGGTGCGCCCGCGAGAGCGTCGACCACCAGCCCCGAGTCGTCGCCGATGGCCGGCAGCTCCGAGACCTCGCTGGCACGGCGCGCCTTCAGGAGGGCGTTCTCGACGAAGGTGAGCCCGGTTTCCTCCACCGCAGGCACGTCGTACGCCGACTGCGGGACGGCGTGAACGCCCACCTCCGCCAGCAGGCCGCGCATCTCGCGCAGCTTGCCCGCGTTGGCGCTGGCGAGCACCACCTGCGCCGGGCTCGAATCCCCGCCCGCACCCGTCAACCTCCGAGCGCCTCCCGCTGCTTGAGCATGAGCCGGGCGATGCCGGTGCGCGCGAGCTCGAGCATGACCATGAGCTCGTCCATGCGAAACGCGTGCCCCTCGGCCGTGCCCTGAAGCTCCACGAAGGCGTCGCCGTCGCGCATCACGACGTTCATGTCCGTCTCCGCATCGCGGTCCTCGGCATAATCCAGATCGAGCACGGCGACGCCGCGATAGATGCCCACGGAGACGCCCGCCACCTGGCCGTGGAGCGGGTCGCGGGTGAGGACCCCGCGCGCCTTCAAGTGCTCGAGCGCTTCCGCCAGCGCCACGTAGCCGCCGGTGATGGCCGCCGTGCGCGTGCCCCCGTCGGCCTGGATGACATCGCAGTCCACGATGATGGTGCGCTCGCCCAGCGCCTCCAGGTTCACCACCGCCCGCAGCGCGCGGCCGACGAGACGCTGGATCTCCTGGGTGCGTCCGCCCTGGCGCCCGCGGGCCGCCTCGCGTGCGGTGCGCTCGGTGGTGGCGCGCGGGAGCATCCCGTACTCGGCGGTCACCCACCCTCTGCCCTGCCCCTTGAGGAAGGGCGGCACGCGCTCCTCGGCCGAGGCGGTGCACAGCACCCGGGTGTCCCCGAACTCCGCGAGCACCGATCCCTCGGCGTGGCGCGTATAGCGGGTGGTCAACCGCACCGCTCGCAGCTCATCGGGGGCTCTGCCGCTGGGGCGCATCGTTCACAATCGTCTCGGGGCCGGCCCGCATGGGCCAGCGCATTATAGCCGCTGTCCGCGCAGGCGCCCGACATTTGCCCGTGGAGCACCGCGGACTTACCATGCGAGGGCCCGCCGCGCGGGCGGACATGAACGAAGGAGACGCATCGGCGATGTTGCACAGCATGACCGCGTTCGCGCGCGAGGAGCGGCAGGGCCCGTGGGGCGTCGCGACGTGGGAGCTGCGCTCGGTCAATCACCGCTACCTGGATGCCAGCGTGCGCCTGCCGGAGGAGCTGCGCGGGCTCGAGCCGGCGGTGCGCGAACGCGTCTGCGCGCGCGTGCGCCGCGGCAAGGTCGAGTGCACGCTGCGCTACCAGCCGAGCACCGACGCGCGCTCGGGCTTCGCCGTCGACACCGAGCTCGCGCGGCGCGTGGCCGACGCCTCCCGCACCGTCGGCGGCCTGCTCGACAAGGCGGCCCCGGTGAACCCCATGGACATCCTGCGCTGGCCCGGGGTGACCGCACCGCCGACGCCGGATCTCGACGAGGTGGCGGGGGCGGCGCTGGCGCTTCTGGAGCGCACGCTCGACGACCTGGTCGAAAGCCGCGCGCGCGAGGGCATTAAGATGGCGGAGCTCGTGCGCGCGCGCTGTGACGAGATCGAATCCGTGGTGCGCGGCGTGCGCCAGCGGGTGCCCGCAGTGCTCGCGGCCAGTCGGGAGCGGCTGAGCGCGCGCCTCGCGGAGCTGCGCGAACAGCTCGACTCGACGCGCCTCGAGCAGGAGATGCTGATCCTCGCTCACAAGCTGGACATCTCCGAGGAGCTCGATCGCCTGGAAGCGCACACCGAGGAGGTGCGCCGTGTGCTCGCCGAGGAGCATCCCGCGGGGCGCCGCCTCGAGTTCCTGATGCAGGAGATGAACCGCGAGGCCAACACGCTGGGCGCCAAGTCCGGGGATGCCGAGACCACCCGTGCCAGCGTCGATCTCAAGGTGCTGATCGAGCAAGCCCGCGAGCAGATACAAAACGTGGAGTGAGCACCGCTCGGCGAACGGCATGACAAAACCGGTGAGCGACGCTGTTCCGCGCGGGAGCCTGTACGTGGTGAGCGCCCCGTCGGGGGCCGGCAAAACCAGCCTGGTTCGTGCCTTGAGCGAGGCGGACCCCGCCGTGCTCATCTCCGTTTCACACACCACACGCCCGAAGCGCGAGAGCGAGCAGGACGGGGTGCATTATCACTTCGTGACCCGTGAGCGCTTCGAGCAGATGATCCGGGAGGACGTCTTCCTCGAGTACGCGCGGGTGTTCGATCACTACTACGGAACCTCGCGCGAGTGGGCGGCGGCCCGGCTGGCGGAGGGCAACGACGTGGTGCTGGAGATCGACTGGCAGGGGGCGCAGCAGGTCAAACGCCAGATCCCGCAGGCGATTGGGATTTTCATTCTGCCGCCTTCGCGCTCGACCCTCGAGCGGCGCCTGCGCACGCGCCGCCAGGACACCGATGCGGTCGTGGCGCGGCGCATGCGCGACGCCGTGCGCGAGATGTCCCATTGGGCGGAGTTCGACTACGTCGTGGTCAACGAGGATTTCGCGGCCGCGCTGGCCGACCTGAACAGCATCGTGCGCGCGCGGCGGCTGCGCACCGAGGCGCAGGGCGTGCGCCGGCGAGCCCTGCTCGACGCCCTGCTCGCCACCGACGCCTCCTGAGCAGCCGGCCAGAAGCGCCTTGTCCCATCGGGGGCGTGCCCTCCGGCCGGGCTCGCTGGCCTGCAAGGCGGGTTTGCAATAGACTTCACTGATACATCCGGTTCCATTGATTGAGGGCCAGCGCGCATGGCACGAATCACCGTCGAAGACTGTCTCGACCGCGTCACGAACCGCTTCCAGCTGGTGCTGGTCGCGACCAAGCGGGCACGCCAGATCGAACGCGGCTCGAAGGCACTGGTGGAGGAAGAGCGGGACAAGCCCACGGTGCTCGCCCTGCGCGAGATCGCCGAAGGCAGGACCAGCGCCGCGGTTCTCGACGAGGAACCCGAGGAGCTCATGGCCGGCGGCGAGCCCGAGGAGGAGACGCCGCCGATGCCCGACAGCAGCGCCTGATGTGCCCGCGCCGCTCCGCGCCGTTGCGGTGGATGTGCGGTGTTCCAGATCCGAGACCTCTGTGAGCTGACCCGGACCTATCTCGACCCCCGCCAAGTCGAAGAGATAGAGCGCGCCTACCAGTTCAGCGCCGAGGCCCACCAGGGGCAGCGGCGTGCCTCGGGCGAACCTTACATCTCCCACCCCATCCAGGTCGCCCGCATTCTGGCGGAGATGCACCTGGACAACCGCAGCATCGTCGCGGCCATCCTGCACGACGTCATCGAGGACACTCCCACCGCCAAGGAGCAGATCGCGCAGGAGTTCGGCGACGAGGTGGCCGACCTCGTCGACGGCGTGAGCAAGCTCAATCACATCACCTTCGAGAGCAAGGCCGAGGCGCAGGCCGAGAACTTCCGCAAGATGGTGCTGGCGATGACGCGGGATCTCCGCGTCATCCTGGTCAAGCTGGCCGACCGCCTGCACAACATGCGTACCCTGGGCGCCCTGCCCGCCCAGAAGCGCCGCCAGATAGCGCGCGAGACGCTGGAGATCTACGCGCCCATCGCCAACCGTCTCGGGCTCAACAGCATTCGCACCGAGCTCGAGGATCTCGGCTTCGCGGCGCTCTATCCCATGCGCCACCGGGTGCTGGCGGCCGAGGTGAAGAAGGCGCGCGGGCACCGCAAGCAGGTGGTGAGGAAGATCGAGACCGCCATCAAGCGGCGCCTGCGCCAGGAAGAGCTCCCCGCTCAGGTGCTGGGCCGCGAGAAGCATCTCTACAGCCTGTACCGAAAGATGCACTCCAAGCGGTTGTCTTTCTCCGAGGTGCACGACGTCTACGCTTTTCGCATCACGGTGGAGAGCGTCGACGCCTGCTACCGCGCGCTGGGCGCGATCCACAATCTGTACAAGCCGGTCCCCGGCAAGTTCAAGGACTACATCGCCATCCCCAAGGCGAACGGCTATCAATCGCTGCACACGGTGCTGTTCGGCCCCTACGGGGTGCCGCTGGAGGTTCAGATCCGCACCTGGGAGATGCACGCTGTCGCCGAGTCGGGGATCGCCGCGCACTGGCGCTACAAGACGGGGCAGGCGAAGAGCAACACCGCGCAGAAGCGCGCCCGCCAGTGGCTGCTCGAGCTGCTGGAGATGCAGAAGCAGGCCGGCAACTCCATCGAGTTCATCGAGAACGTCAAGATCGACCTGTTCCCCGACGAGGTCTACGTGTTCACGCCGGCGGGCGACATCATGGAGCTGCCGCGCGGCGCGACCGCGGTGGATTTCGCCTATGCGGTCCACACCGATGTGGGCAACACCTGCGTCGCGGTGAAGATCGACCGTCGCTACGCGCCCCTGCGCACGCTGCTCGCGACCGGCCAGACGGTGGAGGTGGTCACCGCGCCGTGGGGCCGCCCCAACCCCTCGTGGCTCAACTTCGTGGTCACCGGCAAGGCCCGCTCGACCATCCGCAGCTATCTCAAGAAGCTGCGCTCGGGCGAGGCGGTGCGCCTGGGCGAGCGGCTGCTGAATCACGCGCTGGCCGCCGAGTCCCTGACCCTCGACGACATCGACCAACCCTCGATGAACGCCCTGGTCACGGAGTACGGCCTCGCGGACGCGGAAGCGCTGTTCGAGGAGATCGGGTTCGGCAAGCGGATCGCGCCGCTGGTCGCACGGCGCTTGCTCCCCGAGAATCGCAGCGGCGACGGCGCGCGTCATGCGCCGAGCACCCCGGTCGACGGCAAGGAGGCGCAGCCCCTCTTCATCAAGGGCTCGGAGGGGATGGTGGTGAACTTCGCCCGGTGCTGCCATCCCATTCCCGGCGATCCCATCCTCGGATTCGTGAGCGCCGGCCGCGGCATCGTGGTGCACACCCAGTCCTGCCACAATCGCTCGGAGTACATGAACCGGCCCGAGAAGTGGATCGACCTTCAGTGGGAGACCGGCATCGCCGGGGAGTTCGCCGCCGAGATCCGCATCGAGGTCGTCAACCAGAAAGGGGTGCTGGCCACCGTGGCGGCGGCCATCGCGGAGATGGATGCCAACATCGAGAACGTCCAGACCGAGGATCGGGACGGATTCTTCTCGACGCTCAACTTCATCGTCGGCGTCAGCGACCGCAGACACCTCGCGCGCATCATCCGCCGGCTGCGCGGCATCAAGGAGGTGCTGCGCATCACGCGACCCAGAGGATAGTCAGAAAGTGGTGTCAGAGATGACTTTTCGATGCTTACCCTCTGACACCAC
>CAZPFD010000014.1:0-2557 GCA_964585725.1 uncultured Ectothiorhodospiraceae bacterium | reverse complement strand
AGATGATAGCTGCGTTCGTGGGTAATCAAGATGACCAATGACGAAGGACAAAGGACATATGCCTAGAAAAGCGGTTACGACAAACGAGGCGCCGGAGGCCATCGGCCCTTACTCGCAAGCGGTCATAGTCGGCGACACCATCTATCTCTCGGGCCAGATCCCGCTCGCGCCGGAGACCATGGCCATGGTGGAGGGAGATGCGCGTGCGCAGATCCGCCAGGTCCTCCGGAACCTCGACGCCGTCGCACGCGGCGCCGGCGGCTCGCTCGACGACATCGCGAAGCTGACCGTGTTCCTGACCGACCTCGCGAACTTTCCGGTGGTCAACGAGGTGATGACCGAGTTCTTCCGCGAGCCGTATCCCGCGCGCGCGGCCATCGGCGTGGCCGCGCTGCCCAAGGGAGCGCAGGTCGAGATGGACGCCGTCATGGTCCTGAATGCCTGAGATGCAGAGCACCGACGCGCCCGCCCGCGCGGCGGGTGCGGCCTCACGCGGCGTGACCCTGGAGCGCCTGGCGGTGACCGCGCTCAGCGGCGTGGGTCCCCGGGTCGCGCAGCGCCTGGCCGCGCTGGATATTCACAGCGTCCAGGACCTGCTCTTTCATCTGCCCGCGCGCTACCAGGACCGGACCCGCCTCACCCCCATCGGAGCCCTGCGCCCGGGCGAGCACGCGACCGTGGCCGGGGAGATCCTGCTGAGCCAGGTGCCGGGGGGGCGCCGCCGCTCGCTGGTGTGCCGCCTCTCCGACGGCAGCGGCAGCGTGGATCTGCGTTTCTTCCATTTCACGCGCAGACAGCAGAACGCGCTCGCGCGCGGCGCCCGCGTGCAGTGCTTCGGCGAGGTACGGCGCGGGCCCCACGGCCTGGAGCTCGTGCACCCCGAGCACCGCCTGCTGGACCCGGACACGGCGCCCGCCGCCGAAACCCGCCTCACCCCCATCTATCCGGGCACCGAGGGCCTGCACCAGATGACGCTGCGCAAGCTGGCCGATCAGGCCCTCGCCCTGGCGCAGCGACCGGGCGCGCTGGTCGATCATCTGCCGGGGGCGCTGTGCCGGCGCTTCGAGCTGCCGACCCTGAACGAAGCGCTGGAGACGGTGCACCGCCCGCCGCCCGAGGCCGATCTCAGCGCGCTCGAGGCCGGCGTGCACCCGGCCCAGCAACGCCTCGCTCTCGAGGAGCTGCTCGCGCATCACCTGAGCCTGCGTGTGCTGCGCAAGCGGCTGGAGACCGAGCCGGCGCCGCCGCTGCGCGCCGCGGGTGTGTTGCGCGAGCGTTTCGTGGAGCAGCTCCCCTTCGCCCTGACGCCGGCCCAGCGCCGCGTGGCCGGCGAGATCGCGGCCGATCTCGCGGGGTCCACGCCCATGCACCGCCTGTTGCAGGGCGACGTCGGCTCGGGCAAGACGGTGGTGGCGGCGCTGGCGGCCCTGCAAGCCATGGAGGCCGGCTTTCAGGTGGCGGTGATGGCGCCCACCGATCTGCTGGCCGAGCAGCATGCCCAGAGCTTCGACCAGTGGCTCGCACCGCTCGGCATCGCGTGCGTGCCGCTGCTGGGCAGAATGCGCGCCTCGGCGCGCACGCGCACCCTGGAGGCCATTGCCGCCAATCAGGTGCAGCTCGTGGTGGGCACGCATGCGCTGTTCCAGGAACACGTCGCGTTTGCGCGCCTGGGGCTCATCATCATCGACGAGCAACACCGCTTCGGCGTGCACCAGCGGCTCGCCTTGCGCAGCAAGGGGGTGCACGAGGGGCGCTATCCGCACCAGCTCATCATGACCGCGACTCCCATCCCCCGCACCCTGGCCATGACCGCGTACGCCGACCTCGACACCTCGGTCATCGATGCGCTGCCGCCGGGACGCAAGCCCGTGGACACGGCCGTGGTGCCCGACACGCGCCGCGCGGAGGTGATCCAGCGGGTCCGCGACGCGTGCCGGGAGCGGCGCCAGGTGTACTGGGTGTGCACCCTCATCGAGGAGTCGGAGTCCCTGCAGTGCGAGGCGGCGGCCGAGACCGCCGAGCGCCTGGCCGAGGCGCTGCCGGAGGTGCGCGTCGGGCTCGTGCACGGGCGCATGAAGGGCGCGGAGAAGGAGCAGGTCATGGCCGCCTTCAAGCGCGCGGAGGTGGATCTGCTGGTCGCGACCACGGTGATCGAGGTGGGGGTCGACGTGCCCAACGCGAGCCTCATGATCATCGAGAACGCGGAGCGCCTGGGGCTCGCTCAGCTCCATCAGCTGCGCGGGCGCGTGGGCCGCGGCGCACGCCGCAGCGTGTGCCTGCTGCTGTACAAGGGGCCGCTGTCGGCGAACGCGCGCGCGCGTCTGGCCGCCCTGCGCGCGACCCACGACGGCTTCGAGATCGCACGCCGCGATCTGGAGCTGCGCGGCCCCGGCGAGGTGCTCGGCACGCGCCAGACCGGTATGCTCGAGTTTCGGGTCGCGGACCTCGCGCGCGACCGAGCCCTGTTCCCGGCCGTGGAGCGCGCCGGCAGCGAGATCCTGGCGCGACACCCCGAGCGCGTGCGCCCGCTCATCCGGCGCTGGCTGGGGGATTCGGT
>CAZPFD010000013.1:7881-29521 GCA_964585725.1 uncultured Ectothiorhodospiraceae bacterium | reverse complement strand
CTGGGGTATTCTCGCCCGCTTTGCGGACGGGGGCCGGACGGCCGAGAACCAGAACAGACAAGCAGGAGGCGGTCATGAAGAACCCGCTCGACAGCATCTGGGGGACCATCATCTCCGGCGTCGTCCTGGCGCTGATCCTATCCGCCATCGTCCCCTACTGAGGAGAGCCCGGGCGGCGCACCCGAGCGGGGCCGCGTCCCGGGAGACGTTCCGAACGAGCACAGGCACAAGGACAGACTTGGGGGGAGGCCGATCATGGAGCCGTTCTTTCTCGCCATCTTGCGCTGGATACACTTTCTCGCCGGCATCACCTGGATAGGGCTGCTGTACTACTTCAACTTCGTGCAGGTGCCGGCGATGGCCCAGGCAGGGGCCGACAAGGAGGGGCCGGGGCCGGCCGCCATCAGCAAGTACGTGGCGCCGCGGGCGCTGCTGTGGTTCCGGTGGTCGGCGCTGGTCACATGGCTGGCGGGGGTGATCTACCTGCTCATCGTGGGCCAGTTCGGCAATGCCGTGATCCTCGGCATCGGGCAGAGCAACGCCTACGCCACCAACATCGGGATCGGCGGCTGGCTCGGGACCATCATGCTGCTCAACGTGTGGGTGCTCATCTGGCCCAACCAGAAGAAGGTGCTCGGCATCGTGCAGGCCAGCGACGAGGAGAAGGCGAAGGCGAGGCGCGTGGCGGCGCTGGCCTCGCGCACCAACACGCTCCTCTCGATTCCGATGCTGCTCTTCATGGGGGCGGCCTCGCACGGCCTGCCGTACTGAGGAGCCGCGCCCGGGACTCGGCGCCGAGAAGCCCGGCCGGAGCGCCGGGCTTCTCGCTGCGGGGACGAGGGAGGTTGTCGTCGCCGCGCTCCCCCGGGGAAGGGATAACGGTCTGGCATGGCTGATCGGGTCCGCCATTTCCTGAAGCTCACCGACCTCGAGCCGCTCGAGCTGCACGCCGTCCTCAAGCGCGCGGGCGAGCTCAAGCGCATGCAGCGCGCCGGGGACATGCCCGAGCTGCTCAGCAAGCGGGTCCTCGGCATCCTCTTCGAGAAGTCGTCCACGCGCACGCGCATCTCGTTCGAGGCCGCCATGATCCAGATGGGGGGCGGCGCCATCTTTCTGTCGCCGGCGGACACGCAGCTCGGGCGCGGCGAGCCGCTCGAGGACACCGCACGCATCCTCTCGCGCATGGTGGACGTGGTGGCCGTGCGCACGTTCGAGCACGAGAAGCTCGAGCGGTTCGCGGCCCACTGCGGCGTGCCGGTCATCAACGCCCTCACGGACAAATACCACCCCTGTCAGCTGCTGGCCGACATCCAGACCTATATCGAGCATCGCGGTGAGATCGCCGGCCGCGTGTTCGCCTGGGTGGGCGACGGAAACAACATGTGCCATTCCTACATCAACGCAGCCCACAGCTTCGACTTCGAGCTGCGCATCGCATGTCCGCCCGGCTACGACCCGGAGCCGGACGTGGTGGCCTTCGGCGGCGAGCGCGTGACCCTGGTGCGCGATCCGCACGAGGCTGCGCGCGGCGCGGATCTCGTGGTGACCGACGTGTGGGCCAGCATGGGGCAGGAGGCCGAGCAGCGCGAGCGCGCCCGGGTGTTCGCTCCCTACCAGGTGAATGCGAAGCTCATGCGCCTCGCGAAGCCTGACGCTCTGGTGATGCACTGCCTGCCCGCCCACCGCGGCGAGGAGATCACGAACGAGGTGCTCGAGGGAGCGCAGAGCGTGGTCTGGGACGAGGCCGAGAATCGTCTGCACGCGCAGAAGGCTCTGCTCGAGTTTCTCCTGCGGGCATGAGGGCGCGCCGCCGCGCCCTTGCGCTCCCTCACCGTCCCACCACGTGCCCGCGACACGCCGTGCGTTCGGACGTTTTGCCTGCGGGTCAAAAGCAATATACTCGGCGCGTTGCGGGAGAAGCGGTGTCGGGCACCACTCTTCCCGTACGCCGTCCAATGGCAATACGCCAGGGGAAGGGAAAGTGGTGAGGGAAAGTGGCGTCCAACCCCACTTTTCCCCGCGCGCTGCACTGCTCGGTGTTCCGAGAACGCCCGAGCCCGTCGCCGAGGTCGACAAGAGGAGCGCCGCGCCAGGATATCGTTGCGGATGAGTGTGCTGCTGGAGGTCCGTGAGATGTCGACGGGCTACGGGCGAGATCTCGTCGTGCACGACATCTCCATGCACGTGAATCGCGGGACGCTGGCCTGTCTGCTCGGACCGAGCGGGTGCGGCAAGACTACCATTCTGCGGGCCATAGCGGGCTTCGAGCCCGTGCGCGCGGGCGAGATCCGGCTCGCCGAGCGGGTGGTTTCCCGCCCCGGGTACACCATGCCTCCGGAGAAGCGGCGCATCGGCATGGTCTTCCAGGACAATGCCCTGTTCCCGCACCTGACGGTGGCCGGCAACGCGGCCTTCGGAGTGCGGCATCGGCGCACGTCCGAGCGGCGCGCGGTGGTGGGCGAGATGCTGGAGATCGTCGGGCTCTCGGATCTGGCCGACCGCTACCCCCACGAGCTCTCCGGCGGGCAGCAGCAGCGCGTGGCGCTGGCCAGAGCGCTGACCCCGCATCCGCAGATGGTCCTGCTCGATGAGCCGTTCTCGAGCCTCGACGTCGAGCTCAAGGACCGGCTCGGTCGCGAGGTGCGCGACATACTCAAGGCGCGAGGCATCACTGCCGTGCTGGTGACGCACGACCAGAGCGAGGCGTTTGCGCTGTCCGACCAGATAGGCGTCATGTGCAACGGGCGCATTCTCCAGTGGGATACGGCGTACAACCTCTACCACGAGCCCGCCGACCGCTTCATCGCAGACTTCATCGGGCAGGGGGTTTTCGTGCCGGGCGTGCTCGTCGCGCCGGACACCGTCGAGACCGAGCTGGGAGTCATCACCGGCAACCGGGCTTACGGATGGGGCAAAGGCAGGCGGGTGGAGGTGCTGCTGCGCCCCGACGACATCCAGCCCGACGCCGAAGGCGCCATCCGGGCGCGAGTGGCGACCAAGGCGTTCAAAGGCCCGGAGATCCTGTACTCCCTGAAGCTGCCGACCGGAACGACGCTGCTCTCGCTGTTTCCCAGCCACCTCAACTATGCCGTCGGCGAGGAAGTTCGCGTTCGCATCGCCGCGGATCATCTGGTCGCGTTTCCTGCCTGATGAAGCCCTCGTTCACCGGCATCGGCATGACCTCTCAGCGTACGCGGGACCGCCTCGTGGGCCGGCTGCGGAACGAGGGGATCGCGCACCTGCGGGTGCTCGCCGCCATGCAGGAGGTGCCCCGACACCTGTTCGTGGATGAGGCGCTCGCGAGCCGGGCGTATGAGGATTCGGCGCTGCCCATCGGGCACGGACAGACCATCTCCCAGCCCTACGTGGTCGCGCGCATGACCGAGGCGTTGCTCGAGTCGTGTCAGGCGCCGGAGCGGGTGCTCGAGATCGGGACCGGCAGCGGATATCAGACGGCGGTGCTGGCCAGGATCGCTGCTCGGGTCTGCACCATCGAACGCCACAAGGCACTGCTCGAGCGCGCCCGCGAGCGCCTCTACAGGCTCGGCGTGTACAACGTGCGCATGCGCCACGGGGACGGATACGCGGGCTGGCCCGAGCATGCCCCGTACGCGGGCATCATCGTGACCGCCGCTCCCAGCCATGTGCCGGACAGCCTGTGCGAGCAGCTCGCACCGAACGCGCGTCTGGTGCTGCCCGTGGGCGTCGGAGGCGCGCAGAGGCTGCTGATCATCACGCGCACCGACCATGGGTACGAGGAGCAGTTCCTGGAACACGTGAGTTTCGTTCCCATGGTTGCGGGAACGAGCTGAGAGCGGGTGAGACAATCAAGCGGCTACGCCGGGGCGCTCGTCGTGATGGCGACGGCCCTCTGTCTGGTCTCCTGTGGTCCCTCCGGCACCCGGGCGCCGGTGGGGGATCCCGGCGAGGTCAAGCCTTGGCGCGTCCAGAAAAGCGTCGTCAGGAGCTCGGGTGTCAAGCAGCACGTCGTCCAGCCGGGCGAGACGCTCTACGCCATCGCGTGGCAGCACGGGCTCGACTATCAGGATCTGGCGACCTGGAATCGAATCGCCCCTCCCTACACGATTTATCCCGGCCAGGAGCTCACGCTCGTCCCGAGTCGGGGAACGCGGCGCGCGCGTGCACCCGCCGAGCCGCAAACACCGCCCGCGAAAATGCGGACCGACGCACCCAAACCCGATGCCACCCGCGCTACTGAAGCTAAAAATACCCGCGCAGCGGCCGAAAAGAACACCGGAAAACGGAAGGTCGACGGCACTCAGCCGGCGCGGCGAGAGCCCGAGGCCGATGGAAGAATCACCCGATGGCATTGGCCGGCGAAGGGTCCATTGATTACCACATTCGAGAACTCGGGTCGGAAGGGCGTGAACATCGCGGGACAGCTCGGCGCACCGGTGTATGCGGCCGCCGATGGGCGCGTCGTGTACACGGGAGGTGGACTCCGGGGGTACGGCGAGCTTATTATCGTGAAGCATAGTCAACGCTACCTGAGTGCTTACGCGCATAACAACAAATTGCTCGTGCAGGAAGGCGACACGGTGACAGGGGGCCAGCGCATAGCGGACATGGGGCGCACTGGCACCGATCGCGTGATGCTCCACTTCGAGATTCGGCGCGACGGCAAGCCCGTGGACCCGATTGCCTTTCTCCCCAAGCAGTAGGCGGCCCAGGAGAACCTGCATGTCTGACCATGACGAAGTGCTCCAGGACGACGACGACATGGAAGACGTGGATTGCTCGGACGGGGGCTACGACGACGAGGTGGATTCCGAGGACGAGGGGGCGCTCGGAACCGTGCTCGAAACGAAGACGTCCGAGGAGACCACGGGGACCACGGGGACCACGGAGACCGAGGAGTTCGAGCTATTCAGCCGCGACATCCCGGACCGCGAGATGGACGCCACGCGCCTCTATCTCAGCGAGATCGGCTTCTCGCCCCTGCTGACCGCCGAGGAGGAGGTCCACTACGCGCGCCTTGCCCAGCAGGGCCGGGAAGAGGCGCGCCAGCGCATGATCGAGAGCAATCTGCGGCTGGTGGTCAAGATCGCCCGCCGCTACATGAATCGGGGCCTCGCCTTGCTGGACCTCATCGAGGAAGGCAATCTCGGCCTCATCCGCGCAGTGGAGAAATTCGACCCCGAGCGCGGCTTCCGCTTCTCGACCTACGCCACCTGGTGGATCCGCCAGACCATCGAGCGCGCTCTCATGAACCAGACGCGCACCATCCGGCTCCCGATCCACGTGGTGAAGGAGATCAACGTCTACCTGCGGGCGGCACGGCGGCTCGCCCAATCGCTCGACCGCGAGCCCAGCCCCGAGGACGTGGCGGAGATGCTCGACAAGCCCATCCACGAAGTGAAGCACATGCTGGGCCTCAACGAGCGCGTCACCTCCGTCGACATGCCGCGGACCCCGGACACCGACAAGTCCCTCCTCGACTCGATTCCCGATGAGCAGAACACGGATCCCTCGGTGCTGCTTCAGGACAGCGACGTGCAGGCGCACATCGACCTGTGGCTGTCCAGATTGAACGACAAGCAGAAGGCCGTGGTGGAGCGACGCTTCGGGCTCCATGGCCGGGAGATCGCCACGCTCGAGGAGGTCGGGAACGAGCTCGGCGTGACCCGCGAGCGGGTCCGCCAGATTCAGATCGAGGCGCTGAAGCGCTTGCGCGAGATCCTGGAGCGCGAAGGGTTCTCCGTGGACACCGTCTTCGAGTAGACGTCCCGACCGCCGGCCGTTCCGGCCGGGCTCAAAGCTCAAAACACCAGTGGGGAAATACGCTCCAGCGCGTTTTCGCGCGCGAATTCAGATTATCAGCAGCCCTGCGAGCACCCGCCGATCCTCGGCCATCAGGATGTTGTAGGTCCTGCACGCGGCCGCCGTGTCCATGACCTCCAGGCCTATTCGCTGCTCGTGCAGCGGGGCGGTCAACGATGCCTGGGGAAAGCGCTGGCGCGCGCCGGTCCCGAGCAGCACGATTTCCGGGCGGTGCTCGAGCAGGATGCGCAGGTGCTGCGCGGTCAGCTCCTCGTAGCTCTGGGGCGGCCAATCACGCACGAGCCGCTCCGGCATGATGATCATGCTGCGCGTGACCCGCTCCTCGTTGACCGTGATGTATCCGGGTCCGTAGGCCGAGATGCGATAGGTAGCGGTTCCGGCGTCGGTATGCAGCTTCATGGTCCACTCCTCGCCGCAGGCGCGTACGCCGCGGCGTCCGTCCGCCCCCAGTCTACCGTACGCGATAGGGCGTGGCCCGCCTGCGGCCGTGCGCGAGGCCCCGAGTCCCGCGGCATACGGTCGGATCCGCGCTCGCAGCCGTGGGCTGACGGCTGATGCGGGGCTGGCGCCGTGCGCGAGGCACTCGGCATAATAGGCGCCCGCTGCGTATGTGCAGGAGGGGATCATGCGACTCATCTTGTTGGGCCCGCCCGGGGCGGGGAAGGGCACTCAGGCGGCGTTCGTGAGTCAGCGCTACGACATCCCCCAGATCTCGACGGGCGACATGCTGCGCGCCGCGGTGAAGGCGCACACCCCCCTCGGACGCAAGGCCAAGCAGTACATGGATGCCGGCCAGCTCGTCCCGGACGCACTGATCATCGACCTCGTCAAAGAGCGAATCGCCGAGCCCGATTGCGAGAAGGGCTTCCTGTTCGACGGATTCCCCCGCACCATTCCCCAGGCCGAGGCGTTGCGCGAAGAGGCCATCACCATCGATTTCGTGGTCGAGATCGTGGTCGATGACGAAGAAATCATCAAACGCATGGCCGGCCGGAGGGTGCATCCGGCCTCCGGACGCACCTACCACGAAGTGTTCAACCCCCCGAAGAGCCCGGGGGTGGACGATGTGACCGGGGAGGCGCTCGTGCAGCGCGACGACGACAAGGAGGAGACGGTTCGCGAGCGGCTGGCCGTGTACCACGCGCAGACGAAGCCTCTGGTCGACTTTTACTCCGAATGGGCGCGCAGCGAGGACCCGAGCGCGCCGAAGTACGTCGCCATTCCGGGCACGGGGCCGGTGGAAGAGATCCGGGATCGGATCTTTCAGGCTCTGGGTTGATCCCCGCTGGTCGATCGTTCGGCAGCCGCTGCTCGCTGTTGATTGCCTCCCCGCACTGCTGACCCGCCCGCGGCTGCGAGCGCGGACCATCCTCGACGCTTCGCTCTCACGCCTCGCATCCGGCGGTCATCGTTCTCGCTTCGCGCACGGGTGACAAGCGCCGTCTCGTACGCCGCCGGCGGTGGCGTGCAGCGGTCGGGGGCGCTCGCACACCCGATCAAGCAAGCCGTTTTGATGCCTTCTGTACCCCCGATGTCGAAAAAATCCATGTGGTTTTCTTGAATACCAAAGAAAATGGTCTAAAGTGGATTAGTAAATTTGGTTATGGGCACGACGTTCATACGAACTCGTTGCAGTCCTCTGACTCGTTTGAAGTGCAATGCCGAAACAGGGGGAAGGTAATATGGCAAAGAAGCGGAAGAAGTCCACGGCCAAGCGGAAGGCGAGCGCCAGTCGGCGCAGACCCGCGGCCAGGAAGGCGTCGACGCGCAGGAAGGTTTCCAAGAAGCGTGTGACCGCTGCGAAGCGGGCCGCGGCCAGGAAGAAGAAGGCCGCGAAGAAGGTCGCGAAGCGGGCGGCGGCGGCGAAGAAGCGTGCGGCCAAGAAGAAGACGGCCAAGCGCAAGACCGCCAAGCGCAAGACCGCCAAGAAGAAGGCGGCCAAGCGCAAGACCGCCAAGAAGAAGGCCAAGCGCAAGACGGCCAAGCGCAAGACGGCCAAGAAGAAGACCGCCAAGCGTCGCAAGAAGACGGCTGCCCGGCGCTGACACGCCGCGGAGCGGGGCCGCTCGCGGGGTCCGCGGGCGGCCGCAGTGTCTTGCCGATGCAGTGACGGCGCTCTTCAACGGCGGGTGCGGGTGTCCCCGCCGCTTCGTGAAAGCCCCATCCCCGGATGGGGCTTTTGCGTTCCCGCCTGCCCGTCAGTGCCAGCGCTTCGGCGGCCGTGGCCGGGTCGGAAGACGGACGGCGCGCGGCTCGGGGCGCCGGTCCCGGGGCGGGGCCGGGCTCCCGCGGGCATTTGAGATACCCCGGCGTTCATGGAACAATAAACCCCGATGATGGAGTGAGGGGTCATCGGGCCGTGATTGACGCGAAAGGATACCGAGCCAACGTCGGGATCATCCTCGCGAACCGGTGCGGCAAGGTCTTGTGGGCGCGCAGGGTCGGACAGGAGGCGTGGCAGTTTCCGCAAGGCGGAATCAAGGAGCGCGAGAGTCCGGAGGCCGCGCTGTACCGGGAGCTGTACGAGGAGCTGGGTCTCGAGCGCCGGGACGTGGCGGTGCTGGGGCGCACCCGCGATTGGCTGCGGTACACCCTCCCGAAGCGCTACGTTCGACGCCACTGCAGGCCGCGGTGCATCGGCCAGAAGCAGCTGTGGTTCCTGCTGCGGCTGGAGAGCGGCGAGGAGGTGGTGCGCCTCGATCGGTTTCACAAGCCCGAGTTCGACGCCTGGAAATGGGTCAACTACTGGGACCCCGCCCGCCACGTGATCTTCTTCAAGCGCGGCGTCTACCGCCGCGCGCTGCGTCAGCTCGCCCCCTTGCTCTTCGCCGAGCTGATGTCGCCTCCGCGCGCCCACGGGCGCCTGAGCGGCGAGGGCGTGTCGCTCATCGAGGTGCCGGCCTCGTTCGGCGACCGCGTGCCCCTCGGCTCGCACTGGCGCTGACCCCCATTCTCCGATCACCGGCGCGAAGCCCGAGGTGCGCGGCGCTGCGCTGCGCCGCGAGCCGACGCCGCGCGCGGCGCATGTGCGCACGCCTGGGGGTGAGAAATGCGGGCTAGCAGCCGCTGAGGGCGGCGTCGATGGCCGGCAGGGCTGCGGCGAGGCCGGCTTGGCGCGCCTGCTCGCGAAGACCTCGCAAGCGCTCCTGCACGTGCTCTCCGCGCTCACCGCGACCGACCTCGGCCAGCACCCGCGCGCGCGCCGCGAAGAACTCGCTCCACGGCAGCGGCTCGGGCTTCGTGTACGCTTCGAGCCCGGCGGCATAGCGCTCGATCATGTCCCAGCAGCGGGTCTCCAGACCGAGCTCCATCGCGTTCTGATAGAAGTGCAGGTAGTTGTGACTCACCGCGCCCGAGGCCAGCAGCTCTTCGCCTGCGCTGAGCGCGTGCGCCCGTTCGCCGGCGTCGTCGGTCACCCGCGCGAGGAGGCTCAGGATCCACGGTTCGTCGAACGCGGGCCGCGTTGCGTGCGCGAGCCTGCGGGCTTCGCGCAGCAGCTTCAGCCCTTCGCTGCGCTCGCCGGTCTGCGCCATGGCGTATCCCAGAAGCCCGAGAACGTCGGCCTCGAACTGCCGTGTTCCGAGCCGGCGCGCGATGATGAGACTGCGCTCGGACGCTTCCAGCGCTTCGTCCCAGCCCAGGGCATAGGGCGCCAGGCCGGCAAGCGCATTGCGCGCCACCATCTCCGCGCGCTGATCGCCCACCCGCTCCGCGGTCTGCGCGGCGACCCGGCAGTCCTCGAGGGCGCCGCGCAGATCGTTGAGATACATGCGGGTCACACCGCGCATGTAGAGATTGGCGCACTCGATGCGACCGAGGCCGTGCTCGCGTGCGAGAGCGATGCAGCGATCGAAGTGCGCGTGAGCCGTACGCATCCGCCCGCGCTGGTAATAGGCGTCGCCGAGGCCGCTGGAAGCGAGGGCTTCGAGCCTGGGCGAGGCGGCCCGCCGTGCGTACTCGCGGGCGCATTCATGCTCGGCGAGGCACCGGTCGATGTCCGCCAGCGGAAAATACGCGTTGCCCCGGTGACCGCAGATCTGCGCGAGAAGCTCGGCCGGTCCGTCGTCCCCGACGGCGGCCTGCGCCTGGGCCAGCGCTTCCAGCGCCTCGTTGTGTCGATCGGTCAGGCGCATGCCGGTGGCGAGCCCGATCCAGGCGCGGCACTGCTGTGCGGGCTCGCGCGAGGCGGCGAGCGCGCGCCGGAAAGCATCGATGGCGTCCTGCACGCGGCCGGCGTCGCGCAGCAGCTCGCCCCGAAGCCACGTCAGCTCGAATCGCGACGCGCCGCCCGGCTCGAGCGCGAGACCGCGCTCGACCAGCGTTAGCGCCTGCTCGATGCGGTAGGCGCCGGCCTGGATTCGGGCGGCCTCGAGGTAGGCCGCTGCAGCCCCGGGATCGCTCGCGCGCTCCAGGTGCTCAGCATGCAGACCGGCGTCGCGTGCTCGGAACCACTGCGCGGCACGGCGATGGAGCTGGTGGCGCGCCGAGCGCGGCAGCGACGTGTACACCGCCTCCTGCACCAGCGCGTGGCTGAACAGGTAGGCGTCGCCATCCGAGCCCACGAGTCCCTCTTCGACCAGCGCGGCGCCCTCATACCCCGCGTCGTCGATCAGATGCCGGAGCGCGGGCAGGGTGAAACGCTGGCCCATGACCGCAGCGGCCTTCAGCGCACGCTTGTCCCGCGGCTGCAAGCGATCCAACCGGGCCAGCACGAGGCTCTGGATGGATGCGGGGACCTGCTCGCCGTCGCTCGCGCCCGCCAGGAGCTGCTCGAGAAACAGCGGATTGCCGCCGGCGCGCCGCACGCAGGAATCGATGAGCTGCGGCGCTTCGGCGTGGATCGCGCGCGCGAGTTCGTGTGCCTCCTCTTCGCGCAGGGGTCCGAGGTCGATCGTGGTCATCAACGCCCCGCGCGCGCTGTTGCGCCACGCGGCGTTGATCGGATCGCCCTGCGTGCGCGACGTCATCACCACCAGCAGCGGCGCCTCACGGGTCGCCGCGGCTAGAGCCGCCAGATACGACAGCGTGTCGGGATCGGCCCAGTGCACGTCCTCGACCGCGATCATGCAGGGCCGATGTGCGCTTCGGGTTCGGGCGAGCCCGACCACCAGGGCTCGTTTGCCGTGGGTGCGCGCGGCGCCGTCCATGGCATCGTACTCACTGGCAAGTGCCGTCGACTGAGGCAGGTCGAGGAGATCGTTGAGGAACACATGCTGCTCGGCGTGAATCACACCTTGCGCCAGGGCACGGTCGGCGCCCGTGCGGCGGGCATCGGGATCGGCGGGATCGGCGACGCCCAGCATTGCGTTCACCAGGTAATACAGGGCGCCCTGACCAGCGCCCACCCCGAAGTCGAGCACGCGCGCCAGATGGGTCTCGAACCCGCGTGCGCGGGCCATGCTGGCGAACCCTTCGAGCAGGCGGCTCTTGCCGATGCCGGCGTCGCCGCGCACCAGCACCGTGTAGCCGCTCTGCGCACCGAGGCATGCGTCGAGCAGGCTCGCAAACTGGTGCCGCTCCGCGCGCCGCCCGATCAGGGGGCGCGGCGCCGGCAGCTCGCTGCTCAGGCCGCGAATCCGCCAGGCCCGCGCCGTAGCTGCGCGAGCGGAATCGCCGGGCCGCTCTTCGGCGTGAAGGCGCTTGCCGAGGGCGCGACGCACCGCCTCCGTGGCGAGAAGCTCTCCGGGCGCCGCCAGCCCCTGCAAGGCCGAGGCAAGCTGCACGGCGTTGCCGCTCACCGAGGGGGCGCCGGAACGCGCGTGTCCGTCGGCGGCCACCAGCACCTGTCCGGCAGCGAGGCCGCCGCGGATGCGCACCGTCGATTCGCCGCCGGCGGACAGCCGTTGCGTGGCCCTGTGCAGCTCGAGAGCGGCACGCACGGCGCGCTCGGGTTCGTTCCCGTAGGCCCTGGTCACGCCGAAGGCGGCGACGACGGTGTCGGCGAACTGCGCCAGCACGGTACCGCCGTAGCCGCCGACCACGCCATCCACCATGTCATAGAAGCGATTGAGCAGCTCACCCGTCTCTTCCGGATCGGGCTCGGTAGTGTGCGGCTCCTGGGTGATGCCGACGGTGAGGATGGTCGCCTGGCGCAGCTCCGGCGTCGCGCTCGGGACGCTCGGCGGCGTCACCTCGCCTTGCGGCGGAGCATCGGCGAGGTGCTGCGGGTGTTCGCCGGCGGGCGGGATCCGTTGCGAGCCGCGGCGCGCCTGGATGATCTCCCGATAGAGCGCGTCCGTATCCGGCTCCGGCGCAACACCGAGCTCGCGCCGCAGGATGGCGCGACAGGTGCGGTACTGGCGCAGTGCCGCGGCGGTCCGCCCCTGCTTCGCATAGGCGCGCATCAGGACGCGATGTGCGGATTCGCGCAGGGGATCCAGACCGAGGAGCCGCAGCGCGGCGGCGACGAGCCGGGTCGTGTCGCCCGAGGCGAAGTGATGATCGACGACGCGCTCCATCGCGGCGAGGGCTTGCTCGTGCAGGCGGCTGCGCTCGACTGCCAGCCAGTCTTCGAACGCCGGGGCCCTGGCATGGAATCCCTCGAGCAGATCGCCGCGATACGCGGCCACTGCGCGCTCACACGCCGAGGCATCCGCGCGCGCGCAGAGCCTTTCGAACTCGAGGACGTCGACGCTCAGCAGCGTGGCGTCCAGCGCCACGGCGTCGCCCTCGCTCGCGAGCACGAGGTGCTCGCGCTCCGGCAGGGCGCGCCGGAGAGCCGCCAGGGCCTGCCGGAGACTGCCGCGGGCCTGGCCTTCCGGGCTCTCCTCCCACAGCAACGCGGCCAGCTTGGCGCGCGGCTGCGGCTCGCCCCGGGCGAGCGCGAGGTAGGCGAGGAGCGCGCACGCCTTCTTGGAGGCGACGGGGAGCGGGCGGCGGGGGTTCGCCGTCGTCAGCTCGAAGCCGCCGAGGAGGTTGAGTCTCAGATCAGTCATCGGTCTCGGGGTGTGGACCCGGGCGCCGCGGCCGCCCGCCGGCGCCACGCATCCAACCTATCCCAATCGGTTCTTTCACGGGATTTTCACGCACGCGCTCGCGGGAAGTTGACGGCGGTGGGTTTGAATATCAGCCACCAACCCGGGATCAGCCAGCGACAGGAATGACCATGACGCTTCAACCGCCATTCCGAGCGGCCCGCCGCGAAGACACGCCCGAGCTCGCCGAGCTCTTCGCCGTGTCCTCGGGGGGCGTGGCGCAGTACGTCTGGGAGACGATGCGCGCGTCGTTCCCGGGTCTGACGCCCCTCGAGATCGGGGCGCGCCGCTACGCGCGCGAGGACGGCGATTTCAGCTATCGCAACTGCGTGGTGGCCGAGCGCGACGGCCGCCTGGCCGGGATGCTCGTCACGTTTCCCGTGCGCGAACGCGAGGACGATGGGGGGGCGCACTCCGCTGCCCCGGAGGTCCTGCGTCCCTACGCCGAGCTCGAGCTGCCCGGCAGCTGGTACATCGGCGGCCTCGCGGTGCGGCCCCAGTACGCACGCCTGGGGCTCGGCAAGCGCTTCCTCGCCATCGGGGCCCGTCAGGCCCGGGCGCACGGCTACGCCGAGCTCAGCGCGCTGGTGTTCGAGCAGAACCGCAAGGTGCTGCGGCTGTGCCGGCGCAGCGGGTTCACCGCGGCGGCGCGGCGTGCGGTGGTCCCGCACCCGCTCATCCACTACACGGGCGACGTGGTGCTGCTGAGTGCGCCTGCACGGCGCGTGCTCGCGGCAGCGGGCGACTGTGGCGCGTTCACGCGCGCCGCGCTCCGCCAGTCACGAGGGTTGCCGCCCCGCTCCCGCAGGTTGAGGCACTCAGGTTCCGGTTGAGGTGCGCTGCGGTCTGAGTGCACCTGTTTGGCGAACGAACGTACGCGGGATTCACCATGGGACAGACACCAAGGAGGCACGACATGACGGCAACGGCAGAGCGGTTCAACGAAACCAGGCTCCGGGCGTTCGAGGAGAAGCTCGTCGGCATTCTCAACGGCGGTGCGCTGGCGCTGATGACCTCCATCGGTCACCGTACCGGGCTCTTCGACGCCATGGCGAAGCTGCCGCCTTCGACGAGCGCGGAGGTCGCGGCGGCGGCGGGCCTCAACGAGCGGTATGTGCGCGAATGGCTGGGCGCGATGACCACGGGGGGGATCGTCGAGCACGCCCCCGAGCACGGCACCTACGCGCTGCCCCCGGAGCATGCCGCGCTGCTCACGCGCGGGGGCAGCGACAACGTCGGCGTCTTCGCGCAGTACATCGCGCAGCTCGGCGCCGTCGAGGACGACGTCGTCGAATGCTTCCGCAAGGGCGGGGGCGTGCCCTACGAGCGCTACCGGCGATTCCACGAGATCATGGCCGAGGACAGCGGCCAAACGGTGATACCGGCGTTGAAGGATCACATCCTGCCTCTGGTGCCGGGGCTGACACAGCGCCTGGAGCACGGTATCTCGGTGCTCGACGTCGGCTGCGGGCGCGGCAGGGCCGTCAACCTCATGGCCGGCTGGTTTCCGAACAGCCGCTTCGTCGGCATCGACCTCTCCGAGGAGGCCATCGCCTACGCGCGGCGCGATGCCGAGGACAGGGGGCACCGGAACGTGGAGTTCGTCGCGCGTGATCTGAGCGACTTCGATGGCACGGCCGAGCGCGGCGCCTTCGACTTCGTCACTACCTTCGACGCGGTGCACGACCAGAAGAGTCCGAAGGCCGTGCTCAGGGGCATCCGCACCTCGCTCGCGGATGACGGCGTATACCTGGCGCAGGACATCAAGGGCACGAGCCATCACCACGGGGACAAGGATCACCCCATCGGTCCGCTGCTCTATACCGTTTCCTGCATGCACTGCATGACGGTGTCGCTCGCTCAGGAAGGCGAGGGTCTCGGCGCCATGTGGGGCAGGGAGAAGGCCTTGGCGTACTTCCGCGAGGCGGGGTTCTCCGACGTGCAGGTGCACGAGCTCGCGCACGACTTCCAGAACTACTACTACGTCTGCCGCCCCTGAGGGCGGCGGAGCCTCGAGGCCGCAAGGGCGCCCGCGGTGCCCTGACGCACACCGGGCGTCCTTGCGGTCGCCCGGCGGGCTCGGGCAGCGGCAGGCTTCGAGGCCTTGAATCACCTGAAGGAGTGATCGAGGGCTAAATGCGCCGCTCGGTCCTGTCGATAAAGGGCCAGCGTCCTTCCATCAACGCCTCCTCCCCCAGTGGCTCCGGCACCTTTGACTCTCCGACAGATCCTTCGTCACCGCCGCGTGTGGGTGAGCGCGCTCGCCGGCCTGGCGGCCAGCGCGGCGTTGAGCGCCGGGGTCTATCAATGGGAATCGCATGCGGCCGCCGAGCGCGCGGAGCTCGGATTCTACGCGTTCGCCAGGGACCGTCTGGATGCGATGAGGCGCGAGGTCGAACGAACCCTGGAGGTGATCGGCAGCGTGCAATCCCTCTTCCACGCCTCGCAGCGCGTGACGCAAGAGGAGTTCTCCCGCTTCGCCGCGCCGCTGCTGGAGAAGCATCCGGGCCTGCGCGCCGTCGCCTGGGCCGCGGTGCGGGACGGCTCCGGCGCGGCTCCCGAGGAGCCGATGGGGCCGCTGCCTTTGCGGTTGGTCGAATCGCGGCGCGGGGACGCGGAGCTGGTGGGGCTCGATCTCGGTGCCGAGCCCGAGCTCCGGTCGGCGCTCCGGCAAGCGCGCGACACGGGCCGGTTCGTCGCCACGGGGAAGGGCGCGCTCGGCAGGCTCGCGGGCGAATCCGCGATCGCGGTGCTCGCGCCGCTCTACCGCGCCGAGTCGTCGCCCCGCTCGGTCTTCCGGCGCCGCGCCACTTTCCAAGGCGTCGTGGTGGGCGTCGTATCGGCGGGCGAGCTGTTCGACGCGGCGCTCGAGCGTCTCGCGGCGCGCGGTATCGACGTGCGGGTCCACGACAGCACGGCCCCGCCCGGTGGGGACCGGCTGCACACCCGGTGGTCGCCCGATGTCCCGGGGGAACGGTCGGGGCTGGGCGAGCCGACCGTCGAGGAGCTCGTTCCGGTCGGGGGACGGGCCTGGGCGATGGCGGCGGCCCCGGCACCGGGCCGCTTTCGCGCGCAGCCCGGACATACGCATTGGGCGACCCTCGCGGGCGGGCTTGCGCTGACCGCTCTTCTGGTCGTCTACCTCAGCGCCATCACGCGCCAGGAGCGCCAGCTTCAGCTGCGCGATCGCGCAATCGGGTCGACGCGCGATGGCGTCTTCATCACCGAGGCCAAGGGGCCGGACTATCCGATGGTGTACGTCAATGCCGCGTTCACGCGGATCACCGGGTACGAGCCCGAGGTGGTGCTCGGCCAGGGACCGGCGCTGCTGTACGGCGATGATCAGGACCAGCCCGGCATCGAGGAGATCCGGGCCGCGGTGCGCCAGCGGCGCGAGGGTTCGGCGTTGATGCGCAGCTACCGCAAGGACGCGCGGTTGTTCTGGAACGAGTTCCACGTGGCCCCCGTGCGTGACGAGCAAGGCGAGGTCACCCATTTCGTAGGCGTCATCAACGACGTGACCGACGAGGTGCGTTACCGCGAGGAGCTCGAGCACCAGGCCAATCATGATTCGCTGACCGGTCTCGCCAACCGCAACCTGCTCCAGGACCGTCTCGACCAGGCGCTCGCGCACGCCGCACGCAACGAGTCCATGACGGGGGTCGTCGCGATCGATCTCGACCGGTTGAAGAAGGTGAACGACAGCCTCGGGCACGACGCCGGGGACCGGCTCCTACAGACCGTGGCCGAGCGGCTGCGCGCCTGCACGCGCGCGGGCGATACCGCGGCGCGCCAAGGCGGTGACGAGTTCGTGCTCGTACTCCCCTATGTCCGCAACGTGAACGAGATCATCGCCGCGGTGAACCGCGTGCACGAGGCCATCAGGCAGCCGCTGTACCTCGATGGGCACGACGTGATCGTCACCGCGAGCTTCGGGATCAGCGTCTACCCCAAGGACGGTCAGAACCCCGACACGCTCGTGCGCAACGCGGATGCGGCCATGCACCGGGCGAAGGAGGAGGGGCCCGGCGTCTTCCGGTTCTACCAGGCGAGCATGAACGCGCGGGCGCTGGACCGCTTCACCCTCGAGCGCCGCCTGCGCGGGGCGCTGCAACGCAAGGAGTTCCTGCTTCACTACCAGCCTCAGAGCGACGCGAGGACCGGCGAGATCGTCGGCATGGAGGCGCTCGTTCGCTGGAACGACCCCGACCAGGGGATGGTGTCGCCGGGGGAGTTCATACCGCTCGCCGAGGAAACGGGGCTCATCGTGCCGCTGGGGGAGTGGGTGCTGCGCGAAGCGTGCCGGCAGAATCGCGCGTGGCAGCAGGCTGGGCTGAAAGCGGTGAGGGTGTCGGTGAACATCTCCGCGCGGCAGTTCAGGCAGCAGGATCTGTTCGAGATCATCGCCCGCACTCTGAAAGATTGCGAGCTGGCGCCGCGGCATCTCGAGCTCGAGCTCACCGAGAGCCTGGTCATGAACGACCCCGATCACGTCATCGAGACCATGGCGAGGCTCAAGAAGCTCGGCGTTCACCTCGCGCTCGACGACTTCGGGACGGGCTACTCGAGCCTGGTGTACCTCAAGCGCTTTCCCATCGACCGCATCAAGATCGATCGGTCCTTCGTGCGCGACATCACCGAGAATCATGACGACGCCGCCATCGCGCTGACCGTCATCTCCATGGCGCACAGCCTGGGTCTCAGGGTCATCGCGGAGGGGGTGGAGACGGCCGCGCACCTCGAGTATCTGCGCGAGCACGAGTGCGACGAGATCCAGGGCTACTTCCTCGGGCGCCCGATGCCCGCGGAGGACGCCGCCCGAGTCCTGGAGGTCGACCGGCCTTTGCACCAGGCGAAAAGCGGTTGATTCCGCTTCGTCCGAGCGACCCACCGCAGCAACTCGTCACGAGCCTTTCATGCTTGCGGATCCTCCATTCTGAGGTCGCACATAATTTGTACAGGCTCAGGCGCGAGCTATCGGGCGGTTTGCATCGACTTGAACCGTGGTCTATATATCGAAAGAGGGGCGTAGTTGATATAAAAGAACAAGGCGCGACACCGAATGAAAAGAAGCGCGCATTAGGCGTATTTCCGCGTATTTCAACCATCGTGCGATGCTTGGTTTCATTGCCGCGCCTTCCCGGCCCGAGGGAGGTGTGGTGTGCGCGTGCGGCATTTCGGTCTGTGGATCGCAGTCCTCTGCTTCGGACTGGTGCCGGGGAGTTACTCCCAGGAGCCTGCACCTCCGGCGGCGCGCCTCCCGGGCCCCGCGGACCTGCTGAACAAGCTCGACCAGTCGGCGTATACCAGGCTCTACGCCCAGATACGCGAGCAAGGGCTGGCACGGGTGATCGTCCGGCTCAAGTCGGAGGACGAACCCGTCGCGCAGCTGGAGCCCAATCAGGCCCGCACGTCCACCGCGATCTCGGCGCGCCGGGCTGCGATCGCGCGGCTCCAGAGCCGCGTGCTTCGGAGACTCACGCCGCAGCGTTCGTACTCCGTCAAGCGCTTTAACCACGTTCCCTATCTCGCACTGCACGTCACCGAGGCCGAGCTCGAGGCGCTCGCCGCTCTACCTGACGTGGCCGAGATATACGAAGACAAGCTTCTGAAACCCATCCTCGATGTGAGCGTCCCTCAGATAGGCGGGGATCTCGCCGTTCTGGACGGCCACACGGGCCTCGGGCAGGGGGTCGCCGTTCTCGATACCGGTGTGGACACCCATCACGGTGCATTTGCCGGGCGGGTAACGGCCGAGGCCTGTTTCTCGACGACCAGCGTGCTCGATGCCGCGAGCAGCCTGTGTCCGGACGGGTCCGACGAGCAGATCGGGCCCGGTGCGGGTATCAACTGCTCCGGAATCCTCGGCTGCGATCACGGCACGCACGTCGCGGGCATCGCCACCGGCGCCGATTCGGTCTACGCGGGTGTCGCACCGGATGTGAGCTTGCTCGCGGTTCAAGTGTTCTCCCGGCTCGATGATCTGTTCGCGTGCGGCTTTTTCCCGCCGTGCCTCTCGGCGTTTACCTCGGACGTGATTCGGGGGTTGGAGTGGGTCTACGAAATGCGCGATAGCGTGGACATCGCTGCGGTCAACCTGAGCATCGGCACCGGACTGTATACCACCCAGGCAGAGTGCGATGCCGCCTTCCCCGGGATGAAGGCGGCCATAGGGAACCTGCGCACCGCGGGCATCGCCACGGTCGTCGCATCCGGCAATGACGGCGTGGCGGGCGCTCTTTCCTCGCCGGCATGCATTTCCGGTGTCATCAGCGTGGGAGCCGTAGACAGCGTCGACGTCATCGCCGACTTCGCCAACACCGCATCTTTTCTGTCCACGCTGGCGCCGGGTGTCGGCATCGTGTCCGCAGTGCCGGGGGGCGGCTTCGCGAACAAGAGCGGCACATCGATGGCGTCCCCCCACGGGGCGGGTGCGGTCGCCGTGCTGAGCTCGGCCAATCCGGACGCAACCGTGGGCGAGATCGCCGCTGCGTTGACGGAGACCGGAGTGCTCGTTACCGACTCCATCGGAGGATATATCGTGCCGCGCATTCAGGTCGACGCCGCCGTCGCGCTGCTGCGGGGCCCCGCCCTTGAAGAGCTGACACTGGGCACGCAGCCGGTCGTCACCGGCCTCGACAAGCCGGTGGCAATCACGCACGCCGGGGACGGCTCGGGTCGGCTGTTCATCGGCCTTCAGTCGGGGCAGATTCTGATCCACGACGGCTCGGCAATCCTGCCCACCCCGTTTCTGGACGTGTCGGGTGCCGTTTCCTGCTGCGTGAACAGGGAAGGCTTGCTGGGCATCGCATTTCACCCTGATTACGCGACCAATGGACGCTTCTATGTCACGTACGTCGAAGACAGCGGGGATATGGTCGTTGCCCGTTACAACGTCTCGACCGACGCCAATATCGCTGATCCGACGTCGGCGTCGGCCGTCTTGAGGATCAGCGATCCGGGGGGTGATCACTACGGCGGACACCTGCAGTTCGGGCCCGACGACTACCTGTATGTGGGGGTCGGAGACGGAGCGAGCGACGGTACTGTTCAGAACACCGCCGGCGATCTGGGGACTCTGCTCGGCAAAGTGGTCCGTATCGACGTGGACGGGGGCAGCCCCTATGCCATCCCCGTCGACAATCCGTTCGTGGGTGTACCCCAGGCGCTGGACGAGATCTGGGCATCAGGTCTGCGCCATCCGTGGCGCTTCAGCTTCGATCGCCTGAGCGGTGATCTCTATATCGCGGATATCGGCGAGGACACCGTGGAGGAGGTCAACTTTCAGTCCGTCGACAGCACCGGGGGGGAAGACTACGGGTGGCCCACCATGGAGGGCAGCCAGTGTTTCGGCGGCGGATCGTGCAACTCGGCGGGATTGGTCGCGCCGGTCGCCGAGTACGACCATGGCGAGGGATGTGCGGTCACGGGCGGCAACGTATACCGCGGCGGGGACCGCCGGCTGGAGGGCGTGTTCCTCTACGGCGACTATTGCAGCGGTCGGCTCTGGGGCCTGCTCCAGGAGGAGGAGGGCGTCTGGCAGAGTGCTCCGTTGCTCGAGACCCCTTACCAGATCAGCACCTTCGGGGAGGATGAGGCCGGCGACGTATACTTGGCCGATCGTGCCGGCGGCGGGATCTATCTCGTCAAAGTCTCCGATCTGGCGATCGAGACGACGAGCCTGCCGAACGGCGTGATAGACGTTGCGTACCAGGCGACCTTGAGTGCCGCCGGCGGCGAAGCGCCGTACACCTGGACCATCATCGAAGGCGTTTTGCCTGCGGAGCTGGCTCTCGACTCCGCCACGGGCGTCATCAGCGGCATCCCGACCTCCACGGGGACGAGTCTGTTCACGGTGCAGCTGCAAGACGCCGAGCTCGCCACCATCAGCCGGGAGGTGGAGCTCACCGTCACGACGCCTCCACCGGTGATCGACACCACGAGCTTGCCAGGGGCGGAGCGCGGTGTGGCTTACAGCGAGACCCTGGCGGTGAGCTCGGGCACGCCGCCGTACACGTGGAGCGTGGTCTCGGGCGAGCTGCCGACGGGTCTCACTCTGAGCAGCGACGGGGTGATCAGCGGGACGCCGACCACCGATGGCACCTATGAGTTCGATGTCCAGGTAACCGATTCGCAAGGTCTGAGCGACGTCCAGTCGCTGAGCGTCCTCGTCAGCGTGGTGGTTCATCTCACGGTGGGCGTGACGGACACGGGACAGTACGGTCATCTGTACGGCACGAGCGAGCATCTGGAGGAGCTCGTGGCGACGTTCGAGAGCCCGGGGACGGACCTGGTTCTGAGCGTCGACGGCTACGACATCGACTACAACGACGAGGTGGCGGTGTCGCTGAACGGCGTCTCGCTCGGTTATCTGAGCAAGGGCACGAGCGATGGCCTGAACGGCGGCGATACGTTCCCCATCCCGGCCTCGCAGCAGGTGGCGGGCAAGAACCGGCTCTCGTTCAAGCAGGTGCGCGCCGTCGGCTGGAAGTGGGGGGTGACGAACCTGCTGGTGGCCCAGGGCCTTCCGCCGGTGATCGAGACCACGGCTCTGCCGGATGCGACGGTCGATGTGGGCTACGAGCAGGCGCTGTCGGCGAGCTCGGGCACGGGGCCGTTCACGTGGAGTCTCGTCTCGGGCGAGCTGCCGCCGGGTCTCGGCCTGAGCAGCGACGGCGTGATCAGCGGGACGCCGAGCGCCGCGGGGGACTACGGCTTCGAGGTGCAGGTGGTGGACTCGAACGATCTGGGCGACACGCAGGCGCTGAGCCTCCGGGTGGGCGACGACGCGGTGGCGCTCACGGTGGGGGTGACGGACACGGGACAGTACGGTCATCTGTACGGCACGAGCGAGCATCTGGAGG
>CAZPFD010000013.1:0-7781 GCA_964585725.1 uncultured Ectothiorhodospiraceae bacterium | reverse complement strand
CGGTGGGGGTGACGGACACGGGACAGTACGGTCATCTGTACGGCACGAGCGAGCACCAGGACGGGCTGACCGCGACGTTCGACGGCACGGGGACGGACCTGATTCTGAGCGTCGACGGCTACGACATCGACTACGACGACGAGGTGGCGGTGTCGCTGAACGGTGTCTTGCTCGGCTATCTGAGCAAGGGAACCAACAACGGCTTGAACGGCGGCGATACGTTCCCCATTCCGGCCTCGCAGCAGATGGCGGGCAAGAACAAGCTTACCTTCGAGCAGGCGCGTGCCCTCCGCTGGAAGTGGGGCGTGACCAACCTGCTCGTCGACTTCGACGGCGGGCAATGACGTCCCAAATGGCCCCAGCTGCAAGGAAAGGGAGCAGGGGAGGGAAATTGGTGGAGGCGGCGGGAATCGAACCCGCGTCCGCGAGCACTCCGCCCTCGGCTCTACATGCTTAGCCCGTCTTTGTCTTTAACCACCCGCTGCCCGGCGGGCAGGGCGTGCGAGTGGCGAGTCCGTTTGGGTTTTAGCGAATCGGCTCCGGACAAGCCTCATCGCGAGCTTGTGTGAGTCGACCCCTGAGTTGAGCGCACAAGCACGGACTCAGTCAGAGGCTGGCCGTCTTAAGCAGCCAGAGCGTAGTTGTCGTCGTTGGCAACTATCTTGGTTGCAGCTGGATTTACGAGGTCTGCTGCGCCTCGGCATGCACCTCGGGTTTTGCCACCCGCGTCGAAACCAGTCGCCCCCTGTAAGCAGTTTCACCCATTATAACGGCAGGCGCCTGCGGACCGTGAACCCCCGCGGCGCCCCCCTCACCCGGTCTTCAGCAGCCGCTCCTTCTGGCGCTGCCACTCCCGGTCCTTCTCGGCGGCGCGCTTGTCGTGCTTCTTCTTCCCCTTGGCGGTGGCGATCTCGACCTTCGCCCGCCCGTTCTTCCAGTACAGGCGCGTGGGGACCAGGGTGTATCCGCGCCGCTCCACGGCGCCGATCAGGCGGTCGATCTCCTCGCGGTGCAGGAGGAGCTTTCGCGTGCGCCTGGAGTCGGGCTCGACGTGGGTCGAGACCGACGGCAGCGGCGTGATGTGGGCGCCGAGCAGCCACGCCTCGCCGTCCTTCAACAGGACGTAGCTCTCCTGGAGCTGGGCGCGCCCAGCGCGCAGGGCCTTCACTTCCCAGCCTTCCAGAGCCAACCCGGCCTCGATGAAGGTCTCGAGCGTATACTCATGGCGCGCCTTCTTGTTCTGTGCGATGAGGCTGCCGTCGCCCCGCCCCCGCTTCTTCCTGGCCATGTGTCTCGCTCCAATGAGCTCCGGCGACCGCCATGAGCCTGCCCTCAGGCGCTATCTCAGAAATGGCGTTCGGCTGTGTTATTTTCAACCGCCGTGCGCTGCCGGCGGAGCGCACCCCACATGTCCACCCCGCTGCGCGACGAGGAGGGAGCAGGCCTTGGGATCCACCGTCCGGCGAAGCGCGGTCGTGCCGCACAGTGCGGCGGCCATGTACCGGCTCGTGGCCGATGTCGAAGCCTACCCGGATTTCTTGCCGTGGTGCACGTCCGCCCGCATGCACCATCGCAGCGGCTCGGAGATGCAGGCCACGCTCGAGGTGGCAAAGGGACCTCTGCGCACGCGTTTCACCACCCGCAATGTGCTCTACGAGGGGCGGCGCGTGGAGATGCGCCTCGTCGAGGGGCCGTTCTCCTACCTGGAAGGGATCTGGACCTTCGACGAGCTGGGCCCCGAGCGCTGCCGGGTCTCGTTGCACATGGCGTTCGAATTCTCGCAGCCGCTGGTGAAAGCGGCCGTCGCGCCGGTGTTCGAGGACATCGCGGCGACGATGGTACAGGCCTTCCGCCGGCGCGCCGACGCGGTGTATGACGACGCCTGAGCTGATCGCGGTGGAGGTGGCGTACGCGCGCCCGGACGTCCAGGTGCTGATCCCGCTGCGCGTGCCGCGGGGGGCGACGGTGGAGGCGGCCATTCGCGCGTCGGGGATCCTCGAGCGGTTCCCGGAGATCGACCTCGACCGCCATCGGGTGGGCGTGTTCGGCCAGGTGACCGAGCGCGAGCGGGCGCTGGAGGCGGGCGACAGGGTGGAGATCTACCGCGACCTCGTGGCGGATCCCAAGACCGCACGCCGGCGGCGCGCGAAGGGGTAGGGCGGGATGCAATCCCGCCGTGCAGGCGCGAGCCCGGGTTCTGTCAGTTGCCCCTGAAGATGCTGCCCACGCGCCCGAATATGCTGTCGGGCTCGGGGTCGGGGACGCTGACCACGACCTCCTCGCGCGCCTTTTCCTCGGGCATGCCCTTGGCCGGCTCCACGTCCCCCTCGATGCGCACCAGCGCACCGTCCTCGAAGAACACCGACAGGCGCCGCTGCACGCGCCGGCCGCCCCCCTCCTGGAAGCTGTAAATATAGTCCCAGCGGTCCTGGTGGAAGACGTCCACGACCAGCGGCGTGCCGAGCACGAACTGCACCTTGCGCTTCTCCATCCCGCGCTCGAGCTGGCTCACCTGCTCCTGGGTGACGACGTTGCCTTGCTGGATGTCCAGGCGGTACGGAAAGCTGCCGCAGGCGCCGAGCGCCGCGCTCACGGCGAGGATCAGAACGAGGGGCGCTGCTCTTGAGCGGATTCGAAAGGACATCGGTTCGCGCGCGCCGCTTTGCGGCAGGGTGGGCATTATAGCGCCCCGAGCACGGGCGGACACGGCCGCCACGCCACGCGCCGTTCTACTCGCAGGAGCCCTCGAGCATCTCCCGCGCATGGGCGAGGGTCTGGTCGGTGATCCGAAGGCCTCCGAGCATCCTCGCGATCTCGCGCACGCGCCCCTCGCCGCTGAGGGCTTCGAGCTCGGTGCGGGTCGCCGTCTTCTCGGAATGCTTCTGGACCTGGATGTGGTGCGCGGCCTGGGAGGCGACCTGGGGAAGGTGGGTGATGCACAGCACCTGGCGGCGCTCGCCCAGCCGGCGCAGCTGCTGGCCTACGATCTGCGCCACGCGCCCGCCTATTCCGGCGTCGACCTCGTCGAAGACCAGGGTGGGAACGCCGCTGCCCTGGGAGGCGATGACCTGGATGGCGAGGCTGATGCGCGAGAGCTCCCCGCCCGAGGCCACCCGGGCCAGGGGTCCCATGGGCTGCCCGGGATCGGTGCTGACCAGAAATTCCACCTGGTCCAGCCCGTGGGCCGTGGGGCGATCGTCCGCCGCGTGCTCGACCCTGATCTCGAAACGCCCCCCGCGCATACCCAGCTCGCGCATGTTGGCGGTCACGGTCTCGGACAGGGCATCGGCGGCCTGCCGCCGTGCCTCGAAGAGCGCGCGCGCCTCCTTGCGGTAGCGTCCGGCCACCAGCGCCAGCTCCTGGGCCAGCGACTCGCGCCGCCCGGCGCTGTTCTCGAGCGCTTCCGCCTCCGCCGCCAGCCGCTCGCTCAACGCGGGCAGCTCTTCCGGGGGCACGCGGTGCTTGCGCGCGAGGGCATGGATGGCGTCCAGGCGCTCTTCCAGCCACTGGTAGCGGTCCGTGTCGAGCTCCAGATCCTCGGCGTAATGGCGCAGTGTGCTCGCAGCCTCCTCCAGGTGCACGGCCGCGCTCTCCAGCAACGACATCGGCTCCGGCAGGCGTTCGTCGTAAGCGTGGAGCTCGCTCAGCGAGCGCCGGGCGCCGCCGATCTGGGTGAGCGCCGCGGCGTCGCCGTCGCCGGCGAGTCTCTCCACCACCTCCTGGTAGGTTCGCAGCAGCTCGCTCGCGTGGCTCATGCGGCGATGCTCGGCGTCGAGGCGTGCGGGCTCGTCGGGCTCGAGGTTCAGCCGGCGCAGCTCCTCGAGCTGGTAGCGCAGAAAATCCAGGCGGGCCTCCGCGTCGCCCGGGGCGCGCTCCAGGCGCTCCTGCTCCGCGCGCAGGCTGCTCCAGCGCGCGTAGCACTCGCCGAGGCGCGCGAGGGTTTGTGCGTGGGCCCCGTACTCGTCGAGGATCTGGCGCTGGGTCGCCCGCCGCAGCAGGGATTGATGCGCGTGCTGCCCGTGAATGTCGATGAGCAGATCGCCCAGCTCGCGCAAGGTCTGCACCGGCACGGGGCGGGCGTTGATCCAGGCGCGCGAGCGGCCGTCGCGCGCCACCGAGCGCCGCAGCACGCACTCGCCCTCGGTGCTCTCCAGCTCGTGCTCGAGGAGCCACTGTCGAGCCGCCGGCACGGGGTCGAGGTCGAACAGGGCGCTCACCTCGGCGCGCTCGCACCCGGCGCGCACGGCATCGCTGTAGGCGCGCTCGCCGAGGGCGAGGCTCAGTGCGTCGACCAGGATGGATTTGCCCGCGCCGGTCTCTCCGGTCAGCACGGTCATGCCCGGCTCGAGGGCCAGATCGAGCTCGGCGACCACGGCGAAGTCGCGGATGGTGAGCTGACTCAGCACCCCTAGAGCTCCCTCCCCCAGTGCAGCTTGGCGCGCAGCGTGGCGAAGTAGTCGTGCTCGGGAGGATGGATCAGGCGCAGCCGGTGCTCGTGCTGCCGGATGTGGATGCGATCCCCCGGCTTGAGCTCCGCCGTCGTCTGTCCGTCACACGTGAGCTGTGCTTCGCCCTGCTGGCTCGCGTACATCACGAGCTCGATACGGCTCGCGCCGTCCACCACGATGGGGCGGCTGGTCAGGGTGTGCGGACAGATGGGGACGAGCACGATGGCATCGAGGGTCGGGTACAGGATGGGTCCGCCGCCCGACAGGGCGTAGGCCGTCGAGCCCGTGGGCGTGGATACGATGACGCCGTCCGAGCGCTGGCGGTTGACGAGGCGGGCGTTGACGAAGGTCTCGAACTCGATGAGGCGCGCGATGTTCCACTTGTGGGCGACCACGTCGTTGAGCGCGTTGACCTCCATCACCTGAGCGCCGTCGCGCACGATGCTCGCGCGCAGCAGGGAACGCTCTTCCTCGGCGAAGTGTCCGGAGAGGATCTCCTGTATGCGCTCCGACATCTCTCCGGGCATGATGTCCGCGAGGAACCCCAGCCGGCCCAGATTGATGCCGAGCAGGCGCACGTCGTGGCCCACCAGGGAGCGGGCCGCGCTCAGGAAAGTCCCGTCCCCGCCGACCACGATGACCAGATCGCAGGCACGCCCGAGGGTCTCGCGATCCGCGATCTCCAGGCCGAGGCTGGGAAGGGCGCGCGCCGTATCGGCATCGAAGTGCAGCGTGACGGGAAGCTTCTGGAGGTCGGCGATGAGACTCTTGAGGGTGGTGACGACTCGTTCGTCCCCGGGCTTTCCGATCAGCCCCACATGCTTGAACACGCCCTGCTCCCGCCGGGTGGCTCCGCTGCTCCGCGCGGCACAAGTTAGCACGTCCCGATGACCCATCAAAGCTCGGCCGCGCCGCCCCCGGCGGGCCCCGGGGCCACCCCAGCCGCCCAAAACGGGACACCCACCATTCGTCCGAATCGGCGAATCGGGACACCCAGCATTCGCCCACGCTCAAATCGCTCAAATCGGGACACCCACCCTTTCCCCCCGGGCATAAAACGGGACACCCGGCATTTTCCCGGGGCGCCGGCGGGGGCGGTGCGGGTCAAATGATGGGTGTCCCGTTTTGGGCGCGGAAAGGGTGGGTGTCCCGTTTTGATCTGCTCGGCGGTCCCCGCCCCGGCTTTTGCACTCTATACTGGAGAGTGCTAAGTTTTTTTCGGGCCTTTTCAGGGCGATGGCGATGACAGAAGCGGATTCCAAGGGACTGCATCTCAGCGACCGCAGCCAGCACCTGCTGAAGACGCTCGTGGAGGCGTACATCCGCGGCGGGCAGCCGGTGGGTTCGCGCATGCTTGCCCGCGAGTCGGGGCTGGATCTGAGCCCGGCCACCGTGCGCAATGTCATGGCCGACCTCGAGGACATGGGCCTGGTACGCTCCCCGCACACCTCGGCGGGCCGCGTTCCCACCCCCCACGGCTACCGGCTGTTCGTGGATACGCTGCTCACGGTCAAGCCGCTGGAGGGGGCCGAGATCCGGCGCCTGCGCGAGCAGCTCGTCGGTGACCTCAATCGCGAGGAGCTGCTGACCGCGGCCTCGCGGCTGCTCTCGGAGGTCACCCATCTGGCCGGGCTGGTGACGGTGCCGCGCAGCGAGCAGACCGTCCTGAGACAGGTGGAGTTCCTGCCGCTCAGCGGCAGCCAGGTGCTCGTCATCCTGGTGCTCAACGAACGTGAGGTGCAGAACCGCATCATCCACACCCAGCGCCGCTACACGCCGTCGGAGCTCGAGCGCTCCTCGAATTACCTGAACGCCCGCTTCGCGGGCAGCAGCCTCGAGGACGTGCGCAAGGAGCTGCTGCGCGAGATGCGCGAGCATCGCGAGGACATGCAGAGCATCATGAGCCTCGCGCTGGAGATGGCGGACAAGGCGCTGGTGGCGGAGGAGGCGCGGGACGACTTCGTGGTGGCGGGCCAGACGAATCTGATGGAGTACGTGGAGCTCTCGGACCTGGACAAGCTTCGCCACCTGTTCGAGGCGTTCAACCGCAAGCGCGATCTCCTGCATCTGCTCGACCAGGCCCTGGAGGCCAAGGGTGTGCAGATCTTCATCGGCGAGGAATCGGGCTACCAGGCGCTCGATGAGTGCAGCGTGGTGACCTCGGCGTACTCCGCGGACGACCAGATCCTCGGCGTGCTCGGGGTCATCGGCCCCACCCGCATGGCCTACGAGCGCGTCATACCCATCGTCGAGCTGACGGCGCGCCTGCTGGGCGCGGCCTTGAACAGGTCGCATTGACCCCCATATCTCTATGATGTCGCGCGCCGGCGCGGCGCGGGGTGCGTTGGCGCGCCGGCATCCAACACAGCGCGGAGCCCCGGAAGATACCCGGGAGCGGGAGCTGGAGCGAAGAGATGTCCAAGGAGAACTCGATGTCCGAACCGACTGCATCGCGGACGCGGGACAACGGCGGGGAGACGGCGGCAGAGGCGCCGGACTCCGCACAGGAGACGGCGCACCCCGCCGGGCCCGAGGGTGCCCAGGGGGGCGAGGCGGCTGGCGGTGCGCCCGAAAGGCCTTCCCCCGAGGAGCTGGCGCGCAAGCTCGAGGCCGCCGAGAAGAGGGCCGAGGAGCACCGGGATCAGGCGCTGCGCGCGCGCGCCGAGGTGGAGAATCTGCAGAAGCGCTCCGCGCGCGAGATCGAGAACGCGCACAAGTACGCGCTCGAGCGCTTCGTGGGCGAGCTTCTGCCCGTCCGGGACAGCCTGGAGCTCGGGCTCTCGGCGGCCCGGAACGACGACGTCGACCTGGAGAAGGTGCGCGAGGGCATGGAGCTCACCCTGAAGATGTTCAAGAGCGTGATGGAGAAGTTCGGCATCGAGGAGGTGGCGCCGGCCCGGGGCGACCCCTTCGACCCCCAGTACCACGAGGCCATGTCCACCCAGGAGGTGGAGGACGTCGAGTCGGGCCACGTGGTGATGGTGGTCCAGAGGGGGTACCTGCTGAACGGGCGGCTGGTGCGCCCGGCGATGGTCATCGTGGCCCCGTGAACGGGATTCGCGAGGTTGAAATCAAGGGGCCCGGCCCAATATTGACGGTCAAACTCGGGGCACCCATCCAGGCACACAGGCACCAGAGGAATTCGCAGCGGAGACGATAGTCATGGGCAAAATCATCGGAATCGACCTGGGGACGACCAACTCCTGCGTCGCGATCATGGAGGGCGGCAAGCCCAAGGTGATCGAGAACTCGGAGGGCTCGCGCACCACGCCCTCGGTGGTGGCCTACACCGAGGACGGCGAGGTGCTGGTCGGCGCCCCGGCCAAGCGCCAG
>CAZPFD010000012.1:23993-30661 GCA_964585725.1 uncultured Ectothiorhodospiraceae bacterium | reverse complement strand
AGAACCGATGATGCATAGACGGGTCGAGCTGGCGCGGGCCTTCGTGCTGCACCGGCGGCCGTACCGCGAGAGCAGCGTCCTGGTGGAGGCGTTCAGCGCGGACCACGGCCGCGTGGGCCTGGTGGCCCGGGGCGCCCGGCGCCCGCACTCGCGGCTGCGCGGCGTGCTCCAGCCCTTCCGCCCGGTGCTGCTGTCGTGGAGCGGACGCGGCGAGCTCGCTACGCTGACCGCGGCCGAGCCGGAAGGGGCGGTGCGCACCCTGGCGGGCAGGGGGCTGGCCAGCGGCTTTTATCTGAACGAGCTGCTGCTGCGGTTGCTGCTGCGTCACGATCCGCATCCGGAGCTCTTCGAGATCTACGCCACCGTCCTTCGGCGCCTCGCGGCCAGCGACGCCCATGAGCCGCTGCTGCGCGTATTCGAGAAGCACCTGCTGGCCGCCATCGGCTACGGGCTGGTCCTGGACCGCGAGGCCGGCGGTGGTCGCGGCATCGATGCGGCGACCCTCTACCGCTATCACAGCGAGCAGGGGCCGATCGCCGGGCCCGGCGGCGACGGCCCCGGGGTGCCCGTCCACGGCCGCACGCTGATTGCGCTCGACCGCGAAGAGCTGGATGATCCGGAGATGCTGCGCGAGGCCAAGCGACTGATGCGAGACGTCCTGGCCGTGTACCTGGGCCCCAGGCCGCTCGCCAGTCGCGCTCTGTTCAGATAGGCGGGGCGGGTTGCCGCGGCGCGGGCGGGCGGGAGTCCGCTCCCGCGAGAGCCCGCCAGTTCGACCCAATCGAGGCACGGGGATGGAAGACATTCTGCTCGGCGTCAACATCGACCACGTGGCTACGCTGCGCCAGGCGCGCGGAACCCGTTATCCGGATCCGGTGCAAGCGGCGCTCGAGGCCGAGCACGCCGGGGCGGACGCCATCACGATCCACCTGCGCGAGGATCGGCGGCACATTCAGGAGCGCGATGTCCTGCTCCTCGACCAGGTGCTTCTGACCCGCATGAACCTCGAGATAGCCATGACCGAGGAGATGCTGGCATTGTGCGCGCGAGTGGCGCCCGCCGACTGCTGCCTGGTACCCGAACGCCGCGAGGAGCTCACCACGGAGGGTGGATTGGACGTGACGGGACAGCGGAAGCGCACCGCGGAGGCGTGCAAGCGCCTCGCCGACCACGGCATCCGGGCGTCGCTGTTCATCGATCCCGAGCCGGCCCAGGTGCGTGCCGCCCACGAGGCGGGCGCCCCGGTCGTCGAGATCCACACCGGCCGCTACGCCGACGCCCCGGACGCCGACGCGCGGCGCGCGGAGCTCGAGCGGATCCGGCAGATGGCGGCGCTCGGGCACTCGCTCGGGCTGCAGGTGAACGCGGGCCACGGGCTCAACTACCAGAACGTCGCCGAGGTGGCCCGTATTCCGGAGATCAGGGAGCTCAACATCGGCCATGCGGTGGTGGCGCGCGCAATCTTCAGCGGCATCGGCGAGGCGGTGCGCGAGATGAAACGGCTGATGACGGAGGCACGCCGGTGATCCACGGCGTGGGAATCGATCTGGTGCAGACCTCGCGCATCGCGGCTGCGCTGGAGCGCTTCGGGGAGAGATTCGCCCAGCGCATCCTCAGCGATCAGGAGTACCGGCGCTTCCAACGCGCCCGGCGCCGGGTGGACTTCCTGGCCAAGCATTTCGCGGCCAAGGAGGCGTTCGTGAAGGCGCTGGGGACCGGCATTCGCCAGGGCGTGAGCTGGCGAGAGATCGAGGTTCGCAACGAGCCCCTCGGGCGGCCCTATCTGCACCTGACGGGACGGGTGCGCGAGCTGATGGAGTTCTACGAGGCCGGGGAGTGCCACCTCAGCCTGTGTGACGAAGGCGGCTACGCCGCCGCCAACGTGACCCTGCTCAAACGGGCGCCGGTGAGAACCGATCCCGGCCCGCGGTAAGCGGCTGCTGCGGCGGGATTGCATCCCGCCGGAAAGGCTGGGGGACAGTCCCCCCTCAGTCCCGGCTGCGCTCCTCCGCCGCCTCGAGGCTGGGTACCTCCTGGGTGCGTGGCGCATCCTCGCCGCGCGCCTCATTGGCGCGGGCGGCCTGCACCGCCCTCTGGCGCGGGGAGGCGGAGTCGGTATCGAAATCTCCGGCCACCTCCGGCGCCTGCGGCTCGCGCCCCGTCTCCTCGGGCGCCGGCGCGCCGGCAGCGGGTGCCGGTGCCGGGGCATGCGGTGCCGAAGCCTCGTCCGCGCTGCGGCCGGCCGTGGTATCCGATGCTGCAGGCTCTTCCGCGCTGCGATTGTCCCGGCCGCCTCCGGAGCCCGCTTCCCGCCGCCCGCGGTTCGGTGTGCCGCCGCCGTCCTTGGCGCTCTGAGCGGACCCCTCGGCGCTGCGCTCGGTGTCGTTGCGCTGGCGCCGGCGACCGCCCCGGCGGCCCCGGCGGGCGCTGCTGCTGCTGCTGCTGCGACCGCGCGCCCCCTGGGAATCGGCGGCCGCGCCGCCAGCGCCACCGGCGGATTCACTGCGCCGCGCAGTCGACGCGCTGCGCCGTCGCGTTCCGTGCCGCGGCTCCGCACGGCCCTCGCGGCGGGGCTTCTTCGCCGTCTCCGCGGCGCGCGCCTCACCGCCTCCGACAAGGCTCGTCCACAGCCGTCTCAGCCAGCCGTTCTCCCGGCTCTGCGGCGCACTGGACGCCGGAGCGGGGGTCGCGGGAGCCACTCGCTTGACCGCCGGCTCCGAGGGCGGTGGACGCACGTCGTCGCTCACGAACTCGGGTAGCGGCTCGGCACTCTTGGCGATCTGGTAGCTGGTCTGGGTCGCCGCCTCGGAGCTCGTGTCGTCGCGGCGGATGCGCTGCACCTCGTAGTGCGGCGTGTCCATGCCCGGATCGGGGACGAGGGTGACCCGCAGCTTCTGGCGCTCCTCGATGGCGTGGATGGCATCGCGCTTCTCGTTCAGAAGGTAGGTTGCGGCCGCCAGCGGCAGCCTCGCCACGACGCGTGCCGTGTTCTCCTTCATGGCCTCTTCCTCGATGACCCGGAGAATGGACAGCGCCAGCGATTCCAGCCCGCGTACGGTGCCCTGGCCGTTGCAGCGCGGGCAGACCATGAGGCTCGACTCGCCGAGCGAGGGGCGCAGGCGCTGGCGCGACATCTCCAGCAGGCCGAAGCGCGAGATGCGCCCCACCTGCACCCGGGCCCGGTCCATCTTCAGCGCTTCGCGCAGCTTCTGCTCCACTTTGCGCTGATTGCGCGACGACACCATGTCGATGAAATCGATGACGATGAGCCCGCCCACGTCGCGCAGCCGCAGCTGGCGCGCGACGGCCTCCGCGGCTTCGAGGTTCGTAGTCAGCGCGGTCTCCTCGATATCGCCGCCCTTGGTGGCGCGCGCGGAGTTGATATCGATGGATACGAGCGCCTCGGTCGTGTCGATGATGATGGAGCCGCCGGAGGGCAGGGGCACGGTGTGGTTGAAGGCCGATTCGATCTGGCTCTCGATCTGGAAGCGGCTGAACAGGGGCACGCTGTCCTTGTACAGCTTCACCTTGCTCTGGTTCTGCGGCATCACCTGGCGGATGAACTCGCGCGCCTGCTCGTACACCGACTCCTCGTCGATCAGGATCTCGGAGATGTCCTGGCGGAAGTAGTCGCGGATGGCCCGGATGATCAGGCTGCTCTCCTGGTAGATGAGGAAGGGCGCCGGGCGCTCTGCGGCCGCCTTCTCGATGGCCGCCCACAGCTGGAGGAGGTAATCCAGGTCCCACTGGAGCTCTTCCTGGGATTTGCCGACCCCGGCCGTGCGCACGATGAGCCCCATGCCCGAGGGGATCTCGAGGATGCTCAGGATCTCGCGCAGCTCGGTGCGCTCGTCCCCTTCCACGCGCCGCGAAATGCCGCCGGCCCGCGGATTGTTGGGCATGAGCACCATGTAGCGCCCGGCGAGGCTGACGAACGTGGTGAGCGCGGCTCCCTTGTTGCCCCGCTCTTCCTTCTCCACCTGGACGATGAGCTCCTGGCCCTCGCTCAGGGCTTCCTTGATGTTGGGGCGCCCGCCGCCGTCGCCCTGCACCTTGTCGGCAAAGTACTCCCGGGCGATCTCCTTGAAGGGCAGGAAGCCGTGCCGCTCGGCGCCGAAGTCCACGAAGGCCGCCTCGAGACTCGGCTCGATGCGGGTTATCTTCCCCTTGTAGATGTTGGCCTTCTTCTGGCCCCGGGAGGGAACTTCGATATCGAGGTCATACAGGTACTGCCCGTCGACCATCGCCACACGCAACTCTTCGGGTTGAGTCGCGTTGATCAGCATACGTTTCATAATGTGTTCCCGTCATAGTGGGTGGCGGCTCCTGTGCGGTCGGCGGTGCTTGCGCAAGCACGCCCTCGGCGCGTGCGCGAAAACGCACGACTCTGCGACCGCAAGCCGTCAGCCTGGGAGCACGTACAAAGGCAGGATATGAAGGTTGGGGGCGTCGGATTCAGTACGCGCTGACTTCGCCTTCGGCATCTGTGCCGAGACGGGGCGATCTTCTCGCGCCGATCATGGCCTCGTATGTCAAGAGTTCAACGCGTGCGTCTATGTCCCGCTGCAGGCCCTTCAGTTTGAAACCACGTCCCCTCGGGGTTCGGGCACGCCCGTTCGCGTCCCCGTAACCGCGGCCGCCGGAATCGCCGTCTTTCCCACGGCCTTCATGTACGTCTGTGTTGCCTTGCCTTGTTGGTACGTCGCTCCTGTAAATCGCCGCAGGCGACGATGTGAGCCTTTACAATCCCAAAGTTTGTCGGGTCGGCGCTCGGGGGCTTTGCCCTCCATATGCCTGCCTGATGGGCAGGGGCTCGACCCGTATAATTAGTGTATAGCATCAAGTGATCATGGTAAACGCATGAACCCGGGCCAGGGCGCCGCCCGCCAGCCAGCCAGCTATCTCACCGTGGGCGAGGACCATGCGGGGCAGCGCATCGACAACTTCCTCGCCACCCGGCTGCGGGGCGTCCCCCGGACGCGGGTGTACCGCATCCTGCGCCGCGGGGAAGTGCGGGTCAACAAGCGGCGCATCCGCCAGGACTACCGGTTGCAGGCGGGAGACGTGGTGCGGGTGCCGCCCCTGCGCCTCGCCCCTGTGAGAGCCGGCTCCCCGATCCTCCCGGGGGTGGAGCGCGTGGTGGAGGCGGGCATCCTCTACGAGGACCGCAGCGTGCTGGTGCTGAACAAGCCCGCAGGGATTCCCGTGCACACAGGCACGGGCCGCAGCCACGGGGTCATCGAGGCGTTGCGCAGCCTCCGCCCCCAGGCGCCGTTTCTCGAGCTGGTCCATCGCCTCGACCGCGAGACCTCCGGGTGTCTGCTCGTCGCCAAGCGCCGCAGCGCCCTGAAAGCCCTGCACGAGAGCCTGCGCGCGCGCCGTGTGGAGAAGCACTACCTGCTGCTGGTGGGCGGGCGCTGGAAGGGGCCGGGGCGGCGGATCGAGGTTCCCCTGCGCAGAAACGTGCTCAAGGGCGGAGAGCGCGTGGTCACGGTGCACCCCGGCGGAAAGAGCGCCCTGACCGAGCTCACACCGGTGGCAGTGGGCGATTCGGCAAGCCTGCTGGCCGCGCGCACGCTCACCGGGCGCACCCACCAGATCCGCGTGCACGCCGCGGCCGCCGGACATCCCCTTGCCGGGGACGACAAGTACGGCGATCGGGCGCTCAACCGGGCCATGAAGGCCCGGGGCCTGCGCCGGCTGTTCCTGCATGCGGACGAGGTGGCTTTTCCCGACCCGGAGTCCGGGACGGCGGTGCGCATGAAGGCGCCGCTGCCCGACGATTTGCGCCGGGTGCTCGATGACCTCGGGCTTCATCCGGTGGAGCCTTCCGGCTCCCGTGGAGCCCGCTGAGATGCCCGCCCGGTACAGATTGCTCGTCTTCGATTGGGACGGGACCCTGGCCGACTCCGAGGCCCGCATCGTCGCCGCGGCGCGGGCCGCGTTCACGGACCTGGGGCTGACCGCACCGGCCGACGCGGCCATCCGCGAGATCATCGGCCTCAGCCTCGAGGAGGCGGTCAAGGCGCTGTGCCCCGACGGCGATGCCGCGCTGTACCGCCGGTTCGTGGATTACTACCGGCATCACTTCGTGAGCGATGCAGAGCCCGCCGCGCTGTTCCCGGGAGTGCGCTCCACGCTGGGGCTCCTGCGCGAGCAGGGCTATCTGCTCGCCGTCGCCACCGGCAAGAGCCGCGCCGGCCTCGAGCGCGAGCTTCAGGTCACCGGGTTGCGGCCGATGTTCGATGCCAGCCGTTGCGCGGACGAAACCTGCTCCAAGCCGCACCCACAGATGCTGCACGAGATCATGGACGAGGTCGGCTCGCCGGCCGGCGAGACCATCATGATCGGGGACACGGAGTACGACTTGCAGATGGCGCGCAATGCGGGCGTGGACGCCCTGGCGGTGGGCTACGGAGTGCACGATCACGGGCGTCTGTTAGAATGCCGGCCCCTCGCGCTGCTGCACGCTTTCGATGATCTCACCGCCTGGCTGCGAGCATGACCGAAGGACCACCTGTTTGCCCATGAAACGCGTCTACGATGCGGCGGGACGGCGGGCCTTGCTTTGGGTTCCGAGGCTCCGCGTATTTCGGGGCGAAAAACTGGGGTCAGACACCACTTTCCCTTGCGTGAGCATGTTTCATGATGCCCGGAAAGGCGGAAAG
>CAZPFD010000012.1:16549-23893 GCA_964585725.1 uncultured Ectothiorhodospiraceae bacterium | reverse complement strand
GAGGTCGTGGCCAATGAGTAAGCGCCGGGTAACCGATCAGTAAGGACCAGGGAAGTAGTCTTTTCGAGGAGCCAAGGGCTGCCATGTCCGAATCCGAACGTGAGACCCCGCCGGCCGCTCAGGCGGGCAACGAGAAGCGAGCCGGCGAGCCGACGGCCTGGGAGCGGGATCTCGTCAACCGCCTGGCGTTCGCGTCCCTCATCGAGCACCGGCGCACGCGGCGCTGGGGGATCTTCTTCAAGTTCATCGTCTTCGCCTACCTCCTGGTGCTGCTGCTGCTCTACCTCCCGGGGGACTGGGCGGCACCGGGCAAGGCCGAGCGACACGCGGCCCTGGTGGAAGTGGCGGGCTTGATAGCCGAGGGGTCGGCGGCGAGCGCCGACCGCATCGTCGGCGGGCTGCGCGCGGCCTTCGACAACGAGAACATCGCCGGCGTCATCGTGCGCATCAACAGCCCCGGCGGCAGCCCGGTGCAGGCGGGCTACATCAACAAGGAGATCCGCCGCCTGCGCGAGGAGCACCCGGACATCCCGGTGTACGCGGTGATCACCGACATCGGTGCATCCGGCGGGTACTACGTGGCGGCGGCGGCGGAGAAGATATACGCCGACGAATCGAGCGTGGTCGGCTCCATCGGTGTGCTCATGAACGGATTCGGCTTCGTCGAGGCGATGGAGAAGCTCGGCATCGAACGCAGGCTGCTCACGGCGGGTGAGCACAAGGACATGCTGGATCCCTTTTCTCCCGTCGATCCGGAGGAGCTGGCGCATGTAAGGAGCCTGCTCGAAGACATCCACCGCCAGTTCATCGAGGTGGTCAAGGAGGGTCGCGGCGATCGCCTCGCCAGCGACGAGAAGATCTTCAGCGGCCTCATCTGGACCGGCCAGCAGAGCCTGGAGCTGGGGCTCGTGGACGCGCTGGGAAGCAGCAGCTACGTGGCGCGCGAGGTGCTCGGCGTCGAGGAGATCGTCGACTACACGCCCAGGCGCGATCTGCTGGAGCGGGTGACGGAGCGCATCGGTGCGGCGCTCGCCGACGCCCTGGCGCTGCGCATGGGGCTAAGCGCGCTGGACGTCCGGTGACAGCACGTCGAGGCCGACGTTTTGAAGCATGTCGACCAGGCGGATCAGGGGCAGGCCGATGAGGGCCGTGGGATCCTCGCCCTCCATGCGCTGGAACAGGCTCACACCGAGCCCCTCGGCCTTGAAGCCGCCGGCGCAATCGTAGGGCTCCTCGCGCCGCACGTAGGCTTCGATCTGCCGGCGCCGAAGGCGCCGGAACACGACCGCGTAGGGAACGACATCGCACTGAAGCTCACCGGAGCTTGTGTCGAGCAGGCAGAGGCCGGTAAAGAAGGTGACCCGGCGCCCGGACGCGCGCTGGAGCTGGCCGACGTTGCGCTCGTAGGTACCCGGCTTGCGCAGCATCTCGCCGTCGAGGGCAGCCACCTGATCGGCGCCGATGATCAGCGCGCCCGGGTGATGGCGGCCCACGGCCCGCGCCTTGGCCTCGGCGAGGCGCAGGACCAGCTCGCGCGCGGGCTCGCCGCACCGCGGCCCCTCGTCCGCCTCCGGCGCCACCTGCTCGAACGGCAGCCCGAGGCGCTCGAGCAACGCGCGGCGGTAGGGAGAGCTCGAAGCGAGCACGATGGCGGGGATGCGGGGCATGCAGGCGGTGCAGGTGCGCACACTTTTTGACACAAACGCATCAAAATAATTAAAATCAAAAGGTTATGTCAACTTCTCTGCCCGAGCACATTCGTCCCGTGCGCCTCGCCCGGCGCGGTGAGCGTGTCAGCGGACGCACGTCCGTCGCCGGGATGTCGCGCCTGCTGGAAAGCCTGTATAGCGACACGGGCGAAGTGTCCGTAGACTTGCGCTTTCATCGCGACGAGGAGGGGCATGACCGTATCACCGGCACCCTCCACGGGACGCTGGAGCTCGTCTGCCAGCGCTGTCTGGGACCGCTGCGCTTCGACGTCGACAGCGAAGTGCGCCTGGAACTGGCGAGCCGCGAGGACGAGGCGGCGCGTCCCGAAGAGGACTACGAAGGGTTGCTCGTGAGCGGCGAGCGCGTGTCGCTGCGCAGCGTCATAGAGGACGAGCTGATGCTGGCGCTGCCCGCCTACCCGCGGCATACGGAGGGCGCGTGCCGCGTCGCTGCGCAATACCGGCCCTCGCCGGACGCGGGGGCCGCCGAGCGCCAGCGGCCCTTCGGCGTTCTGGCCAGGCTCAAACGGTAGCAGGGGACAGATCTATTTTTCGCCCCCGGGCATGGCGGGTTTTGACAGATCCTGACGAAAAATAGATCTGTCGGATCTGTCCCCTTTTTATTGCAACACCACCAGAACCACACAGTTCACCGGGAGTTTTTCCATGGCCGTACAGCAGAATCGCAAGAGCCGCTCCAAGCGGGGCATGCGCCGCTCGCATGATGCGCTCAAACCAGCTACGCTTTCCGTCGAGCCGACGACGGGCGAGACGCACCGTCGTCATCACATCAGTCCAGACGGCTATTATCGCGGTCGCAAGGTGATCTCCGGCAAGGAAGACTAGGGCTTGAGCCTGACCGTCGCTCTGGATGCCATGGGGGGCGACCACGGACCGGCCGTGGTGGTGCCCGCTGCCTTCAAGATTCTCGCGGATGTGGACGATATCCAGCTCGTTCTCGTCGGTGACGAGAGCGAGCTGAACCGCGTGCTGCGGGAGAAAGGCCTGGGGACAGACCCCCGCGTGAGCATTCGTCACGCTTCGCAGCAGGTGGGTATGGACGAGCTGCCCTCCCAGGCGCTGCGCACGAAGAAGGACTCCTCGATGCGCGTGGCCATCGATCTGGTGAAGGAGGGCGCCGCGCACGCCTGCGTGAGCGCGGGCAACACCGGCGCACTGATGGCGACGGCCCGTTTCGTGCTGAAGACGCTCCCGGGCATCGATCGACCCGCCATCATCTCCGCGCTGCCGGCGATGGACGGGCACACGCGCATGCTGGACCTGGGCGCCAACGTGGAGGCCACGCCGCGCCAGCTCTTCGAGTTCGCGGTGATGGGGTCGGTGCTCACGAGCGCGGTGGACAATGTGACGCGGCCCCGGATCGGGCTGCTCAACATCGGGCAGGAAGAGATCAAGGGCAACGAGCGCGTCAGGGAAGCGGCGCGGCTCCTCGCGGCGAGCGATCTGCACTACATCGGCTTCGTGGAGGGCGACGACATCTACAAGGGAACGGCCGACGTCATCGTTTGCGACGGCTTCGTGGGGAACGTGGCGCTGAAGTCCAGCGAGGGCGTGGCGCAGATGATCGCCCATTACGTGCGGCAGGAGTTCAACCGAAACCTCTTCACCCGCGCCGCCGGCCTGATCGCCGTGCCGGTGCTGCGTTCGCTGCGGCGCAAGATAGACCCCCGCGAGTACAACGGTGCGAGCCTGGTGGGCCTGCGGGGCATCGTGATCAAGAGCCACGGCAGCGCGGACGTCATCGGCTTCGCGAATGCCATCAAGGAGGCGCACGCCGAGATCCAGAAGAACGTCCCCACACGCATCAACGAGCATCTCGAGTCCATCCTCGTGGAGAGGGAAGCGGTATGACATACGCGCGGGTGAGGGGAACCGGTGGCTATCTGCCCGAACGCGTACTGACCAACACCGAGCTTGAACGCATCGTCGACACCTCCGACGAATGGATCCGGGAGCGGACCGGAATCTGCGAGCGCCACATCGTGGCCGAGGACGAATCCACCGTCGATCTGGCGGAGCGCGCGGCGTGGCGGGCCCTCGAGGCGGCCGACATCGAAGCGCAGGACATCGATCTCATCATCGTGGGAACCACCACGCCGGACCGCATCTATCCGGCCACGGCGTGCCGCCTTCAGGCGCGGCTGGGCATCCACGAGTGCCCGGCGTTCGATGTTCAGGCCGTTTGCACCGGATTCATCTACGCGCTGGGAGTCGCGGACAAGTTCATCCGCACGCAGAGCGCGAAGCACGCACTGGTCGTGGGCGCCGACACCCACTCGCGGCTCCTCGACTGGTCGGATCGCGGCACCTGCGTGCTGTTCGGCGACGGCGCCGGCGCCGTGGTGCTCGAGGCGAGCGACGAGCCGGGCATCCTTTCGACGCACCTGCACGCGAACGGCAGCTTCGAGCGTCTATTGTACGTCGACGGCGGCGTGCCGCGCGGAAACGGCATCATCGCCGAGGGTAACGCTTACACCAGGATGCAGGGCAACGAGGTGTTCAAGATCGCCGTGCGCACCCTGAGCCGCATCGTCGACGAGACGCTTGCCGCCAACGACATGACGGGCGAGGACGTGGACTGGCTCATCCCGCATCAGGCCAATCACCGCATCATCCATGCCACGGCACGCAAGCTGAAGATCCCCATGGAGCGCGTGGTGGTCACCATCAGTGAGCATGGCAACACATCCGCCGCTTCGGTGCCGCTCGCGCTCGACGTGGCCGTGCGCGACGGGCGCATCAAGCGCGGGGACACGCTTCTCCTGGAGGCGTTCGGCGGAGGCTTCACGTGGGGTTCGGCGCTTCTCAAGTATTGACGCACGAAGACGCTAGGAGCGTGTAGGTCGTTCAATGCTCTACACGCTCCTGGCAGCCCTTTTTGCATGATCCCGGTTTCCGCATGAAGCTCGGATTCGTCTTCCCCGGACAGGGGTCGCAGTCGGTGGGCATGCTCGCCGAGCTGGCGGCTGCGTACCCGCAGGTGGAGGCGACCTTCGGCGAGGCGTCCGAAGTGCTGGGCTACGACCTGTGGTCGCTGGTTCGCGACGGGCCCGAATCCGCGTTGAACGAGACGGAGCGCACGCAGCCCGCCATGCTCACCGCGGGCGTCGCGGTGTGGCGCGTCTGGCGCTCGCGCGGCGGCGCGAGCCCGGCGATGGCGGCGGGCCACAGCCTGGGCGAGTACACCGCGCTGGTGTGCACGGGGGCCCTCGACTTCGGCCACGCGGTGGCGCTGGTCGCCGAGCGCGGGCGCCTGATGCAGGCCGCAGTGCCGGCCGGGGAGGGCGCGATGGCGGCGCTGCTCGGACTGCCCGACGAGCGCGTGCAGGCGGTCTGCGAGAGCGCGGCCCAGGGTGAGGTGGTGGCGCCCGCGAACTTCAATGCGCCGGGGCAGGTCGTGATCGCGGGGCATGCGGAAGCCGTGGAGCGTGCGCTCGCGCTCGCCCGCGAGGCGGGGGCCAAGCGCGCCGTGCGGCTTCCCGTGAGCGTGCCCTCGCACTGCGAGCTGATGCGCCCGGCCGCGGAGCGGCTCGCCCGGCGCCTCGAGGGAACGATGCTCGAGGCGCCCGCGTGTCCGATTCTGCACAACGTGGACGCAGCTCCCCGTGCGGGGGGCGCGGCGCTGCGCGCGGCTCTGAGCGAGCAGCTTTACAGCCCCGTGCGCTGGGTGGACACCATCCAGCACATGGGCGAGGCGGGCGTAGGGACGGTGATCGAGTGCGGGCCGGGCAAGGTGCTGGCGGGGCTCGTGAAGCGCATCGAGCGCCGCATGACGGCGCTGCCCGTATGGGACGCGCAGACGCTGGAGGCGGCGCTCGACGCGACCGGGGAGGCGGCATGACGCTGGAAGGATGCACCGCCGTGGTGAGCGGCGCGAGCCGGGGCATCGGCGAGGCCATCGCCCTCGAGCTGGGCAAGCACGGCGCACGGGTGATCGGCACCGCCACCACCGAAACGGGCGCCGAGAGCATCACCCGGTATCTGCGTGAGAACGAATGCGCCGGCCGGGGCGCGGTCCTGGACGTCGCCGCACGCGACTCCATCCAATCGTTCTACGCCGCGCTGGAGAAAGCCAAGGAGCTGCCGACGATCCTGGTCAACAACGCCGGCATCACCCGCGACAACCTCTTCCTGCGAATGAAGGAGGAGGAGTGGGACGCCGTCATCGAGACCAACCTGAGCTCCATGTACAGGATCTCGAGGCCGTGCATCCGGCACATGATGAAGGAGCGCTGGGGCCGCATCATCAACATCACGTCCGTGGTCGGCGCCACCGGCAACCCCGGTCAGACGAACTACGCGGCGGCGAAGGCAGGGGTGGTCGGCTTCACGCGCGCCCTCGCGCGCGAGCTCGGCTCGCGCGGCATCACCGTCAACGCGGTGGCGCCGGGGTTCATCGACACGGACATGACGCGCGCGCTCCCCGACGCCCAGCGCGACGCCCTCATGGGCCAGATCCCCCTCAACCGGTTCGGACAGCGGCGCGAGGTGGCGGCGGCCGTCGCATTTCTGGCGTCCCCCGCTGCGGCGTACATCACCGGTGAGACGCTGCACGTCAACGGAGGGATGTACATGGGTTAATCCCGGATTTCCGGGCGCACGCGGGACGCCGCCGCCGAGCTGAGCCGCGGCTTTAGGAGCCACCGATAATCGCACGGGGGGGCTCGCTTTTTGTCGCACGGCGGCGTGCCCGGGGCGGTTTCCTTGAAACTTGAAGTGTTTGTAATAAACTAGTCGCGGGCTGCTGGGCTCGCTTTGCACGGAGGGTACAACCGGCATGAGTACCGTTGAAGAACGCGTCAAGCAGATCATCGTGGAGCAGCTTGGCGTCAAGGAAGAAGAGGTCAGCCCGGACGCTTCCTTCGTCGATGATCTCGGAGCGGATTCTCTCGACACGGTCGAGCTGGTGATGGCACTCGAAGAGGAGTTCAACTGCGAGATACCGGACGAGGAAGCGGAGAAGATCACGACGGTCAAGCAAGCCGTCGACTACGTCACGGAGCATCTCGAATCGAGTTGACCACAGGGCACAGGGTGGGTGATCCGGACGGGGCGGCGATCGCCTGAAGGTGATCGTGGCCCTTTGTTTTTGCTCGTCGGCGTGAACGAAGGGGTCGGGAAGCACCGGTGAAGCAACGCGTTGTCGTCACAGGGCTGGGGCTGGTGACGCCCGTCGGGAACGACGTCAAGACGGCCTGGGAGAACATCTGCGCCGGCAAGAGCGGCATCACGGTGATCGACACCTTCGATGTCTCGCTCTTCTCGACGCGGATAGCCGGTCTGATCCGCGACTTCGACGTGACGCACTATATGCCGATGAAGGATGCGCGCAAGACCGATCCCTTCATTCACTACGGGATGGCGGCGGCGGTGCAGGCCATCGAAGATGCGGGACTCCCGATCACGGAAGATAAGGCGGAGCGCATCGGCATCGCCATCGGCTCGGGCATCGGCGGACTGCCGGGCATCGAGAAGGGGCACAACGCTTATCTGGAGGGCGGCCCGCGAAAGATCTCCCCGTTCTTCGTTCCGTCGAACATCATCAACATGGTGGCGGGGAACCTCTCCATCAAGTACGGCATCCGCGGACCCAACTACAGCATCGTCACGGCCT
>CAZPFD010000012.1:11305-16539 GCA_964585725.1 uncultured Ectothiorhodospiraceae bacterium | reverse complement strand
CCGTCGAGACGCTCGCCACGCGCGGACCGAAGTCGGTCAGCCCCTTCTTCATCGCCAACATGCTGCCCGACACCGCGTCGGGCCAGATCGCCATCGAGCTGGGCATCAAGGGCGCCAACATGTGCATCGTGACGGCCTGCTCGACCGGCACCCACAACATCGGCGACGCGGCGCGCATGATCGAGCGCGGCGACGTGGACGCGATGGTCGCCGGCGGCTCCGAGATGACCACCTCGCCCATGGGCCTCGGCGGATTCGCGGCGGCACGCGCGCTGTCGACGCGCAACGACGAGCCCGAGCGTGCGAGCCGTCCCTGGGATCGCGAGCGCGACGGCTTCGTTCTGGCGGACGGCGCGGGGGTGGTGGTGCTCGAGTCCCTCGAATCCGCCCAGGCCCGCGGCGCCCGTATCTACGCCGAGCTCATCGGCTACGGCATGAGCAGCGATGCGTATCACATCACGCTGCCGCCCGAGCAGGCGGAGGGTGCGCGGCGGTGCATGCAGCTCGCCCTGCGCGACGCCGGACTCAACCCGGAGCAGGTCGACTACATCAACGCCCACGGAACGTCCACGCCCTCGGGCGACGTCGCCGAGACCCGCGCGGTGAAGGCCACGTTCGGCGACCACGCGCGCAAGCTGGCCATCAGCTCGACGAAGTCCATGACCGGCCACACCCTGGGCGCAGCAGGCGGCGTGGAGGCGGTGTTCAGCATCCTGGCCCTCTGCGACCAGGTCGCGCCGCCCACGATCAATCTGGACGACCCGGACGACGAGTGCGATCTCGATTACGTCGCGCACACCGCCCGCGAGAGGAAGATCGACATCGCCCTCTCGAACTCCTTCGGTTTCGGCGGAACCAACGGCACCCTGGTCTTCAAGCGCTTCGGCTGAGCACGCCCGCTGTACGCCCCGCCCCCCGGTTTGCCGCGCCGACACGCACAAACGGCAATGGGTCCCGGGGTACGTGCCGCGCAGTCGCAAGCCCCGCAGGGCGGGGCCGCGGGTGCGTTTCGGAGCGATGAGACCTCGACCCCTCGACCGAAGCCCCCGATGCGCCGGGAGGGCACGGTACGGCCCCGCGTGCATTCGAAGCTCGCGGGCGATTTCGGGGCTTGCGACGGAGAGGTACGTGCCCCGGGACCCAGCAGCGCCACCGAAGACGATCACGACCTCCCGGGTATCCGTGACGGACCTAAAATTGTCATCGGCTCCAGCCGATGATATGTAGGAGCTCGAGTCGCTCCCGAGAGCGGCGCGCGGCATCGGCATCCGAGAGGAAACACGGCACGGTCTCCATTCGATCGGGTATGCGAGGCGGAGCGTTCAAGCTGGCAGGGCTCGCGCTCATCGTGGCGGGTGCGCTGGGCGGGTGGCTGCTGGTCGACTACCAGCGCGCCCTGCTGCGGCCGCTGCACACCGGAGAGGAGCCCGTGCACTACGAGGTCGAACCCGGCGCGAGCCTGCGCCAGGTGGCGCACGACCTGAGCGAGCGCGGGCTGCTGGAAGAGCCGCTCTATCTGGTCTTTCACGCGCGCTGGACGGGCGCCGCCGATCGCATCCAGGCCGGCGAGTACGCCATCCCGCCCCGCACCAACGCCGTGCAGTTCCTGGAGCGCCTCGTCTCGGGCAAGGTGGTGCAGCACTCGCTGACCATCGTCGAGGGGTGGAGCTTCCAGGAGGTCATGCAGGCCGTGCGCCAGAGCCCGCATCTCGCGCACACCCTGGAGGGGCTCGATGCGGAGGCGATCATGGAGCGCATCGGAGCCCCCGGCGTGCACCCGGAGGGCCAGTTCTATCCGGACACGTACCATTTCCCGCGGCGCACCACCGACGTCGCCTTCCTCAAACGCGCATACGAGGTGATGCAAGAGCGCCTGCAAGCCGAATGGGAGGGGCGCGCCGAGGGGTTGCCGCTCGATACGCCTTACGATGCGCTGATACTCGCGTCCATCGTGGAGAAGGAGACGGCGGTGCCCGACGAGCGCGCGCAGATCGCCGGGGTCTTCGTGCGCCGTCTCGAGCGCGGCATGCGCCTGGAGACCGACCCCACCGTCATCTACGGCATGGGGGAGAGCTTCGACGGCAATCTGCGCCGCCGTGATCTGAGAGCCCATACCCCCTACAACACCTACGTGCACAAGGGGCTCCCTCCCACCCCCATCGCCATGCCGAGCGGCGAATCGATCCACGCGGCCCTGAATCCGGCGCCGGGGGACGAGCTGTACTTCGTCGCGACCGGCGACGGCAGCCACTATTTCTCCGCGACCTACGAAGAGCACCGGCGGGCGGTCGCTCGTTATCAGCTGGGTCGATGACGGCGGCGGCGACATCACCGGATCGAGGCCGCTTCATCACGCTCGAGGGGATCGAGGGCAGCGGCAAGTCCAGCCAGATGCACGTGATTCGCCGCTACCTGGAAGAGCAGGGCGAGAAGGTGGTCACCACCCGCGAGCCCGGAGGAACCCCGCTGGCGGAGTCGGTGCGCGCGCTGCTGCTGGATCCCCGCAACCGCGCCATGGCCCCGGACGCCGAGCTGCTGCTCGTGTTCGCGGCGCGCGCGGATCACATCAACGCCGTGATCCGGCCGGCCCTGGAGGGCGGAAGCTGGGTGATCTGTGATCGCTTCACCGATGCGACCTACGCCTACCAGGGCGGGGGACGGCGCATTCCGGCCGCCCGCATCGCCGCGCTGGAGCAGTGGGTGCAGGGCGATCTGCGCCCGGACCTGGTCATCGTGCTCGATGCACCGGTGGAAGTGGGGCTGGGACGCATGAGCGGGCGCGGCGCCCCGGATCGCTTCGAGCGCGAGGACGCGGCCTTCTTCGACCGCGTGCGGGAGACCTACCTGCTGCGCGCCCGCAACGATCCCGCCCGCTACCGCATCGTCGACACGCGGCAAGCGCTGGACGCGGTGAGCGAACAGGTCATCGCCGCTTTGCGAACCTTACTATGATGCACGAGCCCCTACCCTGGCATACGCACCAGTGGCACACGCTGAACGCGGCCCGCGCGAGCGGGCGCATGCCGCATGCGCTGCTCTTGCGCGGACCCGAGGGCGTCGGGAAGCACCGCTTCGCGGAACGCCTGGCCGCCCGCCTGCTGTGCGAGCACGATGTGGCGCAGGAACGCCCCTGCGCCACGTGCCGCGCGTGCCGGCTGGTGGCCGCCGGCACGCATCCGGATCTGGCGCACATCGGCCCGCTGGAAGGAAAGACCGCCATCGCCATCGAGCAGATCCGCGATCTCATCGAGTACGTGAGCCTCACCCGCCAGTACGCCTCGCAAAAGGTCGTGCTCCTCGCCCCGGCCGATGCGCTGACCCGGCCGGCGGCGAACAGCCTGCTCAAGACGCTCGAGGAGCCTCCCGGCAGCGCCGTGTTCGTGCTCATCTCCCACCGCAGCACCCTGCTGCCGGCCACAATCCGCAGCCGCTGCCAGGTCGTCGACTTCCCCGTGCCGCCGGCGGATGTGGCACGGGAGTGGCTGGCCGCGCGCCTCGACGCCGGCGGAGACCCGCAGACGCTGCTCGCCCTCGCCCAGGGCGCGCCGCTGGCCGCCCTCGATCTCGCCACCCGGGAGAGCGGGCTCGCGGGCCGCACCGAGCTGCTCGAGGACCTGGTGGCACTGGCCGCCGGTGGGGCGGATCCGGTGGCGGCGGCGGCCCGCTGGCGGCGCTGGGGCCTGAGGGCCGTGGTGCACTGGCTGTGCGGGCATACGGCGGACCTCATCCGGCTAAAGTGTGTGCCCGGCCGTCCGAAAGTGACCAGTACGGATCTGCGCGAACCGATGCAGAGCTTGGCGCAAAATCTCAACTTGCTGTTTTTATTCGAGTTCTTTGACGAGTGCCTGGAAGCGCGCCGGGCCCTGGATCTGCGCCAGAACCTGAACGAGCAGCTCGTGCTCGAGAGCCTGGCGGTCGGCTGGCGCCGCCTGGGGTCCGACCCCGGCGCCTGAGCCCCGTCCCCGCGGAGACAGACCATGGCGGCACCGAAACAAGGGATCCTGTCCCTGGCCATCAAGGACAAGAGCGCGCTCTACGCCGCGTTCATGCCCTTCATCAAGAACGGCGGCCTGTTCATCCCGACCACCAAGCCCTACAAGCTCGGCGACGAGGTGTTCATGCTGCTGACGCTCATGGAGGAGAAGGACAAGCTGCCGGTGGCCGGACGCATCGTGTGGATCACGCCCAAGGGCGCACAGGGCAGCCGCACCGCCGGCGTGGGCGTGCAGTTCAGCGAGCTCGACAAGGGGCAGACCAAGAACAAGATCGAGAACTACCTGGCCGCGGCTCTCAAGTCGGAGCGCCAGACGCATACGATGTAACCCCGTTGTCGGTCATCGGTCATCGGTGACCAACCAATAGCCCGGGCGTTTGTTGCCCACTCCATCCCTCTTACAATGTCCAACGCCGGCATGGGCAAGCGCCCAACGCTCGCACTGGCGGATGACCGATGACAGATGGCTGAGCTGGTCGATTCCCACTGCCACCTCAATCTGATGGAAGCCCAGGGGGAGGACCTCGAGGCGGTGCTCGCGAGCGCGCGCGAGGCGGGCGTGCGGCACATGCTGTGCGCGGGCATCGACCTCGAATCCCACCCGATCCTGCTCGGGTATGCGGAGCGTTATCGCGGCGTGTTCGCCTCGGTGGGCGTGCACCCCAACCACCGCGAGGACCCGGAGCCCACGGAGGAAGAGCTCGCCGGCCTGGCCGCCGATCCGCGGATCGTCGCCGTCGGCGAGACCGGGCTCGACTACTACCGCAGCACCGGGGAGCTCGAGTGGCAGCGCGCGCGCTTCCGGCGCCACATCGCGGCGGCGAAGCGCGTGCGCAAGCCGCTCATCATCCACAGCCGCGAGGCGCGCGACGACACTCTGCGCATACTCGAGGAGGAGGGCGCGGACGCGGTGGGCGGCGTCATGCATTGCTTCGTGGAGGACTGGGACGCCGCGTGCCGCGCCATGGACCTCGGCTTCTACATCTCCTTCTCGGGCATCGTGACGTTCAAGAACGCGCAGGATCTCAAGGACGTGGCCCGCCGCGTGCCCCTGGAACGATTGCTGGTGGAGACCGATGCGCCGTATCTCGCGCCGGTCCCCTACCGCGGCAAGCCCAATCAGCCGGCCTACGTGCGCTACGTGGCGGAGCACATCGCCGAGCTCAGCGACCGCTCCCCGCAGAGCGTCGCCGAGGCCACGACGCGCAACTTCTTCACGCTGTTCCCGGCGGCCGCCGCG
>CAZPFD010000012.1:0-11205 GCA_964585725.1 uncultured Ectothiorhodospiraceae bacterium | reverse complement strand
TCAACGCAGTTTCCTCAGTCCCGTGCTGCGGGACCGGCGCGCCCGCCGCGGCCGTCGAGACAGAACACGAGAGTCCGGGAGGCATGGCGGAGAGAGACGAAGGTTCGGGTCTCTACATCGTTCTCATCAGTATCCACGGGTTGGTGCGCGGCCACGACATGGAGCTCGGCCGCGACGCCGACACGGGCGGGCAGGTCCTTTATGTCGTCGAGCTCGCCCGGGCGCTCGCCGCGCACCCCGACGTGTGGCGCGTGGATCTGCTAACGCGCCTGGTGAACGACCCCAAGATATCCGACGACTACGCGCGTCCGAGCGAGCAGATCGCGGATCGCGCGCACATCATTCGCATTCCCTTCGGGCCGCGGCGCTATCTGCGCAAGGAAGTGCTGTGGCCCTACCTCGATTCCTTCGTCGACTCCGCGCTCCAGCACGTGCGCAGCGTCGGTCGCGTGCCGGACATCGTGCACGGTCATTACGCGGATGCGGGGCTCGTGGCCAGCAAGCTCGCATCGTTGCTCGGGGTATCGCTGGTATTCACCGGGCACTCGCTGGGACACGAGAAACGCCGCCGCCTGCTCGAGCACGGCATGAAGCCCGAGACCATCGAGAACCGCTACAACATGTCGCAGCGCATCGAGGCGGAGGAGCGGGCGCTCGCCAACGCCTCGCTGGTCGTCGCCAGCACGCATCAGGAGGCGCAGGACCAGTACGCGCGCTACGACAACTACCGCAAGAGCCGCATCACGGTCATCCCGCCCGGTGTGGATCTGGAGCGCTTCCGCCCTCCGAGGGCCGGCGACCCGCGGGCGCCCATCAAGGCCGAGGTGGACCGCTTTCTCAAGAACGAGAGGAAGCCCTGGATCCTGGCCATGTCGCGCCCCGACGAGCGCAAGAACATCCGAACGCTGGTGGACGCCTACGGCGAGAGCCGCCCCCTCCAGGAGAAGGCCAACCTGGTCATCGTCGCCGGTACGCGCGACGACATCAGCGCCATGGAGAAGGGGCCGCGGCGCGTGCTGACCGACCTGCTGCTGCGCATCGATCGCTACGACCTCTACGGCAAGGTCTCCTATCCCAAATGGCACGAGTCCGACGACGTGCCCGCGCTGTACCGCGCGGCCGCGCGCAGCCGCGGCGTGTTCGTGAATCCGGCGCTGACCGAGCCGTTCGGGCTCACCCTGCTCGAGGCCGCCGCCAGCGGACTGCCCGTGGTGGCCACCAACGACGGGGGGCCGCGCGACATCCTGGCGCGGTGCAAGAACGGGCTGCTGGTGGATCCACTGGACGTCGAGGGCATACAGGACGCTCTTCTGGACGCGCTCACCAACCGCCAACGCTGGCGGCGGTGGTCGCGCAACGGTATCCGCGCCGCCAACCAGGAGTACAGCTGGGAGACCCACGTCGAGAAGTATCTGCGCGCGCTGCGGCGCATCGCGCACCGGCCGAGACGCCCCGCGCGCCGCGTCAACGTGGTCAAGACGCGCCTGCCCACGGCCGACCGGCTGCTGGTCGTCGACCTCGACGACACGCTGCTCGGCGACGATAAGGCCGTGCGCGAGCTGGTCGATCTGTGGCGCGAGCACCGCTCCCGGGTCGCGTTCGCGGTGGCCACGGGGCGGCGCTTGTCGAGCACGGTGTCGGCGCTCGACGAGCACGAGATCCCGCGGCCCGATGTCTTCATCACCTCGGTGGGGACCGAGATCTACTACGGCCCGAATCCGCTGGAGGAGGAGAGGTGGCGCGAGCACGTGGACTACTACTGGAAGGCGGAGGCTATCGACGAGGTGGCGGCCGAGCTCCCGGGGGTGTCGCGCCAGCCCCAGAGCGAGCAGCGGCGCTACAAGGTGAGCTATTACGTCGACGATACCCAGGCTCTGCCCAGCGTCCAGGAGATTCAACGGCGCCTGCGGAGGAGGGGCATACACGCCAACGTCATCTACTCCCACCAGCGCAATCTGGACTTTCTCCCGATCCGCGCCTCCAAGGGGCTGGCGGTGCGCTACATCGCCTACCGCTGGGGACTGCCCATGGAGCGCGTGCTGACCGCGGGCGACTCGGGCAATGACGAGGACATGCTGACCGGCAACAGCCTGGGGGTGGTGGTGGGGAATTTCAGCGAGGAGCTGGGCAAGCTCCGCAATCGCTCCCGCATCTACTTCTCCGAGGCCCGGTACGCACGCGGCATACTCGAGGGCATCGAGCATTACGATTTCTTCGGCCGCATCCGTGAAGGGCAAGAGCCGGACGAATCCCGCCAGGACGTCGAGGAGGAGGCCATGGCGGACCAGGAATCCACCTGATAAGCTCTAAAAAACACCACCCACCCATCCGAAAATAACAAGGAAGATCGCACCCCGAGCCTGACTCGGATCGGGCGTTTCCATCGCATCCATCCGAGCGGCGGGGCCCCGGAGGCCGTTGCATGAATCTCGCGGTCCAGAACAAGCGTTCATCGGGCATCGACGTCGTCGAGGAGCTGCACTCCTCCATACAGCAGCATCGCCAGGCGGTATACCTGCTCTTCGACCGCTACCTGAACCTGGGCCGCAGCCTGCTCCTGCGCTCGGAGCTGTGGGACGAGTTCGAAGCTTTCTGCGCCGAGGAGACGGGGGCTGCGCTGCGCGCGAGCCGCTTCGCCCGGGTGATCTTCAACGCGCAGGAAGCGGTGCTGGAGTCGCCCTGGATCTACTTCGCCGTGCGCCGCCAGCTTGCGCGCTGGCAGTACGTGCGGGTGCACGCCGACTCGCTGGCCGCGGAGGCGGTGAGCGTCTCCGAGTTCCTGTGGTTCAAGGAGCGGCTGGTGCTGGGGCCCAGCGCCGGCGATCGCACGCTCGAGTTCGACATCGAGCCGTTCAACCGCGAGTTTCCCCGCCTTCAGGAGTCGCGCTCCATCGGCCGCGGGGTCGAGTTCCTGAACCGCCGGCTCTCGAGCCAGCTCTTCGTGGAGCTCGGCAAAGGCGACAAGCGCCTGCTCGACTTTCTACGGGCCCACACCTGCCGCGGGCAGCAGCTCATGCTGAACGATCGCGTGCAGGACGTGGCCGAGCTGCGCAGCGCGGTGCGCCTGGCCGAGGACATCCTGTCGGCGTCGCCGCCGACGGCGACGTGGCGCGAGGTGGCGGCGGAGCTCGAGCCGCTGGGCTTCGAGCCGGGGTGGGGCAACACGGCGGCGCGCATGCGCGACATGCTGCACCTGCTATCGGACATTCTGGAGGCGCCGGAGCCGAGCGCACTGGAGCACTTTCTGCGGCGCATCCCCATGATCTTCAGCCTGGCCGTCATCTCGCCGCACGGGTACTTCGGCCAGTCCAACGTGCTCGGGCGCCCGGACACGGGAGGGCAGGTCGTCTATATCCTCGACCAGGTGCGGGCGCTCGAGAAGGAGATGCGCCAGCGCATCGCCGAGCAGGGCCTGGAGCTCGAGCCGCAGATCCTGGTGGTCAGCCGGCTCATTCCGGAAGCGGACGGCACCACCTGCAACGAGCGCATCGAGCCGATACTCGGCACGCGCAACGCGCGCATCCTGCGCGTCCCCTTCCGGAGCGAGGACGGAGAGGTCGTCCCCCACTGGATTTCGCGCTTCGAGATCTGGCCCTACCTCGAGCGCTTCGCAGCGGACGCCGAGATCGAGCTGCTGGCGGAGCTGCGGGGCCGCCCCGATCTCATCATCGGCAACTACTCCGACGGCAGCCTGGTGGCCACGCTGCTCGCGCAGCGCCTCCACGTCACCCAGTGCAACATCGCCCACGCCCTGGAGAAGCCCAAGTACCTGTACTCGGATCTGTACTGGAAGGACAACGACGCCCACTACCACTTCGCCTGCCAGTTCACCGCGGACCTCATCGCCATGAACGCCGCGGACTTCATCATCGCCAGCACCTATCAGGAGATCGCAGGCACCGGGGACAGCATCGGCCAGTACGAGAGCTACGGCGTGTTCACGTTGCCCGGGCTCTACCGGGTGGTGAAGGGGATCGACGTGTTCGATCCCAAGTTCAACATCGTCTCCCCGGGGGCCGACGCCGACGTCTACTTCCCGTGGACGGAGCAGGGGCGGCGCCTGAGCGGCCTGCATCCGGAGCTCGAAGCGCTGGTGTTCGGCGGGCAGCGGCCCGGGGCGCGGGGCATGATCGAGGACCCGAGCAAGCCCCTCATCTTCTCCATGGCGCGCCTCGATCGGATCAAGAACATCACCGGGCTCGTGGAGTGGTACGCCCGCGACGAGCGGCTGCGGCAGACGGCCAACCTCCTGCTGGTCGCGGGGCACGTCAGCACGGAGGAGTCCACCGACCGGGAGGAGCGCGAGCAGATCGAGCGCATGCACGCGCTGATGGACGGCTACGGCCTGGACGGCCAGGTGCGCTGGCTCGGCCTGCATCTCGACAAGACCCGGGCCGGGGAGCTGTACCGCTACGTGGCCGACCGGCGCGGCGCGTTCGTGCAGCCGGCGCTGTTCGAGGCCTTCGGCCTGACCGTGATCGAGGCCATGATCTCGGGCCTGCCCACGTTCGCGACCCGCTACGGCGGACCGTTGGAGATCGTGGAGCACGGCGTCTCGGGGTTTCACATCGACCCCAACCACGGCGAGGAGGCCGCGCGCCTGATGGTCGAGTTCCTGGCGCATTGCGCCGAGAACCCCGAGCACTGGGACGCCATCTCCCAGGGCGCCATCGATCGCGTGCGCCGGCGCTATACGTGGGAGCTCTACGCCGAGCGCATGATGACGCTCTCGCGCATCTACGGATTCTGGAAGTACGTGACGAACCTGGAGCGCGCCGAGACCCAGCGCTACCTGGAGATGTTCTACGCGCTCCAATACCGCCCGCTGGCGGCTGACATCGGCCCGTGAGCGAGCACGGTCAAACGCCACAAAAAAAGATCACCACAGAGGACACAGAGGACACAGAGGTCAGAGAGTAAAAGGAAAAGACCAATACATCTGGTGAATGTGAGTCATCACTTTCTTATTGGCGGTTGAGTTAGCTCTTTCTTCGTGCCCTTCGTGCGCTCGTTATCTTCACTCTCTCTTTACTCTGTGTCCTCCGTGCGATCCTCGGTGTCCTCCGTGGTGAGATCTTTCTCGGTCCGGGCGGGGGGGAGGAGGTTTTCGCGCTCGATGGTGAAGATCAGGTCCATGCTCTGCGCTTCACCGGACTTCGCCTCCAGGCTCCAGTTGTCGGTGAGGCGGTACTCGAGCCTCACCGTGCCCGCCTGGTCGAAGAGCCCGAGCGCATAGCCCACGTAGAGATCCGGCGTCAGGTACTTGCCCAGAACCACGGCGCTCTCCTCCATGACCTCACCGCTCTCGACCCGTAGCTCGTCCAGGCCGAGGGTCTGCGCGATCTGCTGGGTGAGCAGCTCGGAGCGCTCCACCCCGAGGGCCATGGCGGCCCGGGCCAGGAGCATGCCGTCGGATTGCGACGCCCCGGCCAGCGGCCTGCCGGTGAGCAGGTAGGAGAACGCCTCGGTCTCGGACATGGGCGGCTCCGAGAACACGCGCGAGCGCGGCGCCCGCAAGGTACCGCCCACGTCCAGGCCCACGGTGACGCCCTGGACGCGGCGCACGGCGCGAAAGTCGAGGGCCGGGTTCTCCATGGGGCCGGCGAAGATCAGCCGCCCCCGTTCGATGACGAGATCCTGCCCGTAAGCCTTGTATCGGGCTTCCTGCAGCGTCAGGGTGCCCTGGGCCGTGCGCTGGCCCGGGCGGCGGGTGACTTCCAGCGCACCGTCGAGGCGCGCGCGCAGCCCGAAGCCGCTGAAGTTCACGTCGTCCCCGAGGACGATCTCGATGCGTGCGACGACGTTCACGACCTCGGTGCGCTCGGCCGGCACCGGCTCGCCGCTGGCGTCGACGATGACCTCGTCGCGGGATACCCGGACGGCGTCGCGCGGAAGCTCCTTGAGCCGGATGTGGGCCTCGGGAACACCCACCGTCCCATCCACTTCGATGGACGGCGCCTGCATGCGCACGCGCAGGTCCGGCGAGACGAAGACCTGCGCCTCGGCCAGACGGGCGACCTCCACCCGCTCACCCTGGAGGGCCAAGGTGAGCGGCCAGCCGCGCGCGGGATCGAGCCCGAGCTCACCGGAGACGGCGAGACGGCCGGGTCCCGAGCTCACGCCCCCCTCGAAGGCGATGCGATCGCCGCCACGGCTGCGCGCGGTCAGCTCCGCCTCCGCGAGCTCGATGCCGAGCTCGGGCAGGCGCGCCCTTCCGTCGCGCAAGCGGCCTTCTCCCCGTACGGCGGGTGCCCGCAACGTGCCGCTCAGGTCCGCCTCCGCCTCGAGGGTGCCGGCGAGCGCGTCGAGGCGCGGGACGAAGGGCTGGAACAGGGCGATGTCGGGAACTGCCACCGATACGCGACCGGAGAGGGCGCGCGCGCCGCGGGCATCGGCGGGGGCGATCTCCAGCCGACCCCGGGCCCGGCCGTCCTCCGCGATGACCACGCCGAACTCCCCGCGCAGCCGCTCCTCGCGATAGGTGGCCTGGAGGCGCGCGTCGCGGTAACGGGTCTCGAAGGGCTCGTCCTCGGGCGGTGCGTAGCGCAGCAGGCCCGGCCCGGGGGTGAGGGTCAGCTCGGCGGTGACACGGTTCTTCGTGCTTTGTGCCTCGAAGCGCCCATCCACCAGACCCTCGATCTCGAGCCTCGGGGGCAACACGGGAGCGGCCAGACCCAGGGGCACCGACACCAGCTCGCCGGAGGCCTGGAAATCGCCGCCGGCCGCCCACTCGCCTTGGAAGCACAGCCGCCCCCCGTCGGTCTGCTGCAGCCAGCAGCCGCGGCTTGCGCTGGCCTGCCGGGCGCTGACAGTGAGTCGCTGCGCCTCGCGCAGCCGCCATACGCCGCCCGGCTGCGCGTCCACCGTGCCGCTTTCGATGACCGCCCGCCACGTCCCCGTCGCCAGCGCAGCGCTGAGGTTCATCTCCGTGCGCACCGCCGGCGTGGCCGCGCGCAGGCGCAGTCGGTGGCTCGCCAGCGTGCCCGTACCCTCGAGCGTGATCTCGGAGACGCGGCGATCGCCCGCACGCAGCGCACGCACGCGGATGTCCACCGACGAGGCCGTCGCGTCGCTGGGATCGATCTGCGCGTCGGCGTGCACGAGATCCGCGGCGTAGTCGCGAAAACCCAGATCCTCGCCGCGCACCCGCAGGCTCAGATTCGGATTGGCCCGGGGGCCGCGGGCGCGCCCCGATCCGCGCAGCGCCCCTCGCCACGCGGGCGAGATCTGGTCCAGCTTCGGGGCGTCGATGTCGAACGCCAGATCCACGCGCGCGGCCACGCTGCCATGGACGCGGATGTGGTTGTCGCCCGAGCCCAGCTCCAGCTGGTGCAGGTCGAGGCGCTGGTCCGCGAAGGCCACCCCGCCCGTGCCGCGCACCGGGTAATCGCGCACCGAGCCGGACAGGCGCCGGAGCTCGACCTGGAAGCGGGCACGCTCCGCACCCCATTCCCCGCTGGTGCGCGCCGCCAGCTCGAGGCGCCCTGGCAGATCGGGCCGCCACATGCCCGGGTTGAGATCCTGCGCCGAGAGGGTGGCGTCCCATGCCAGGTGCGGCGACCAGGCGAGGCGCCCGCGCGCGCTCGCGGAGCCCTGGGCGGCCTCCACCGACAGGGCCTCCACGTCCAGCTTGGTGGTGTCGCCCCGAGCCTCCAGGCGGGCGCTCACGGGGGGCAGGTGCACCCCGGCGAAGCGGCCGTCCGCTTGCACCCGATAGGCATCGAGCGTGCCTTGCAGGCGGTAGCGACCGCGCGCGCTCGTGTAGCGCGGACTTGCGCCGAGGGGCCAGCGCAGATCCTGCCACTCGCCTTCGAGGTCGACCGCCGGCGGCGCCGGTCCGAGCTCGATGCGTCCGGCGGTGGTGAGGACCGCGGGCCTCTCCAGGCGATGCTCCACGCGCAGCGTCTGCGCATCCCCTTCGAGGCGCCCGTCGCCCGCCAGCTCGGTGCCGTCGACCAGCGTGCCCGACCAGCTGACCCGGGTCCGGAACGGGTAGGGCGCCGCCGCCCGTGCCTCCCCGTCCAGGGCCAGATGCAGCGCTTCGAAGGGAGCATCCGCTGCGCGCACATCCCCGCTCAAGGTGACCGCCAGGTGCTGGTCGAGCGGACCCCGCACGCGGTACCGCCCCTGCGCGCTCTGCACCCGCGGGGTGCCCGCGAGCGGCCAGCGCAGTCCCTCCCAGGTACCCGCGAGATCCAGGCTCGGAGCCTTGCCCGCCAGGTCGATGCGGCCCCGCGTCTCCAGCATCGCCGGGGCCGTGACCCGGTGGCGGACCTCCATTCCCGCGGGATCGCCGCGCACCTGGCCGGCGCCCGCGAGCACCGTGCCGTCGGTGAGTGCGCCCTCCCAGGCGAGAGCCGCTTCGAAGGCGTACCCCGCCGCCGGGGCGATCGCGCCATCCAGGCTTAGTGTAAAAGTCCTTAAAGGCTCGATTGCCTGGATCTGGGCCTCCAGCTGAATCACCAGCCGTTCGAGGTCACCCCGGACGCGGTAGCGCCCGTTCGACGTGAGGGCCGCCGGCTCGCCACCGAGGGGCCAGACCAGCTCGCGCCAGTCGCCGGTCACGTCGACCCGGATCCCGGCCTCGTCCAGCGCCAGCGTTCCCGTGGTCTCCAGGGTGAAGGGCGCCGTGATCCGATGCTCGAGCTCGAGGGCGGCCGGAGGTCCACTGATCCGCCCGTGACCCTCGAGGCCGGGAGCCTCGGGCCACGCCGCGGTCCAGGCGATGCGGGCCTCGAGCGCCGGTGGGTCGTCGAAGGTGAGGCGGCCCTCGAGACGGAGCTCCACGGGCGGTGCACTCAGCGCGAGACGCTCCACCTCCAGCACGCGGGCACCGGCCTCCATCGAGAGCTCCGCGCGGGTGAGCCGATAGCGCCCCTCGCCCCGCTGGGCCACCACGTCCTCCAGATGCAGTGCGTCGAGACGCAGATCCAGCGGCAGAGGGGAGCGGCGCGGCAGGACCGGAGGACCCGCACCTTCGGCGGGCGGTCCCGTGTAACGCACCTCGGAGAGCTCGAAGCGGCGCACGTGCAGGAGCCCGCGCAGCAGGGCCGCCGGCCGCCAGCCGAGGCGCAGGGTCCCGATGCGCGCGGTGTGGGTCGGGGAGCGATAGGCGACGCCGCGCAGCGTGATGTCCGATAGCAGCACGCCTTCGCTCGCCCCGATCTCGAGCTCCCCGGGCACGAAGCGATCGGCATGGCGCACCAGCCACGCGCTGCCGCCCTCGGTGCCCGCGAGCGCGAGGAGCACGAGCAACGCGAGCAGCGCCGCCGCTGCCACGGCGACGATGGCACCACCGAGAACGCGCAGCCAGGAATGCATGGAAGTGGAAAGCCCAAATCTTCCGGGATCTTCAGAGATCAGGTCCCATGGTAAAGTGCACGCGCACCGAACGGCCCGACTCAGTGACCGGGAAGGCGATGTCCAGGCGCACGCGGCCGATGGGCGACAGCCAGCGGATCCCGCCCCCGACGCCCATCTCCAGGTCGCGGCGATCGAGCCCCTTCAGATCCTCCAGGGCGTTGCCCGCGTCGACGAAGGCGGCGAGGGCCCAGCGCTCGGTGAGGGGATGCTCGTACTCGAAGCTCCCGACGAGCAGAAAGCGCCCTCCCACCACGTCTCCCTCGTCGTCCTCCGGACCGAGCGCCCGGTAGCCGTAGCCGCGCACGCTGTTGTCGCCGCCCGCGTAGAAGCGCTTCGACCCGGGCAGGCGGCTGAAGTTCTCCACGGCCGTGGCGCCGAAATCCCCGCGCATCAGGACGCGCCCGTCCCAGGGCAGGCCGCGGACCCATTTCCCGGCGGCGCGGAACTGGCCGAAGGCGGTGTCGGAGCCGAGCACCTGGTCGGTGCCCTGGATCTCGAAGCGCGCGCGCCACCCTTTTCGTGGGTTTCCCGGATCGTCGGCCTCGGTGCGCGCCCAGCTCAGGCCGGGGGTCACCAGGTGGACGATGTCCTCGTCCTCGCCGACCGAGAAGTCCTCGCGCGAGAACTCCACGTACTCGGTCTCGAGCCACTCCCCGAAGCGCCGCTGGCTGCGGCTCACCGACGCCTGGAGGATCTCGGTGTCCAGGGTATCGGAGTTCTCGCTCTGATACGTGGTGCGAAAGGTGAGCCACTCCGTGCGCGGATCCGAGAGCGGGATCTGGTACTCGGCGCCGACGTCCACGGTGATGAAAGAGACCTCTGCACCCAATGAGAAGCGGTGGCCGCGGCGGTTGAGGCGCCGGTTGCCGTAGCGGGCGCTGGCGCGCAGGCCCGTGTCGGTGGCGGCACCGAGACCCGTGGAGAACCGGTGGCGCCTGCGCGGCGTGAGCTCGACGTCGACGGGCACGCGATGGTCCTCCGCCTCCTGGATGCGGGGGCGGATATCGACCCGGCTGAAGTAGCCGCTGTCTACGAGGGCGGCGTTGAGCGCGGCGAGGCGCGCGGCTTCGTAGGGCTCGTCCCGTTCCGGCTCGATAGGCACGAAACGCTCGACCAGCTCCGGCCTGAGCACGTCCTGTTGCAGCCGGATCGGACCGAACAGGTAACGCGGTCCCGAATCGTACTCGAGCTCGACCCGCGCGCGGTTCTGCTCGGGGTCGACGGCAAGACGCTCCACGGTGAAGCCCCCGTCGAAGTAGCCGCGCTCGGCGGCCAGATTCGCGATGGCCTGCTTGGTCCGTTCGTAGTCGCCGTGGTTGAGCCGCTCGCCCTCGCGCACGGGCAGCTTCTCGAGCAGGGTGTGGAAGCTGGGATCTTCTCCGGCCTCACCGCGAATGTGCACCTCCACCTCGGCGATCAGAACGGGCTCGCCGGGCTCGATGCGGAAGCGCGCCCGCCAGCACCCCTCGACCTCCTCCAAGCGCTTCTCGGCCACCTCGGGATGGTAGTAGCCGAAGGCGCGCAGGGCCGACTCGATATCCCGCTCCGCGCGCGCGAACCGCTGGCGCACGCGCCACATCGGCGCATCGCACGGCTCCTGGGTCAACGCCAGGTGGGCGCGCACGTTGTCCTCGAGGGCTCCATCCACCCCCTCGATGACGATCTCGGGTCCAGGCTTATCCGGCGTCAGGGGTGCGATGAGCTCCCGCGTGGCGGCGCAAGCGCTCAACCCCGCGACGGCCACCGTCATCAGAAGCGCGCGCAGAAAAGGGGACATTCCGGTTCCTGATTACCCACGAGTTTCCGCCTGCCGGGGTGGGGAGCCCTTGCGAGGGGTGACTG
>CAZPFD010000011.1:0-30833 GCA_964585725.1 uncultured Ectothiorhodospiraceae bacterium | reverse complement strand
GATCTCGATCTGGCCCGCGACCGCGAGCAGCTCGTCCTCGCAGTCGAGCAGGCTGAGCTGGCACCCGTCGCAGGACGCGAACTTCCATACCGCCAGCTTCGGTTTGCGCCGGGCCATCAGATCTCCTTCACCGGGAATAAAGGGCGGATCCGGTCGAAAGGCAACACCGGGCCTTCGCGGCACACGAAGAACGGCCCGAGCTGACAGTGCCCGCACTGGGCGACGGCGCATTCCATGTTGCGCTCCATGGAGACATACACGCGCTCGTCCGAAACGCCGCGATCTCCGAGCTCGCCTACCGTGAAGCGCATCATCACCTCGGGACCGCACACGAACGCCGTCGTGTGCAGGGGATCGAAGCGCGCCCGCCCGATGAGCTCGGTGACGACGCCCACGTGTGCCTGCCAGTCCGGGCCGGCCCGATCCACCGTCACGCGCACCTCCAGGTCCGGGCGGGCGGCCAGCCGCGCCAGCTCGCGCCGGTAGAGGACGTCCTTCGGGGTACGCGTCCCGTAGAGCAGCGAGACGTTGCCGTAGCGCTCCCGGCGAGCGAGCACCGCGTACAGCGCGGGGCGCAGGGGCGCGAGCCCGAGGCCGCCCGCGACAAGCAGGACGTCGCTGCCCTCGGCTGCGCTCACCGGCCATCCACGACCGAAGGGCCCGCGCACGCCCAGCACGTCGCCGCGCTTGAGGTGCGTGGCGGCCCGGGTCACCGCGCCCACGGCGCGGATGGTGTGCACCAGCGTCCCGGCCGCCGGGTCGCCGCTCATGCTGATCGCAACCTCCCCCACCCCGAAGACGTAGAGCATGTTGAACTGCCCGGGCTCGAAGGCGGGCTTGACGTCCAGATCGAATGTCCACACGTCCGCGGTTTCCCGGCGCACCTGTCGGATCCGGGCAGGCTGCGGCAGATGAGGATCCAAGAGCGTCCGACCCCCCGGATCAGGGCCCGTACAGGTCCAGAATCTGCAAGCGCGTCGCTTGCAGGCGCTGGATGATGACCGGTACGAAGCGCTTCATGAGCTCGTAGCCGAGGTGGTGGTTCTCCTCGCATTTTCCGCGCAGACATTGGGCGTCGAGGGCCACCGCCCGGGTGAGCTCGGTCGCGCGCGCGTCGAAGGACCAGCGGTAGGGCGGCACCAGCCACGATGCGCCCACGATGTCCCCTTCCCCCAGGGTCTGGACGACCACGTCCGGGCGGCCCGGAGCGTTAATCTCGAGAGCCACACCGCCGTGGCGTAGGAGATAAAAGTAATCGGCGCTCTCGCCCTCGCGAAACAGGTACTCACCCGCGTCGAAACGTACGTTTGTCCCGCAGCCGGCGATGAAGTGAACAAACCCGGGCTCGAGTCCGCGGAAGAACGCGTGCTCTGCAATGAGCTGCTCAATCGTCTCCATGAGGCTCCTCCCCGGCGTCCGCCTGCGTGGCCCGGATGGCGGCGGCCTCCTCCGTGATGTCGATGCCCACCGGGCACCACGTGATGCAGCGGCCGCACCCTACGCAGCCCGTGGTGCCGAACTGGTCGTACCAGGTGCTGAGCTTGTGGGTCATCCACTGACGGTAGCGCGCGCGGTTCGATTGACGCACGCTGCCGCCGTGCACGTAGGAGAATTCCAGCGTGAAGCAGGAGTCCCAGCGGCGCATCCGCTCCGCGGACGAGCCGCTCAGATCGGTGGCGTCCTCCACCGTGGTGCAGAAGCACGTCGGACACACCAGGGTGCAGTTGCCGCAGGTAAGGCATCGACCGGCCACTTCGTCCCAGCGCGGGTGCTCCGGGTTGCGTTGCAGCAGGCCCTGTATATCGCGAGTATCCATGTGCCGGCCCATGCGCCGGGCGGTGCGCGCCGTGACCTCTCGGGACGCAGCCGTGTCCTCCGCCGTCGCCTCGCGGTAGGAAACCTCGCGCAGCACCTCGCCTCCGCGCGCCGATCCCGTCTGAACGAGGAACTCGTGGCGCTGTTCATCCAGAAGCTCCGTCAGCACCAGATCGCACGGTCCGCTCACCTCGGGCCCCGTCTGCATGGACACGCAGAAGCAGGTACCCCCGGCCTCCCCGCAGTTGAGAGCGGCGATGAAGCTGTCTTCGCGCCGCGACCGGTAGTGGGGATCGGCGTGCGGCCCGTCCAGAAGCACGCGATCCTGAATCCGGATGGCGTGGAGCTCGCAAGAGCGTACGCCGAGAAAAGCGAGCCTCGGGGACGCGTCCGCGTCACTCTCCACCCGAAAGCCGTCCTCGGTGCGCGTCGCGCGCCACAGCCGCAGGCTCGGCGGATGCAGGAACTGCTTCCAGGAGTGGGGGCCGACGGCGTAGCCGAAAAGGGCGTCGTCGGAGCGTCTCTCGAGCCGATAGGCTCCGCCGTCCTGCTCATCGGTCCAGCCCGACGGGAGGTCCGCGGCGCTCGCTATCTCGTCATACACGATGGCCCGGTCGCACACGGTGGGGCCGAGCACCCGGTAGCCGCGCCGCTGCAGCGCCGCGATGAGCTCGGTCAGGCCTTCGACGCCGGTAATCACCTGGCGACCGGCGGGAACCGCGCGAGCTTCACTGCTCATGGAGAACGGACTCGAAGTGGGCCAGACCGAAGCCTAAGGCGGTTCCAGCCCGGGCCCATTGACGGAGATCAATCCTCTCCGCGGCGTCCGCGGTAAAAGTAACTGCTTGCGAGACTCGATCGTCGTCGGGCGGCGAGCCTGCGACGATTGCAGCGTCACCTCATGGATTTCAAGAAGCGTCCGCGCACCGACTTCAAGCCCATCGACGCGCTCTCACGCGACGAGGCGCACGCGGAGGCGGCCGCCCTGCGCGAGGGCATCGCCCATCACGATTACCTCTACTACGTGAAGAACAAACCGGCCATCTCCGATGCGGTGTACGACAAGCTCTTTCATCGACTCGAGGAGCTCGAGGAGGCGTACCCCGAGCTGCGCTCGCCCGACTCACCCACCCAGCGCGTGGGGGCGCAGCCGGTCGGCCAGCTGAAGAAAGTACGCCACGCCGCAGCCATGCTGAGCCTGCAGGCGGTGCGCGAGAGCGCCGAGGTGGAGGCCTTCCACCGGCTCGTGCGCGAGAAGGCGGGCAAGCACGAGCTCGCATACGTGCTCGAGCCCAAGTTCGACGGGCTCTCGGTGGAGCTCGTCTATCGCAAGGGCCGCCTGGATCACGGCGCCACCCGTGGCAACGGGGACGTGGGGGAGGACATCTCACACAACCTCAAGACCATCGGCGCGGTGCCCCTGTCATTGCGCACAGACGGGGAAGCGCCGGGGTCCCTCGCGGTGCGTGCGGAGGTGTTCATGCCCAAGTCGGGCTTCATCGACCTGAACCGCGCGCGCGTCGAGCGGGGCGAGGAGCCATTCGCCAACCCGCGCAACGCGGCCGCCGGGCTCATGCGCCAGCTCGATCCGCGCAACGTCGCGGGCAAGCCGCTGGACATCTGCTTCTACGAGATACTCGACTCGGACGGCGACATTCCCGACTCGCACCACCGCGTCCTCGCGCGCCTCTCCGACTGGGGCCTGAAGACCAGCCCGCTCAACCGCAGAGGCTCGTCCCTGGAGGACATCAAGAACTATCACGAGCGCCTCTCCGGGAAACGCGACGACCTCGACTACGAGATCGACGGCACCATCGTCAAGGTCGACGATCGGGCCCTGCGCGAGGCGCTGGGCGTGCGCGCGCGCAATCCGCGCTGGGCCATCGCATGGAAGTTCGCGCCCCGCGAAGAGGTGACCACGCTCGTGGAGATCGTCGTGCAGGTGGGGCGCACCGGCATGCTGACACCCGTCGCGCTGCTCGAGCCGGTGGATGTCGGCGGGGTCACGGTGAGCCGGGCCACGCTGCACAACGCCGACGAGGTAGAGCGCAAGGACGTGCGCCCGGGCGACCGCGTGCGCATCGTCCGTGCGGGCGACGTCATCCCGGAGGTTCTGGAGCGCCTGCCGCAGCCGGGGGTCAAGCGCGCCCGACCTTTCTCCATGCCCCGCCGCTGCCCGGTGTGCGGCGCCGAGGTGGTGCGCGAGGGCGCCTATTACTTGTGCCCGGCGGGCCTCTCATGCCAGGCGCAGCTCGTGGGGCGCGTCCTGCACTATGCGTCGCGCGACGCCATGAACATCGATCACCTGGGGGAGAAGACCGCCCAGCAGCTCGTCGCCCGCGACATGGTGCACGACGTGGCCGATCTCTACCATCTGTCGGTGGACGACCTGGAGGCCCTCGAGGGCTTCGCGCACAGGTCCGCCAGCCAGCTCCACGACGCGATTCAGGGCGCGACGCGCGCGCGTCTCGATCGCTTCCTGTACGCTCTCGGCATCCGCCGCGTGGGCAGGCGGGTCGCACGCCTGCTCGCCTCCGAGCTCGGCTCCCTGGAGGCGGTGCGCCGCGCCAGCGCCGAGCGGCTCGAGCGCGTCCCGGAGATCGGCACCGAGATAGCCCGCTCCGTGGCAGAGTTCTTCGGCCAGAAGCAGAACCGGCGCGTGCTGGAGCGGCTGCACGCGGCCGGTGTTCGCGTCGAGGACATGCCCGCCGATCACAGGCGGCAGCCGCTCGAGGGCAAGACCTTCGTGCTCACCGGCACGCTCGAGACCTGCACCCGTGCGGAGGCGGAGGACCGCATCGAAGCGCTGGGGGGCCGTGCGACCTCGAGCGTCAGCGCAGAGACCGACTACGTCGTAGTGGGCGCCGACCCGGGAAGCAAGCGCGACGAGGCGCGCGAACGAGGCGTGAAGCTCATCGACGAGCGCGAGTTCCTGGAGCTTCTGGGAGAGCGTTGAGATGCAAGGCCCGCCGGGGTTGCGTCCCGCCCTGGGTCCGCGGTTGCGCCATGCCCGGGCCCGGCGGGACTTCATCCCGCCCCACGGGCGCGCGGGGTTCCGGCGTACGTGCCGCGCAGCGGCGTAGGGCGGGATGAGCGCAGCGCAATCCCGCCGGATTGGGTAAGCTTGGAGTGCGTCGACACGCGGTCCACGGGAGCACCATGGCAGCAGACGACCGAGCCGGCATCCGCCTCTTCGCCCTGAACGCGACCCGCGACTACGGCGAGAAGGTCGGCCGGGCGCTCGGCTTGCCGCTGAGCCCCCACGAAGAGCGCGAGTTCGAGGACGGCGAGCACAAAGCGCGCCCGCTGGCCAACGTACGCGGCGCCGATGTGTTCGTCGTGCACTCCCTGTACAGCGACTCCACGCAGAGCGTCAACGACAAGCTGTGCCGCCTGCTGTTCTTCCTGGGCGCTCTGAAGGACGCGGGCGCCCGAGAGGTGACCGCGGTGGTCCCATACCTCGGCTACGCGCGCAAGGATCGCAGGACCAAGCCGCGGGATCCGGTGACGACCCGCTACGTAGCACAGCTCTTCGAGGCGCTGGGCGTCGGCCGGTTCGTGACCATGGATGTGCACAATCTGGCGGCCTTTCAGAACGCCTTTCGCTGCACGACCGTTCATCTGGAAGCGAAGAACCTGTTCGTCGCACACCTGAAGAAGGAGCTGCGCGGCGAGGCGGTGGCCGTGGTCTCACCGGACCCGGGGGGCGTGAAGCGCGCGGAAGACTTCGGCGCGACGCTCGGTCAGGCTCTGGGCCAGCCGGTGCCCCTCGCGTTCATGGAGAAGAAGCGCAGCGAGGGCGTGGTCAGCGGCGAGCAGATGGTGGGGGACTTGCGCGGCCGCCACGCCGTCATCGTCGACGATCTCATCAGCAGCGGAACCACGCTGCTGCGCGCGGCCAAGGCATGCCGCTCCCTGGGTGCGCATCGCGTCCAGGCCTGCGCGACGCACGGCATCTTCGTCGGTGCCGCCAACGACATTCTGGCCGACCCCGTTCTCGAGCGGATTGTGGTCACGGACACGCTGCCGGCGTTCAGGCTCGACGCCGGGCTCGTGGCGCAGAAAGTGGCCGTGCTCGAGAGCGCGGGCCTGGTGGCCGAGGCCATCGCCCGCATGCATTCGGGCGGCTCCATCGTGGAGCTGCTGGAGTATCAGGCGAGCTCCCCAACGTAGCTCTCGGCGCGGCGCAGGTAGCTCTGTGCGACTCGCGACCAGTGCCCGGCCGGGCGCCCGGTGGGTTCTTTCGTATGCCAGATGGCGATCTTCGCACGTAGACACGCACGAAAGCTCTTGTACAGGTACACGAGCTCGGGGGATGGATAGTCGCCGGTGATCCTGCTGTAGGTCGCCAGGAAAAGATCACCGACGGAGGCCGCGTCGAGCTGCTCGCATTCCATGGCGAGGAAGGCGAGCTCGTCCACGGGATCGAGCAGACGAAACTCACGCTTGAACTCCAGGCAGTCGATGACGGCGGGCTCGGGCCCGAGACAGATATGCTCGGGTCGCAGGTCTCCGTGCGCCTCGATGATGCGTCCGTCGAGGGCGCGCGCATCCAGCAGTCCCGGCATGCGCTGGATGACATCGAGCTGGGCGGCGCTGATGCGGCGCACGAGCGGTGCCGGCAGATGAAATCTGGGTAGGGTCAGCTCTCGCAGATTGTCGCGGATATCGGTCTCCAGACGCTTGCGATACGCGACCGGGGTCATACCGACCGGCCGCGCCCTCCGGTAGAAGCGCGCGAGCACCTCGGCCGCGCGCCGGACCTCCTCGCGCCGCACCTGACCCTCGCGTATCACGCGGTCCAGCATGCGCTGGGCCGGCAGGCGGCGCATCTTGACCAGCCAGTCCACCGGCGTACCGCGGCCGTGCAGGGAGAGCTCTCCGTGAGCGCCGCTGGTGAGCGCGACCACGCCCAGGTACACCTCGCGGGCGAGGCGCCGGTTCAGGCGCAGCTCTTCAAGGCAGTCCGCGCGCCGGGCGTCGATCGTGCTGAAGTCCAGGAAATCGTAGCGGACGGGCTTCTTGAGCTTGTAGGCGCGGGTGTCGGTGAGAAACACCCAGGACATGTGGGTCTCCACCGACTCCACGCGCTCCGTCTTCTCGGGGTAGCTCCCGGGCTGCTGGAGAAACGCCACCTTCGACCCCAGCGATACGTCGGGTTGAGGGCCATCGGCAGTCATGTTCCGTCGAGAACCTGGTTTCCTCCGCGTACGCTGGCGCCCGGCGCCAACCCCGCTGCCTCACGGTAGCCATTGATCGGGATCAAGGAAACTCTTCGCGGCTTGGCCCATGTTGCCCGGACGGCAACGGTCGCGTCCCCCCTTCGTGGAAGGGCAGCGGGCCGCCGCGTGCCCGTCCGTTGCTCGCCCGGACCCCGCGGTCATCTCGTTTCCGGCTAGAGCCGCCTTGATGAACAAACCACAGCATATGCCCCCGCCGGACGCGGGAGTTGACCTGTGTCAACCCGACCGCCGGCCGCACGGCCCGTGCGCCGGCGCGAGACTCATCGCGGGGACCGGGTGAAGGACTTCACCGACACCGCAACCCTGGCCGCGGCCGTGCGGCGCTGGACGGCCGCCGTCGAGGAAGCTCCGTCCCCGGCACAGCGCGAGAGGGCTCTGGACGGCCTGCGCGCGGCGCTGGAGCGACTGGAAGCCCGAGAGACGGCGGCTCAGACCCCGGCCGCGAGCCGCGAGCGCCCGGACGAGCGCATGCGCGAGCGCGTCGCGGAGCTGGCGCGCGCGAACCGCACGCTGCGAAGCGTTACGGCTGAGCACGTGCGCACGCAGCAGGAGCTGCAGCTGCTGAAGGAGCTGGTCCTCGCCATCGCCGGCGCCGGCGACTCCCAATCGGCGATGGCGACCGCGCTGGAGCGGATATGTGCCGTCACGGGCTGGGACTGCGGCGAGGCGTGGCTCGTCGATCCCTCTCACCGGGTGCTCACCAACGGACCCTGGCATTCGCGGGACCCCTCGCTCATTGCCTTTCACCGTGCCAGCGCCACCTTCGCCCGGGGGCAGGGCCTGCCCGGCCGCGTGTGGCAAACGCGGCGTCCGCAATGGCTCGAGGACCTCTCCGACCCCAAGCTCTTCGCGCGTGCAGAGGCAGCCCAGCGGGTCGGGCTCAAAACGGGCCTCGCGATCCCCGTCCTCGAGCGCGGCGAGATCGTAGCGGTGCTCGGCTTCTTCATGAAGCGGCCGCGGCGCGAGGACGTGCGGCTGCTCGAGCTGGTAACCGCGGCGCTGGCTCCGCTGGGGCCGGTGATCCATCGCCGCCGTATCGAGGACGAGATCGAGCGGCTCAATGCCGAGCTGGAGCGCCGCGTGGCCGAGCGCACGGCAGCCCTCACCCGTACCAACCGGACCCTTCAGGAGGAGATCGTCGAGCGCCGGCGGGTCGAGGAGGTGCTGCGCGAGCGCGAGGCGCGAACCCAGGCGATCCTGGACACGGCGGTGGAAGCCATCATCACCGTCGACGGCCGGGGGATGATCGACACCTTCAATCCGGCCGCGGAGCGCATGTTCGGCTACCGGGCCGCCGAGGTCATCGGCCGCAACGTCTCCATGCTCATGCCTTCGCCGCATCGCGAGCGGCACGATGAATACATCCGGCGCTATATCGACACCGGGGCAAGACGAATCATCGGCGTGGGGGGACGCGAGGTGGAGGGGCTTCGGCGGGATGGCACCGTGTTCCCCATGGAGCTCGCCGTCGGCGAGCATCACGACGGCCGCGCGCACCGCTTCACCGGGCTCGCCCACGACATCACCGAGCGCAAGAAGATGGAGGAGGATGCGCGCAAACGGCAGGGCGAGCTCGCCCATATGATGCGGCTCACGGCGATGGGCGAGATGGCGAGCATGCTCGCGCACGAGATCAACCAGCCGTTGCATGCCATCAGCGCCTACTGCCGGGCCTGCCAGAGGCTGCTGCGCGGGGACGCACCGGATACCGACAAGCTGGCGGGCGCGCTGGAGCGAACGGCTCAGCAGGCACAACGCGCCGGGGAGATCATCCGCCGTATACGCTCTTTCGTGCGCACGCCGGGAGTGCAGCCCACCACGGTCCCTCTGAACGCGGTCATCGCCGAGGTGATCTCTTTCAACGCCCCCATCATCCGTTCCCAGCGCGTCGAGATCACCCTCGACCTGGACGATACCCTGCCTCCCCTGTCCGCTGACCGCATCCAGCTCGAGCAGGTGGTGTTCAATCTCGTGCGCAACGCGATAGACGCTGTGAGCGGACGGGCCGTGCGCCGGATCGCCATCCGCACGCGGCGCAGCGCCGGCGCCGGGATCCGGCTCACGGTCAGCGACAACGGTCCGGGCCTCGACGAGAAGGCGAAGGCCCTCGTTTTCGAGGCATTCCATACCACCAAGAAGGACGGCATCGGCATGGGGCTGCCCGTCAGCCGCTCGATCGCAGAGGCGCACGGCGGGCGCCTGTGGGCCGAATCCGTGCCCGGCGAAGGCGCAGAGTTTCACGTCGAGCTGCCGCTCGACCGGACCACCTGAGAAAAGAGGACAGAGCTACTTCCGCGCCCGCCGCTGTGGGCCGGTGGGAAATGCAGAGCGGGCATGCGTGCCTCTCGCGCGCCCGGTCGCGGTGCGGGCGGAGGCTCAGCCCGGGCACACCCTCGCACCGGGCCGTCGAGTTGATCCTGGTCAAGACCGTCGACACCGAGAGCTGCTATTCAGCGCCGGTGGAAGGGCTCATGAGCAGCGATTCGACAGTCTTCATCGTGGACGACGACGCGGCGGTGCGCGATTCGCTGGCACTCTTGCTCGAGAGTGCCGGGCTGGCTGCGGAGACCTATGCATCGGCACAGACGTTTCTCGACGCCTACACGGCGGATCGTCCCGGCTGCCTCCTTCTCGATGTGCGCATGCCCGGCATGAGCGGGCTCGAGCTCCAGTCCGTACTCAAGCAGCGTCACATCGACGTTCCCGTCATCTTCATCACGGCGCACGGCGACGTCCCCCTGTCGGCGCGAGCGTTCAAAGCGGGGGCCGTGGATTTCCTGGAAAAGCCCGTGGACGAGCGAGCGTTGATCGAGCGCGTGCGCGAAGCCCTGATCCGGGACGAACGCAACCGCCGCCGCAGATCGGAGCGCGCCGAGGTAGCGGCCCGGCTCGAGCGGTTGACCCCGCGCGAACGGGAGGTAATGACCCTTGTCGCGCAGGGGCAATCCAATAAGGAGATCGCCAAGCACCTGAATGTGAGTTACCGAACCGTGGAGACCCACCGGGCGCGCGTCATGGACAAGATGGAAGCGGATTCGCTCTCGGCCCTCATCGCGATGGCCATGACCTGCGGGTTGGGCGAAAGCTCCTAGGAGCGTGTAGGGCAGGCAGGCGGACCTCGCGGGCCGGCCCGAGCCTTATAATGGATGCTCGGTGAGGCCCCTGCCGGGCGCACTCCGGTGCGCCCGGTAAAGCCGTTTCCCCGGGATCGCAAAGCAGCCGCATGATGCCCAGTCGCCTGATGGAGCTGATGGAATCGATGCTCGAGTCGGAGGGCAGCCGCTGCCGCGAGCTAGCGTGGCGGCCCGCGGCCGACGTCTACCGCTGCGGGCGGGACTGGCTGATCAAGGTGGACCTGGCCGGCGTCCGCCCCCAGGACGTGGAGGTGGAGGTGCGCGAATGCCGCCTGACCGTTCGCGGGATCCGCCGTGACCGGTCCATCCAGGAGGGACACCAGTCGTACTCCATGGAGATCGCCTATAACCGCTTTCAGCGCAGCATCGAGCTCCCTTGCGAGCTCGATGAGGCGCGCATCGCCACCGAGTATCGAGAGGGGATGCTGCTGATACATCTGCACATGGCAAGCGAACGACGATGAGCAAGGTCATCGACATCACCACGGCCCCCGCGCTGCCCGTCAAGAACACGGTGCTCTATCCCTATCTGATCACGCCCCTCTCTGTCGGCAGACCGGGATCGATCGCCGCCGTGGAGGCAGCCCTCTCGAGCGAGGACAAGATCCTGGCGGTTTTCACGCAGAAAGAGCCGTCCGTGGAGAAGCCCGGGGCGGCCGATCTCTACGACATCGGCTGTCTCGCGGTGATGAAGCGCATGGCCCGGGGGGAGGAGGGATTTCAGATCGTCGTGCAGGGGACGGAGCGCGTCGAGCTCATCGAAGTCGAGCAGGAGCAACCCTATCTGAAGGCGCGCGTGCAGCGCGCGCCGGTCGCGGACGAGGCGGACGCGGAGACGCAGGCCCTGCACCGCGCCGTCCTCGACCTGGCCAAGAAAATGCAGGAGCTGGTCCAGCCCCAGGTCCAGATGGGGCTGGGACATATCATCTCCGAGGTGAAGGAACCGCTGCACCAGATCTATCTGCTGGCCTCGCTGCTCTCGCTCGACACCGACAAAGAGATAGCGCTCCTCAAAGCCTCGACCCGCCGCGAAGCGACGCGCCTCGTGTACGACCACCTCAATTACGAGGTGCAAGTGCTCGAGCTGCGCAACAAGATCGCGAGTCAGGCCGAATCGGAGATGAGCCGCGAGCAGCGGGAGTACATGCTGCGCCAGCAGCTGCGCGCGATCCAGGAAGAGTTGGGCGAGCGCAGCCCGGAGCAATCGGACGTGTCCGAGCTGCGCAACAAGATGGAGGAAGCCGACCTTCCCGAGCTGGTGCGCAAAGAAGTGGAGCGAGAGCTGAGCCGGCTGGAGCGGCTGCCCTCGTCGGCGCCGGACTACCAGCTCACGCGCACCTACATCGAGCTCGCCATCGAGCTGCCGTGGAAGAAGGCGACCGAGGACAACCTCGATCTCGAGAGGGCGCGCTCCGTTCTCGACGCGGATCATTTCGATCTGGAAGAGGTCAAGGATCGCATCATCGAGCATCTCGCGGTCATGAAGCTCAACCCGGGGGCCAAAGCGCCCATCCTCTGCTTCGTCGGCCCCCCGGGCGTGGGCAAGACCTCTCTCGGCCAATCGATTGCCCGCTCCCTGGAGCGCAGGTTCGAGCGCATGAGTCTCGGCGGCCTGCACGACGAGGCCGAGCTGCGCGGGCACCGGCGTACCTACATCGGCGCCATGCCCGGACGCATCATCCGGGCCATCCGCCGCGCCGGCGTGCGCAATCCGCTGCTGATGCTGGACGAGGTAGACAAGCTCGGGCGCGATTTCCGCGGGGACCCGGCGGCGGCGCTCATGGAGATCCTCGATCCCGCGCAAAACCACGAGTTCCAGGACAACTACCTGGATCTGCCCTTCGACCTCTCGAAGGTATTCTTCATCACCACCGCCAACACGCTCGACACCATTCCGCGGCCGCTCCTCGACCGCATGGAGGTGCTGCGGCTGTCGGGGTACAGCAACGAGGAGAAGGCCGAGATCGCCCGGCGCTATCTGATCGGGCGGCGGGTCGAGGAGGCGGGGCTCGCCGAGGGCCAGCTCGTCCTCCCGGACGAGACGCTCGACTATCTGATCCGCCACTACACGCGTGAGGCCGGTGTGCGCGAGCTCGAGCGCACGCTGGGGCGGATTGCCCGCAAGGTGGCGACGGAGGTGGCGCGCGGGCGCACCGAGCCGGTCTCGATCGCGCCCCAGGATCTGGGGGACCTGCTCGGGCCCGAGCGCTTCCTCCCGGAGCAGGTGCGCAAGCAGCTCGCCCCCGGAGTAGCAGCGGGACTCGCCTGGACCGAATCCGGGGGTGACGTGCTCTATGTCGAGGCCGCTCTGCTCCCCGAGGGGAAGGGGCTGACATTGACCGGACAGCTGGGGAGCATCATGCAGGAATCGGCCCGGGCGGCGCAGAGCTATCTCTGGTCGCGCTCGGATGCGCTGGGTATCGACCAGGACACGGTGCGCAAGTCCGGGGTGCACATCCACGTGCCCGCCGGTGCCATCCCGAAGGATGGCCCCTCCGCCGGCGTCACCATGGTCACCGCTCTGGCCTCCCTCTACGCCGACTGCGCTGCGCGTAGCGATACCGCGATGACCGGGGAGATCACCTTGAGCGGGCTGGTCTTGCCGGTGGGCGGAGTCAAGGAGAAGCTGCTCGCCGCGCATCGCAGCGGCATTCGGCGGGTGATCATCCCCAGAGAGAATCAGAAGGACCTGCGCGAAGTGCCCGAGCAGGTACGCAACCAGCTCGAGGTCATTCCCGCCGAACGCATCGAAGACGTGCTTGCAGCCGCCATACCGGCGCTCGCCGAGCGGCTCGTGGAGCGCGCCTAGCGCGGCGGCCCCGCCGCGATCCCTGCCACGCTCTCGGGCCCTTTGCGGGCCCCGGGGCGGTGAAGCTCAGAGGCGCGGCGTACCGCCCTGTGCGTAGCTCCGCTCGTAGCGGGCCTGGCAGTCGTGGCAGCGCAGCGCGGTGGGATAGGCCTCGAGGCGCTTGCGGGCTATGTCCTCGCCACAGTCGATGCACACAGCGTAATCACCCGTCCTGATACGGCCGAGCGCCTCTTCGATGCGCCTGATCTCATTGATGTGCTGATCGATGACCGCAAGATTCACATCAGCCAGCAGATCGGCGATGGATTGATCGCCCTCATCGGGCACCGCCCCGGCGAGCTCCTGGTAGCGCTCGTTGTCGGAGTTCAGGAGCTCCTCGCGTACCGCGTCGCGGAGCACCCCCAGGCGTTGCTCGAGCTGCTTCTTGAAGGTGTTGACCTGCTTCGACGTCAAGCTGGATGCCATGCTATCCTTGTATTTTGTGTGCGGAGAGGGTGCACGGAAGTTTACTCTACCCGAAGTTTACTATTAATATCTTGGCGCTTCGCGGCTTCGTGCCGGAGCCTCAAGCCGGGTCCCGTGGTGCGAGAATAAGCAATCCTCGCTCAGCGAGCGCACCACAGGGTCGGGCGCGGTTCGGCGGCACGGGCGGCGGGGGTTCTTACAAGTGGCCGTCCGGGGGGAAGCACTGCCAACGCCTCTAGCACGTCAGAACCGGCAGACCACGTCGGCGGCCATCCTGGGCCGGCTCTGGCCCGGATGGGTGCCATGCAGGATGCCCGGCTACCGTCGGACGCTTCAAGCTTCAGCCGGCTCATGTCAACAAAAGAGAAGGAGGCCTAGTGCCATGTCTCAAAGAGCCTTTCGTTTGATGGGTATTCCCGCCGCCGTGATGGCGGTTGGCCTGATCGCGGGTTGCGCCGCACCCATGGCGCAGGATGAGATGCGCACGATGGTGGAAGAGGCGCAGAGCACTGCCGACCAGGCGCTGAGGACGGCCAACGAGGCCATGCGCACCGCCAACGCCGCGTCACAGAAGTCGGACAGGGCGCTGCGCGTCGCAAACGAGGCGCAGGCCTGCTGCGAGCGCAACAGCAACAAGATCGATCGCCTTCTCGAGAAGTCGATGATGAAGTAGGCGCCAGCGCCCTCCGGAGCTGCCCGCCGCTTCTTCGGAGGAGCGCCACGGCGCCGGGTCGCGACGGCGCCGTGGCGGGGCTGCGTGTTTACGGACCCCGGGTCGGTAGGCGCGCAGCCTGCGCTTCCGCCACCGCGTCGTCCTTCGTGCCCCGCCACCGGTGTGAGACGGGGAGCGGGATACCGTGCATCCCCTCCGCCACGGCCCTCACACGGTTCCAGTCCACGTGATCGTCGCGCCCCTGCTCCGGGGTAGCGGCCACGATGCTGCGTATCGCCGGCGTGAGATCCTCCAGCATATCCGGGGTCGGGTTCCCCTCCGGAGGATGCGCTTCAAGAAACAGGACCCCCTGTCGCCACCCGGCCTTGAACGGCTGGTTGACGATGTGCACCGGCGTCCCCACGGGCACCCGCGCGAACAAGGTTTCGATGTCTTCGGGGTACATGCGTATGCACCCGTGCGTCACCCGCATTCCGATGCCGTAGGGCTTGTTGGTCCCGTGGATCAGGTATCCCGGCAGCGCGAGGCGCAGCGCGAAGCGGCCGAGGGGATTGTCGGGGCCCGGCGGAACCTTCGCGGGCAAGGGATCGCCGCGCTCCGCGTGCTCGGCGCGAATGGACTCCGGAGGATACCAGGTCGGGTCGGTCAGCTTTTGCACGACCTCGGTGTTGGCCAACGGCGTGCCCCAATCGACCCGGCCGATGCTGATCGGGTGGGTAACCACGCGCTTTGGCTGGCCGGGCGGGGATTCGGGATAGTAATAGAGCCGCATCTCGGAGAGGTTGATCACGATCCCCTCCCGCGGGGCATCGGGAAGGATGTAGCGGGAAGGAATGAGGACCTCGGTGCCCTCCCCGGGCAGCCACACGTCCACCATCGCGTTGGCCTGCCGGATCTCGCGATAACCCACGTTGAAGCGGCGCGCGATATCCAGGAGCGTGTCCTCGTAGGCGGCGCTCACCCATTGGAGCCCGCCTACGACGCTGTCCCCGTCGGGTGGCAGCACGAACTCCTGGGCGCGCGCGGGCAACGCCGCGCAGGCGGCCAGCGTAACGGCGCACAGAGCCCGCACCCATGCGTGGGTGCGGCGTGCGCTGTGCCGGGACCGCTCCTTCATGACACCTCTCTCATCGGCACGAAAGCCACCGGAATGATACGGCGCGTGGCCACCGCCTGGCTCTCACCCTTCTCCACCACGGTGAGCCACTGCGTCTCGTAGGGCGCTCCCACGGGGACGACCAGGCGAGCGCCCACCCGGAGCTGCTCCACCAGCCCCGATGGAACCTCGGGAGCCGCCGCGGTGACGATGATGCCGTCGAAGGGAGCGTGCTCCGGCCAGCCGGCGTAGCCGTCCCCCTTGCGGATCTCCACGTTCTCATACCCCAGCCGGCGCAGGCGCGCTCGTGCCTGCTCCGCCAGATCGCCGATGGCCTCGATCCCGTACACCCGCTTGACCAGCTCCGCGAGCACCGCCGCCTGGTAGCCGGAGCCGGTGCCCACCTCGAGAACCACCGAGCTCTCGTCCACGGCCAGGAGATCGGTCATCAGCGCCACGATGAACGGCTGCGAGATGGTCTGCCCGTGGCCAATGGACAGAGCCTGGTTCGCGTAGGCCACGGCGCGGTAGCGGGCGGGCACGAATTCGTGACGCGGCACCCGCCCGAGCGCGCGGATCACGCGCGCGTCGAGGCCGTCCTTGCCCAGGGCGCTCCCCAGCTCGCGGGCGTCGGCCTCGACCTCGCGCAACATCCTGCGCCGTTGGTCGTGCACCGAGTCCTCCACCGCTCGCTTGGGCTTCTGCCGCTCGGTCCAGCGCTTCAGAAACGGGAACCGCCTCGGTCGTCCGCTGTTCATGGTCACGTGTGCATCACTTTAGTCGGCCCCGGCGCCGGGTCAAATCAACATCATCGCGCAACCGAGCACCGTACGCGATGGGCTTGATTGTACAACGGTGTCGGCTGGCCCACCGCCCGCGCGTTCAGCGCAGGTAGGCCTCGGCTGCGTAGCGGCACAGCATGCGATGGCTGTTGAACCAGGCGATCTTCCCGATGGCCGCCTTCATCATGCGAACCCAGCCCTCGCGCTTCTCGTAGTAGAGCGGCAGCACCGCGGTCTCGAGCTTGTCGTAGAGCGCATCCGCGTCCAGCTCCCCGGACGGCGGGCGCGCGTGATCGCCGATGGCCCAGCCGTTGACACCCTCCACGCAACCGTCGAGCCACCAGCCGTCGAGCACGCCCAGGTTGAGGACGCCGTTGAAGGCCGCCTTCATGCCGCTGGTGCCCGACGCCTCCAACGGCGGCAGCGGCGTATTGAGCCACACGTCCGAGCCCGAGACCAGGTAGCGGGCGAGCTCCATGCCGTAGTCGGGCACGAAGACGACCCGCATATGCCCGCGCAGGGCGCGGATGTGCGCGTGCAGCTCGGCGATGATGGCCTTGCCGCCCTGGTCGCGCGGATGGGCTTTGCCCGCCATCACCACCTGGATCGGCGTGCGATCATGGATGGCCAGGAGCCGTTCCACGTCCTGGAACAGGAGCCCGGGGCGCTTGTAGCTCGTCATGCGGCGGGCGAAGCCGATGGTCAGGGCATGCGGGTCGAGCTTCTCGCCGGTGAGGGCGAGCACGCGTTCGGCGAGGGCCTGTTTGGCGGCCTCGTGCGCCTGCCACACGGCCGCGTCCGGCAGCTCGTCCGCGCGTATGAGCAACCCCAGCTCGAGCTGCCAATCGGGCCAGTGGCGGCGGAATAGCGCGGCGAAGCTGGGGCAGATCCAGGTCTGCGCGTGCACACCGTTGGGGATGGCGTGCACCCGATAAGCGGGGTACTCGCTGTGCGCCAGCTCGGCATGGCGCCGCGCCACGCCGTTCACGTATCCGGCGAGATTCAGGGCCAAGCGCGTCATGTTGAGCTCGTCGGGGCCTGCGAGCAGGCGCAGCTCGTCGAGCTCGATGAGATCGCCCATCAGGCGCTGGACCATGTCATACGGGAAACGGTCATGACCCGCCTCCACCGGCGTGTGGGTGGTGAAGACGCACCGTTCCCTCACCCACCCGACGTCGTAGGCGCACTCCCGCGCCCCGACGGCCCGGGGGTCATGGGGATGCCGGCGCAGGAGCTCGACCGCCAGCAGCGCCGAGTGGCCTTCGTTCAGATGATAGGTGTGCACGTCGAACCCCAGGGACTGCAGGATGCGCACGCCCCCGATCCCGAGCACCATCTCCTGCTTGAGACGGTAAGGCCCGTCGTCCCCGTACAGGCGATCCGTGATGGTGCGGTCCTCGACCGAGTTCTCCGCCAGCGCAGTGTCCAGCAGGATGACCGGCACCTGGTAGTCGAACATGCCCTGGAGACAGTACAGCCACGGCCGCACCCAGACCTCGCGCCCCTCGATGGTGAGCGCAATCATCGCGTTGAGCGGCGTCGCCCACTGCGCGGGGTCCCAGGGATCCTGTGATTCGACCTGCCGACCGTCACCGTCGATGCTCTGTCGCACGTAACCCTGGCGGGAGATCAGGGTCACCACCACGAGCGGCACCTCGAGATCCGCAGCCGCGCGCGCCGTATCCCCGGCGAGCATCCCCAGGCCGCCGCTGTAGGTGTGGATCTCCGGCCGCAGCGCGACCTCCATGGAGAAGTACGCGATGCGTGGCCGCTGGGTGAGCTGGCGCAGAATGTTCATGTGGTGCTCACGCGCTGGGGGGCCTCCCAGCGCCCGGCGCCGCGAACACCGGGCGCGCGGGACCTCGCAGATCAGTCGGCATGCGGGCGAGTATAGCCCGGACCGCGGCATTCTCGGCGTTGCCAGACGCCGTGCGGTTGACCACGATCAACCCGGGAGCCGCGGCGTGCTGCATCCGTTCGTGGCCGTTGACGCGGATCAATGCGGCCTGCGCCGCCCCGACGGATATTGCGCAGGCGCCGCAGCACCCGGTAAATCCCCCGAGGGGGGCGCAGGGCAGCTCCGCGCGCACCCGAGCGTGGGCCGCCGCTTACGGACGCAGCGGATAACGAGCCGACATGAGCATCTCGCTTCAGGCCAGCGCAGCATCCTCCTCCGGCGGAGCACCCAGGCTCTGCGTGCGCGCCCTGCTGGACCCCGCCAGGTACGATCACGAGGTCCGGAGCCCGAGTCTCGTGGAGACCCACATCTCGTGGGTCATACTGACCGGCCCTTATGCCTACAAGATCAAGAAGCCCGTCGCGCCCGGGTTTCTCGATTTCAGCACCCTCGAACGCCGGCGCTTCTACTGCCACGAGGAGCTGCGCCTCAACCGCCGGCTTGCGCCCGACATCTATCTGAGCGTCGTCCCGATCACCGGCACCCACGAGGATCCGCGCATGGGTGGCGAAGGGACGCCCATCGAGTACGCGGTTCAGATGCGACAGTTCCCGCAGTCGGCGCTGATGGACCGCCTGGCGCGATGCGGGGCGCTCGGGCCGGAGGACATCGATGCGCTGGCACGGCGCGTAGCGGAGTTCCATGGATGCATCGAAAGCGCGCCCGCCGACAGCGGCTTCGGCGAGCCGTGCAGAGTGCACGATCCGGTGGAAGGCAACTTCGAGCAGCTCCTGCCCCTGATCGACGATCCCCGTCTGCGCGCGCGCCTCACGGCCCTGCGCGAGGCAAGCGCCCGCGCCTGGAGGGCGCGCAAGGATGTCCTCGCAAGCCGCAAGCGCGGCGGGTTCGTGCGCGAGTGCCACGGCGATCTGCATCTCGGCAACATGGCGCGCATCGACGCCCGCATCGTCATCTTCGACGGCATCGAATTCAGCGAGGAGCTGCGCTGGATCGACGTGATGAGCGAGATAGCGCTGCTGCTCGCGGACCTCGACCATCGCGGACACGAAGCCCTTGCCTGGCGTTTCCTGAACCGCTATCTGGAGCACACCGGCGACTATGCCGGCGTGCGGATCCTTCCGTACTACATGTGCTACCGGGCCATGGTCCGCGCCAAGGTGGCCCGCCTGCGCCTCGCGCAATCGGGTCTCGAGCAGGCGGAGCGGGATACCCTCGACGCGGAGTTCGCGAGCTACCTGGGGCTCGCCGAGCGCTGCCTGGAGCCGGGCAAGCCCCGCCTCGTGATCACGCGAGGGCTGTCCGGCTGCGGCAAGACCACGATCACCGAAGCGCTCCTGGCACCCCTCGGCGCGGTGCGGGCGCGCTCGGACATCGAGCGCAAGCGCCTGTTCGGCCTGGCGCCGCAAGCGCGCTCGGGCTCGGGGCTGGAGAGCGGCATCTACGATCCGCCGGCCACGCGCGAGACTTACGAGCGGCTGCGGGTGCTGGCTGGTGCCGTCATCGAGGCCGGCTACACGGCGATCGTGGATGCCACCTTCCTGGAACCGAGCACCCGCGCGCGCTTCAAGGCGCTGGCCGCCGAGCACCGCGTCCCTTTCGTCATTCTCGATATCGAAGCCGACGAGCCGACCTTGAGGGCGCGCATCGCGCGCCGCGCGGAGGCCGGTCGCGACGCGTCGGAAGCCGATCTGGCGGTGCTCGAGCGACAGCTCGGCGCCTGGCAGCCGCTCGCGCCGGAGGAACGCGCCGATGCGGTGGCCGTCGACGGCGCACATCCGGACGCCAACGCCATTGCCCAGGCGGTGGCCCGCGCCGCTCGTGATTCGTGATCCGTGCAAACCAACCGAAGCATGAGGCGCGCGCCGTGCACGACACCGCGCGATACGGTGGCTTCGCGTAGCCCATTGCGAACCACCAGTCACGAATCGCGTCCTTTCTGATGGAAGGCAGCTTCGAATACGTTCTCATCCTGCTCGCGGCGGCGGTCGCCGTCGCGGTTTTGTTCCGGCGCATCCATTTACCGCCCATTCTCGGTTACCTCGCCGTCGGCGTTCTGGTAGGGCCGCACGCCCTCGGCTGGATTCCCGACACCGAGGACATCCGGAAGCTCGCCGAGTTCGGCGTGGTATTCCTGCTGTTCACCATCGGCCTGGAGTTCTCGCTGCCGCGGCTGCTTCACCTGCGCCACGCGCTGCTCGGACTCGGCAGTGCGCAGGTCCTGCTCACCGCCCTCATCACCAGCGTCATCGGCGCGCTCCTGGGCATGTCCGTGGAAGGCGCAGTGGCGGTAGGCGCCGTCGTCGCCATGTCCTCCACCGCCATCGTGACCAAGCAGCTCAGCGATCAGCACGAGCTGCACACGCGGCATGGCCGCAACGCCATCGGCATCCTGCTGCTGCAGGATCTGGCGGTAGTGCCTCTGCTCATCGTGGTCGCCAGCTTCACCGGCGCTGCCGATCGGCCGCTGAGCACGGTGCTGTTGTGGGCCCTGCTCAAGGGCATCGCCGCGTTACTTTTGATCCTGGGCCTCGGACGTTGGGCCCTGCGACCACTCTTTCGCCGGGTGGCGCACACCCGCTCGACCGAGCTCTTCACCCTCACCGCCCTGCTGGTCACCCTGGGCTGCGCCTGGGTCACGCATCGCATGGGGCTGTCGCTGGCGCTCGGCGCGTTCGTGGGCGGCATCATGCTCGCCGAGACCGAGTTCCGGCATCAGCTCGAGGCGAACGTACGGCCGTTCCGCGACGTGCTCCTCGCATTGTTCTTCATCACCATCGGCATGCTGCTCGACGTAGGGAATCTGCCCAATTGGTGGAGCTGGGTCGCGCTGCTCTTCGCCGCCCTGGTGCTGTTCAAGACGGCGCTGATAGCGCTGCTCGCCCGAATCGCACGCGCGGACAACGTGACGGCGCTGCGCACGGGCCTGGTGCTCGCGCAGAGCGGCGAGTTCGGCTTCGCCATCCTCTCGGTCGCGTTGCACGGCCGGCTCATGCCACCCGATTATGGACAGGTCGTATTGGCAGCCCTGTTCTTCAGCATGGCGCTCTCGCCGCTGCTCATCCGCTACAACGGAACCATTGCGAGCGCCCTCTTCCCGAGCACGGCGCGCGTCGACGAAGGAGAGGTCAAGGCGGCGGTCGGCGGCCTCGCCACGGGGCTGGAGAATCACGTCATCGTGTGCGGCTACGGGCGCATCGGCCAGCAGATCGGACGCTACCTGCACGAGGAGGGGCTGCCCTTCCTGGCCCTGGATCTGGATCCGGTGCGGGTACAGAATGCCCGCCTCGGCGGCGAGCCGGTCAGTTTCGGCGACGCCTCGCACCCCGACATCCTCGAGGCCGCCGGCCTCGGGCGCGCGCGCGCGGTGGTGGTGAGCATCGACGATCCCGGCGCGGCCCTGGGAATCACGCGCCACGTCCACCGCACCCGTCCCGAGCTGCCGGTGCTCGTGCGCACCCGCGATCAGGCGGAGCTCGAGCGCCTGCGCGAGGCGGGCGCGACCGAGGTGGTTCCGGAGACACACGAGGCGAGCCTCATGCTCGCCAGCCGCCTGCTGTTCGTGCTCGGCGTCCCCGGTACGCGTGTGCTGGACAAGGTGCGAGAGGCGCGCGATCACCACTATCCTTGGATGCGCGGCGATGAGACGATTCGAGACAGGGGACGTTCTGATACCTAGCGGGCCGCCCGATGATCTGGACCGTGCCGAACGGTTCACGGCCGCGGGCTGACCGTTGAGCGCCGAGGCTCGAAAGAAAATGCCGTCGCAGACTGCCGTTTTCACCCGCCTGGTCCGCCAGCACATGGGACCGGCACCGATAATCGTGAAGCCCGGCACTTCTTGCGAGGAAGTCGTGCATCGGATGCGCGAGGGGGCGGCATCGGCATGCGTGATCGAGAATGCAAAAGGCCACATCAGCGGCATCGTGACCGAGCAGGATGTGTGCCGTCGTATCGCCTACGTGAGCGCGCCGCGGACTCCTGTCGAGGAGGTGATGAGTGCGCCCGTGGGCACCATCCGAGATGACGATTACCTGTACCATGCCATCGCGCGCATGCGCCGGGGCCGGCTGAGACACATGCCGGTGACGGATCGCGACGGTCGCGCCGTCGGCATTCTCCAGCTGCATGAAGCCCTTGCCCTGGCCGCCGGGCAGATGGTGAGCCAGATCGAACGGCTCACGCACGAGCAGAGCGTGGCCGGGATGAAGGACACCAAGACCGCTCAAGTCGACGTGGCGGCGGAGCTGCTTCGCGATCACGTGCCGACCCCCGAGATCCAGCGCCTCGTGACGTTCATCAACAACGATCTCTACCACCGCGTCGTCGGGCTGTGCGTGAGACAGATGCACGACGACGGCTGGGGTGAGCCGCCGGTGGCCTTCGACGTGGTGGTGATGGGCTCGGGAGGGCGCGGCGAAAGTTACCTGTTTCCGGACCAGGACAACGGTTTCGTCCTCGCCGATTACCCCGACGAGGATCACACTCGTATCGATGCGTGGTTCATCGAGCTGGCCGAGCGTATGACGATCGCGCTCAACGAAGTGGGGTTCGCCTTCTGTCCCGGATACGTCATGGCCACCAACCCGCTATGGCGCAAGACCATCTCCCAGTGGCGCGACCAGATCGGTCGCTGGGTCGGAGCCAGTGCGGGCCAGGGATTGAGGCTGGCGGACATCTTCTTCGACTTCGTGCCCGTCTTCGGCGAGGGCGCGCTCACCGCGCAGCTGCGCGAGACGGTCACGGCCGTGGCTTGGCGTCCCTTTTTCCTGCGCGAGATGTACAAGGTCGACGAGGAGCACGGCGTCGCACTCGGGCTCTTCGGCCGCCTCCAGACGGAAACCCGGGAAGGGCCTCACAAGGGCAAGGTGAACCTGAAGCTCACGGGCACCCTGCCGCTGGTGGGCGCGGTCCGCATCTACGCCTTGCGCGAGCGTATACCCGAGACGTCGACGCTCGATCGGATCGCGCGCCTGCACGAGAAGGGCGTCCTGAGCGACAACGAGCAGGACTATCTACGGGGCGCGTTCCGTCACATTACCCACCTGCTCCTGCGCCAGCAGATCGCCGACTTCCAAGCCGGCCGCCCGGTGGGCAATCACGTCCCGCCCGACGCGCTGTCCAAACGCGAGCGGGACATGCTCGTGGACAGCTTCAAGGCCATCCGCAGCCTGCGCTCGCGGCTGCGCACGGAGCTGATGGCCGACATCTTCTGACGTCTCTGGGCCGAGGACGGGCGCCGCCGGATGAGCGCGCTCAGCCGCTGAACCTCGCATTCACGCGGGGCCGCGCCGTGCCCGCTGGACGCCTCCTGGACTTCGCCCAGCGACAGGGCCTCCCATCGCGCCCGAGCCGACTCCCGGCCCCGCGCCGCGGGGCTCGCGACTTCGCGGCGCATACCCCCGGGACCCATTGCCGTTGGGGCGTGTCGGCGCGGTTTCCCGGAAATCCGCGAAGAACCGAAAAAAGGGCCCGCACGGGGCCCTTCAGGAATTCGGAGCGAGCGTCGCTCTTTAGCCAGGCATGGTGCCCGGCGTCTGGGCGACGGGGTCGAAGGTCTTGGCTTCGAAGCGGTAGTATCCCTGCCGCTTGATGGCGTCCTTGGCCAGCACCTCGTTGAAGGCCACCCGCGCCTCGCCCATCTCGTCGTACTCGCCGATCCTCTCCAGCTCGCCGCCGCTGGGGCACAGATTGCCCTTCAGCTCGCCGGCATGGCTCTGGTCGGTCACGACGAAATAGTCCCGGTCTTTGGTACAGCGGAACACGACGAACTTCATGCTCTCCTCCTCGGCGGCGCCAATGCTCCTTCGCCGCCACATGCAAGATTATAGTTAACCGGCGGCAGGACGGATCCAAGGTCAGGCCTCGCGCGGCACCTCGATCCTCTCGCGGTGCTGCGCGACCTCGGGCACCTCGAACCCGATGGTGGTGCCTTTCCCGAGCTCGCTTCGGGCCCAGATGCGACCGTCGTGGTGCTCTACGATGCGCTTGCAGATCGCCAAGCCCAGGCCCGTGCCCCCGGGCTTGCCTCTCTCGCGGTCGCCGACCTGATGAAACTTCTCGAAGATAGCGGGCAGCGCGTCGGGCGGAATCCCGCAGCCGTTGTCCGTAACCTCCACCATGAACCGCCCCTCGTCCCCGCTCAGGCGGATCCGGACCTCGCCCACGCCGGACTCGCAGAACTTGTTCGCATTCGAGAGCAAGTTGATGAGGACCTGCATGAGCCGGTCTCGATCGGCTTCGATCACGGCCGGTCGCGGCGGAATCTCGTGCAGGAGACGGACTTGCTTGGCCCGGAAAAGCTGGCTCACCGCCGCTACGGCGTCCTCGATCAGATCGCGCAGGTCGAGCCGCTCCATGCGCCACTGCATGCGCCCCGACTCGATCTTGGCCAGATCGAGAACCTCGTTGATGAGGCGCGTAAGGCGCTCGGTCTCCCCGACCACGATATCCAAGTACTCCTGTCGCTGCTCGCGTCTCATATCGGGGTTGCCGCGCAGGATCTCCGAGAAAGCACGAATCGAGGTGAGTGGAGTGCGCAGCTCGTGACTGACCGTAGAGACGAAGTCGTCCTTGAGTCGATCGAGCTCCTTGAGCCGCTCATTGGCGGCGCGCAATTCACGCGTCGCTTTCTCAAGCTCACGGGACTTCTGCTCGAGACGCCGGCTGTACTGCATGACTTGGGATGTCTCGTCCAGGATCTGCATGACCGCGTCCACGCTGAGCGCTTCCCCTCTGACGGTGGATGAGATCATGACTCGGGCCGATGCAGCTCCGATGGCGCCCGCGAGGACGTGCTCCACCTGGTCGACCAGGGCCTGATCGGCCACGAGCTCGGCGTCGAGCTCGACGCCACGCTCGCGGGCGTAGCGCGCGAGCACCTCGTCGGCGCGTCCTGGCCCTAGAAAGCGCGCGAGCAGCGCGTGCAGCTCGGATACCGTGGCGGTCCCTCGCCAGAAATGGGCCTCGCCGCCGATCACGCCTTGCTGGAATACATCGACGAAGAGCACCGCTTGCATTCGCTCGATGGGGCTCTGCTGCGTGAACAGGGAAACCCCTACCAGACTGCCGACGTTCGCGAGCATGCTCCAGAAGACGGCGTGCGAGATCGGGTCCAGTCCTTCCAGCCCAAACAGCGCGTAGGGGCGGAGCAGCTCGATCCCGAACAACCCCTCCTCGATGAACGCCATCGGAAGCCAGTTCGAGCGCGCGAAGCTCGGCAGCAACAGGGTGTAAGCCCACACGACGAACCCCGCGACGAGCCCCGTCATGGCGCCCTGGCGGCTCGCCCCACGCCAGTAGATTCCGAGCAGTATGGGCGGGGCGAACTGGGCGGCGGCGGCGAAGGAGACCAACCCTATGGTCACCAGCGCGAACGCCTCCCCGATGAGATGGAAGTAGAGATAGCCGAGGAACAGCACGAACACGATGCTGCCGCGTCGGATCGTGAGCAGCAGTCCCGTCAGGTCCGCGCGCTCGCGCAACCGCAGCGTGCGGAGGCGAAGCAATACCGGCATCACGAGGTCATTGCACACCATGGTCGAGAGCGCGATGGTGGCGACGATCACCATTCCCGTGGCCGCGGAGAGGCCGCCCAGGAACACGAACAGCGCCAGTGTCTGCTGCTTCTCCGTCATCGCCAAGGTGAGCACGAACGTGTCCGGATCCACATTGCCTTCCGGGAACAAGAGCCGCCCGGCCAGAGCGATAGGGAGCACGAAAAGGTTGATGACCAGCAGGTACAGGGGAAAGAGCCACGATGCCTTGCGGATATGCTCCTCGTTGACGTTCTCGACGACGGCTACCTGAAACTGCCGGGGCAAGAACAGGATGGCCATCATCGACAAGAAGGTGAGCGAGAGCCAGCTCCAGGCGCCGCCGGGCAGGGCATCCAGCGTCATGAGCTGACCCAGCTCGGGCCGGGCCGCCGCCTGCGCAAACAGCGGCCCGAAGCCTTCGTATATTCCGAAGGTGACGAAAACGCCGATGGCGAGAAACGCAAGCAGCTTGATCAGCGACTCGAAGGCGATAGCCGCCACCATTCCCTCGTGGCGCTCGGTCGCCTCGATATGGCGGGTGCCGAAGAGAATGGCGAACACGGCCATGAGCAACGCGACGTAGAGGGCGGTATCGGCCCACACGGGTACGCTGCCCGCTTGCTCCGGCATGACCACATCGGGGTAGCGCCGCACGACGTTGAAGCTCGTGGACACCGCTTTGAGCTGCAGGGAGATATAAGGCATGATGCCGATGACCGCGATCACCGAGACCAGACCCCCGAGCAGAGTGCTCTTCCCGTACCGGGAGCCGATGAGATCGGCGATGCTGGTCACCCGGTGCACCTTGGCGATGCGTACGATCTTCCTGAGAACCATCCATCCCAGCGCGAAGATGAGCGTCGGGCCGAGATAGATGGGCAGGAAGCCGACGCCCGTGCCGGCCGCGCGCCCGACGCTGCCGTAAAAAGTCCAGGCGGTGCAATAGACGGCAATGGAGAGCGTATATATGTAGGGATTGCTTATCAGGGAGCGACCCGCGTCGGCGCGCTTGTCCGCGTAGTAGGCGATACCGAAGAGCACCGCCAGGTAGGCGAAGGCGACGAGAAGAATGTAGCCTTCTTCGAGAAGCATGGGCTAAAGGACCCTGCGATCGCGGCTTACGCCGTGCCTCTCCGCATCCCTTGTCAGTCGTCGGGCCGCGCCGGTGCGCGCGCGCGGCCGGGTCCGATCTTCCTCTCGATGACCACCGCCACCAGCGCGATGAGCGCCGCCCAGACGGCGAAGACGTAGAGATAGAGGGACGGGATCCCGAGCACCATCGCTCCGTCGAACAGCTTCAACAGCGGGTAGTTGAGCGCCAGGGCGCCTGCGATGGCCAACCCGACCAGTCGCTCCGCTCGTCGTTCCTCGGTCAACGCCGTCGGTCCTCCGTCATCGGTCGCTCGACTCCCTGGGCACAGGGTGACCGTCGCTAGAACTGTGCCTGCTTTCGCTTCATCTCCACCATCCGCTCCGATGCCTCGAGGGCCTGCCCCACCGTGTCTACGCCGCGTTCCCGGAGCAGCTCCATCAGCCGCAGAAAGACCTCGGCCGTCACCAGCGCGTCGCCGAGCGCGGTGTGGCGCCCGGACACGGGCACACCCAGTCGCTGCGCGATCGCATCCAAACTATGGTCGGGCACATGGTCGTGCAGGTACACGGAAAGAAGCAGCGTGTCGAGCAGCACGTTGTCGAAACGAACGCCCGCCTCGGACTCCTTCAGACGAAGAAACTTGATATCGAAGGCGGCGTTGTGCGCGATCAGCACGGACTCGCCCACGAACTGCTTGAACTGCGGTAACACCACCTGGATGGGCGGCTTGTCCCTGACGTTCTCATCCGTGATGCCGTGAAAACGCGTCGACTTGCGCGGTATGCTCCGCCGGGGATTGACGAGGCGATCGAATGTCTCGCCGCTGAGAACCCGCCCGTTGACGATGCGAACCGCGCCAAGGGAGATGATCTCGTCGCCTTCGGAGGGACGCAACCCCGTCGTCTCGGTGTCGAACACCACGCAATCGAGCGTCGCCAACGGGCGCTCTGCCACGGCCGGAGGCACACGCGATTCGTCGACCAAGGTGAAGTCGTAGAACTCGGGCCGGGGCGGCAGCGCCGGCCGTTGCGGTTCCCACTGGCGCGCCGACGCCGGCACGGGGATTCTCAGGAGCGCGTGGGCACCGCGCCGGGACTCCTGGCTCCAGATGGCGCCGCCGTGGCGCTCCACGACGTCGCCGATGGTCCAGGCGCCGACTGCGTTCTCGAGCGGTTCCGCGAGCCATTTGGCGACCTCGGCCTCGGGGACCGGGGAACCGCGCCACACGATGTCCAGGTAGACACGCCTGTCGCCGAGCAGCGTCTCGATGTCGAACTCGCGTGCCCCGTTGTAGGCGTGCACGCGGCACAGCAAGTGTTCGAGGAGCAGCATCAGGCTGTGGGTGTCCACGTGCAACCACAAGGGCATGCCCGCCATCGTCACCTTCAATCCCGGCGACTCGGCGGCGCGTCGAATCACCGCGCGCACGAGGTCGGCGGAATAGACGTCGACCGTCAGCCACTCGCTGCCCACGAGCGCGCGGCTCTCGCGCGCCACCGCGTCGAGCTGCTCGCTGAGAACCTTGCTTTCCTCGACGATCACGCGCTCGAAAGCCTGCCGCGTCCGCGCATCGATGTCGGTAAAGGAGACGAGATTTTCGGCTGCAGCGCGCAGGTTGGAGAGCGGCCGCCGCGGCTCTTCGAGCAGGCGGCGCAGCAGATTGTCCCGCCGGCTGAGGGCGCGAATGTGCCGGGTCACGTCCTCGAAAGCCAGAACGAATCCCGATTCGCCGCCGCCCCGGGACAGCAACCGCATCCGACAGCGAAGCAGCGACTCCTGGTTCGCAGTGGCACAGACGAATTCCGCATCGAGCTCCTCGCCCGCTCCCTCCTCGCCGCGCTGGTGCAGCAGATCGAGGATGTCCTGGACCGGCGTGCGTGCGCATACCTCGTACAGCGACCGCCCGAGCCCGAGCGCCGGGTGATCGCGCAGGATCCGCTGCGCGGCCGGGTTGTAGAGCAGGATGCGAGCATGGCGATCGCAGACCACGACGCCTTCGTTGAGCTCGCGCAGCACTCCCTCCAGGCGCGCCTTCTGCTCCTCGGTTTCCCCCGCCGCCACCTTCGCCGCATACTCGGCCCGCTCGCGAGCCTCGCCCAGGCTCCGGCCGAGCGCATGGACGGTACGGGGCAAATCACCCAGCAGGTGCGGGGTGGGAAGCTCGGGATGATGCGCCGGATTCACCTGGGCGACAATGTGCGCACTGCGGCTCAGCGCGGCCGCCGCCCGCACCACCGCTCGGTCCAGGTAGACCCAGACACCCGCGAGCGCGGCGGTGACGACGAGGGCGCCGCCGCCGAGGAGGGTGACCACGCCGACGCGCGCGCTCTGTCCCTCGATGGCATGCACCGCCCACCAGATGCCGCTCGCCATCAGCAGCACCTCGAGCGCCACCAGCGCAGCCAGCAGCAACCAGAGTTTACGCCGCGTTCCCATTATGCGTAGAGGAGGCGCCGAGGGCTCGGGCAGCCTCCTATTCGGCAGCCAGCAGCTCGCGCACCTTCTGCACGATCTCCTGCGTGGCGAAGGGTTTGGTCACGTAGTCATCCGCACCCATTGCCAAGCCTTTCTCGCGTTCGATGTCGCGTCCTTTCGCAGTGAGCATCACGACCCGGACGTCCTTCCAGCGAGGATCGGCGCGGATCCTTTCGCATACCTGGTAACCGTCAATCTTGGGCATATTGACGTCGAGCAGTACGAGATCCGGCGGCGCCGCCTCCATCGCCTGGAGAGCTTCCTCTCCGCCCGCCGCCGTGCGGACCGCGAAGCCCGCCTGTTGCATGAGAAACTCCAGGGAAAGAACGATGTTGGGCTCGTCGTCGACTATCAGGACGCTCTTGCTCATGCTTGGAGACCCCGGCTTTGAGCCATTCCGCAGTCCAACGTTAGCCTGAGCGCGTTCCGGGCACAACGCGCAGCCCGGTCATCCTCCCGCGCGAGCGCGGTTGTCTGCGGTCCACCGGAGCGGGTAGGCTAGCGCACGTTTCCGCGCCGATAATGACCCATGTCAACGGCGCGCCCGATTGCCCGCGCAGCACGATCCCGCCGGGGGAGCGTAGAGGCGCCGTCGGAGCGCTCCGCCCGCGGCGATGACGCATGGCGGGCGGGCGCCGCGCAGCCTCGGAACGCCAAGCAAAGGTCCGCCCCCTGCGAGACCGCAGCGGCGTTTCGCGGCGATGCAGGGCGAGCCGCCGCCGCGCTCGGTCCGAGGCGGGCCACCGCCCGGACGAAGGCTCGAGCACCGTGCTGGCCAAGCTGTGGAGGACACGAGCGAATGCACCTGCCCGAGAAGATGACTGCCATCGAGATTGCGCAGGCGGGGGGGCCCGAAGTGTTGCGGGCCACCGAGCGACCAGTGCCGCAGCCCGGCCCCGCCGAGGTGCTGGTGAAGGTCGCCGCGGCCGGGGTCAACCGGCCGGACGTCATGCAGCGCAAGGGCATGTATCCGCCGCCGCCGGGGGCTCCCGATATCCCTGGGCTCGAGGTCGCGGGCGAGGTGGTGGCGGTGGGCGAAGGCGTGACCGCCCCTCGCCGGGGCGATCAGGTTTGCGCCCTGGTGACCGGAGGCGGCTACGCGACCTATTGCGCCGCACCGGCCGCCCTGTGCCTTCCGGTACCCGAGGGCCTCGACGCCGTGCAGGCGGCGGCCCTGCCGGAGACGTTCTTCACCGTGTGGACCAACCTGTTCGTGCGCGGGCGCCTGGCGGAGGGCGAGAAGGTTCTGGTGCACGGGGGCAGCAGCGGGATCGGCACGACCGCGATCCAGCTCGCACGCGTCCTGCGCGGCGCGCGGGTGTTCGTCACCGCGGGCAGCGCGGAGAAATGCCGCTTCTGCGAAGGGCTCGGCGCAGAGGCCGCCATCAACTACAAGGAAGAGGACTTCGTCGAGCGAGTGAAACAGCTCACCGGGGACCAGGGCGTGGACGTGATTCTCGACATCGTCGGGGGCGACTACCTCCCGCGCAACCTCGAGTGCCTGGCCCCCGAGGGGCGCCTGCTCCAGATCGCCCTACAGGGCGGTCCCAAGGTGCAGATGAACCTTCTGCCCATCATGCTGAAGCGCCTGACGCTCACCGGGTCCACCCTGCGCCCGCAGAGCGTCGAGGCCAAGGCCGCCATCGCGCAGGGGCTCAGGAACGAGGTCTGGCCCCTGCTCGCGCAGGGCAAGGTCCGCCCCATCGTGCACAAGACCTTCCCCCTCGATCAGGCCGCCCAGGCCCACGCGCTCATGGAGAGCAGCACGCACATCGGCAAGATCGTGCTGACGGTG
>CAZPFD010000010.1:0-31014 GCA_964585725.1 uncultured Ectothiorhodospiraceae bacterium | reverse complement strand
GTGCTCATCGAGAACGGACGGCTCACCGGCTACATGCAGGACAAGCTCAACGCGGGCCTCATGGGGGCGAAAGCCACGGGAAACGGGCGCCGCGAGTCCTACGCGCATCTGCCCATGCCGCGCATGACCAACACCTATATGCTCCCCGGTCGATACGACCCGGGCGAGATCATCGCCTCGGTGGAGAGGGGTCTGTACGCGGTCAACTTCGGCGGCGGCCAGGTGGACATCACCAACGGCAAGTTCGTGTTCTCGGCGAGCGAGGCCTACCTCATCGAGGGCGGGAAGATCACCCATCCCGTGAAAGGCGCGACGCTCATCGGCAACGGTCCCGACGTGCTCACGCGGGTGAGCATGGTGGGCAACGATCTCCAGCTCGATCCGGGCATCGGCGTATGCGGCAAAGAGGGCCAGAGCGTGCCCGTGGGGGTCGGCCAGCCGACCCTGCGCGTGGACGCGCTCACCGTCGGCGGCACCAGCGTGGACGAGAGCTCGTAATCTGAAAAAGACTAACCACGAAGGACACGAAGCTCACGAAGAGGACTGCCATTCGCGGTCGCGGATACGCTTGACAGCGGTTATCTTCCCAGCCGTTGCTGCGCTGGCGCATGTGCCTTCGTGGTCTTCGCGATCTTCGTGGTTCATGTTCTTTGGACACCCCCCTTAGAGCTCGTCGGCGCGGCGAAGGTCGCCGAAGGCGTGGCCTTGTGCGTAGTCGACGCCGAGTTCGCGCAGCTTGCGCAGAATGGTCTCGTCGTGCACGCACTCGGCGACGGTCTGCTTGTTCATGACCCGAGCCAGCTCGTGGATGGCGCGCACGATGGCGACGTCCACGGGATCGGCGCCGATCCCTTTGACGAACGCCCCGTCAATCTTCAGAAAATCCACCGGGAGCTTCTTGAGGTAAGCGAAAGAGGAAAGGCCGCTGCCGAAATCATCGAGCGCGAAGCGGCAGCCACGGCCCCTCAGAGCGCTCATGAAACGCATGGCGCCCGACAGCTGCGCAATCGCGGCGGTCTCCGTAATCTCGAAGCAGATCTTGGCGGCCGGCACGCCCGTCTCGTCCAGCTGACACACGACGTAGTCGAGAAACGCCGGATCGTCGATGGACTGGCCCGAGAGATTGATGCAGCAGAGATGCAGCTCGGACAGGCGGTGCGCCCCGCTCGCAAGCCAGTTGAAGGCAGCCTGCACCACCCAGCGGTCCAGCCGGCCGATCAGGCTGTAGCGCTCCGCCGCAGGCAGAAACACATCCGGCTGGATCGGCCGCCCGTCGTCATCCTCCATGCGCAGCAGCAGCTCGTAGTGCGCGCCCTCGCGCCGCGACGGATCCACCGGAACGATGGATTGCACGGCGAGGTGGAAGCGGTCCTCCTCCAGCGCGTGCTGTATGCGGGCCACCCACTGCATCTCGCCGTGGCGGCGGGCCAGCTCCGCATCGTCTTCGCGATACACGTGGATGCGGTTTCGGCCCTGGTCCTTGGCGGCGTAACAGGCGGCATCGGCAGCGCTCAGCAATGCCGTCATACCCTCGGTGGCCGCCGTGATCGGCACGACGCCGATGCTGACGCTGACCCCGAAGCTGCGCTGCTCCCAGAGGAACCGGAACGCATTGACGGCGTCGCGCATCGTCTGCGCAAGACCCCGCGCCCGGTCGGACGTGCAGTCCTCCATAAGCACGCCGAACTCGTCGCCCCCGAGCCTCGCGATGACATCGTGCTTGCGCGTGTGCTCCTGCAAAACCAGGCCGATCTGGCGCAGCAGCGCGTCGCCCGCAACGTGCCCGCAGGTATCGTTGATGATCTTGAATTGATCGAGGTCGAGATAACAGAGGGCATGCTCCGATTGATCGCAGCGAGCGGACTCCAGTGCTTTTGCCAGGCACCTCTCGAACTCGCGTCGGTTCACCAGCCCCGTGAGAGTATCGTGCTTGGCGTGGTAGGAGAGAAGCTGGGAGAGGTGGTGGGCGTCGGTGATGTCCTGGGTCACGCCCATGATGCGCCGGACGGTGTTGCCGGCGTCCCGTAGCGGTATGAGGCTGCACGCGAATACGCGCCCGGCATCGGCTTGGGTCGCACTGAACTCGAACGCACAAGGATGGCCTGCTGCGGCCCGCGCGAGGAGAGAGCACACGCGTTCGCGGTCATTCGGATGCACGAGGTCGAGATACGAGCGCCCGCATACCTCCAGCTCGTTACGAATGCTCAGCATCTCCATTCCGGCCGGATTGATCGCCTGGAGGCGGCCGTCGACGTCCATCTCGTGGATGCATACGGGGGCATTCTCGAGCAGCGTGCGCGAGTGCTCCTCGCTCTGGCGCAGCGCGAGCTCGGCGTGGGCGCGGTCCTCCTTCTCGGCCTCCAGCTTGCGGTTGCTTGCCTCGAGCGACTCGTTCGCACGTCTCAGGTTGTCGATGAGATCGTTGTTCTCGAAAGCGAGGCTCAGGGAACGGGTGATGGTGTCGTGATAGTGGCGCGCGGTGAGCAGCAGCGCTGCACAATAGATCATGATCATCGCGCCCATGGCGAGATGAATCGAATCCCACTGGAGGTGGAACCATACGACCACGGGAAGCATGGACGCCCCGAGGTAAACGAGGTAGGCGCCCAGCACGTAGCCCAGCATGGGAACGGCCCCCGCCGCCATCCCGCCCAGAAAGAACACGATGATGACCTGGGTGTCGAGGGCACCGTGAGGCGGAAACACCCATCCCGCCGCCCCCCAGACCAGCCCCGACATGGCCACCCCCACCACGAAGCAGGTTCTCCAGTAATCCGCCTCGGCGGGCGCGGGTCGCACCCGGCGGTAGCGATACACGAGACCGGCACGCGCCAGCGTCGCCGCCACGACCACGGCGTACCAGACCAGCAGGAGGAAGTGCGGGACATCGCGCCAGAGCAGCCAGAGCGCGAGCGCCCCGATGCAGACGTTGACCCCCAGCCCGACCGGCGCTTGCCGATACAGCAGGGCGACCTGCTCGGCGCCGATGCGCCGCGCCTGGGGCGCCGCATCAGCGCCGGTCTTCGCGCGCGTCTCCGAGAGGGGCGGAGTGCGCATGACGATGGATCCATCCGCCGACGCCAGCGTGCCGGCTCGCAGAGAGCTCGGGTGGGAATGCCTCCTCGCCGCGTTCGGCCCGGCCATGGGTGCCTATTTCGGCCCGCCCCGGGGCGACCTTTACCGGAGCACGACGGCCTTTCCCGCACCCGCGCCCTCAGGGTGAGCTCAGTAGAATCGCGCCGGAGAATGCCGGCGCGGCCACACGAAGTACACGAAAGCCAGGATCTGCAGCGCGAGCATCACTCCGAACGCACTCTGATACGCGGCCATCGGATACGCGCCCGAAGCGCTCGGAGCCCAACGCCCGATGACGGCGCCGAGCCCCCACTGGGCCAGAAAAGCCCCGGAGAAGACGAGCACGTTGAGGCTGGTAATCACCCGTCCAGTGACGCGCACGGGGAAGCGCTGGGAGAGCACCGCGTAGAGAAGGATCCCGGTGGTCCCGAAGAACGCGAAGGGCGCCCACAGCACGAGGGGCGGTGCACCGGCCCCGCTCACCACCGCGAGCTGGGCGAGCATGTACAGGAACATGCCGGTCCCGGCCACGGTCACCACCCGCACGCCGAACCGGACCAGTCGCTCGGCCGCCACCCCCAGGACGACGAAACCCGCGATCATGCTGGCCGCGATGCCCAGCAGGTGGCTGGCAATCTCGACCCGGCCGAGGCCCGCCACGTCCTTGAGCCACGGGCCGGTCCAGAGCCCCTGGATGGCCATGAAGCTGGCCTGGCTGGCGGTGGCGAGCGGCGCGATGCGCCAGAACAGAGGGCTCTTGAAGACGCGCCCCAGCTCGCGCAGCTGTGCGGGCAGCCGCTCCTCCAAGTCGCCTTCGCGGTCCCGGCGCTCGGGCACCACGAAGAAGACGAGGGCCGCCACCAGCAACGTGCCCGAAGCCAGCAACAGGAACAGCCCGCGCCAGTCCGTGACCCGCAACAACGCCTCCACCGGCGCCGTCGCGGTGAGGGCTCCGAGCCCGCCGGCCGCCATCACGCACCCGTTGGCGAGGGGCAGGCGTGCACTCGGAAACCACAAGACGAAAGCCTTGAACGCAGCCATCAGACAGGCCGACACCCCGAGCCCGATGCAGGCGCGCGCGAGCACCAGGGTACCCGCCGACTCGCCCAGGGCGAAAACGCAGGCGCCCAGCGCCGCCGCCAGCAGCAACGCGCTCTCCACGCGCCGCGGCCCGAAACGATCGAGCAGCAGCCCCAGGGGAAGCTGGAAGGCGGCGAAGGCGAGGAAGTAAGCGCTGGTGAGCAGCCCCAGCGTTCCCGCATCGAGCCCCAGGGACGACCTCAGGTCGGGGGCGATGACGGCGTTTACCGTGCGGTAGACGTAGGAGAGAAAGTAACCGGCGGCGAACGGAACGAAGACGCGGAGCGCCGTCGACCACGGGACGATCGTCTCACGCGACATGAGACAAGCTCGAACGGGGACATGCGGGCACGGCCAGCGCGAAGGTCACGAAGAGAGCTTGTCAGCGGCTGATGGTCTCTCCTGCTCCGTGATCCCGGCGCTGCGACAAGGGGCTCAGTCAGCCGTCCAGGAGCGTATATCCACGAAGTGGCCCGCTACGGCCACCGCGGCGGCCATCGGCGGACTCACCAGGTGCGTGCGCCCACCGTGGCCCTGCCGGCCTTCGAAGTTGCGGTTGGAGGTGGAGGCGCAGCGCTCGCCGGGCTCCAGGCGATCGGCGTTCATGGCCAGGCACATGGAGCAGCCCGGCTCGCGCCACTCGAAGCCCGCCGCGCGGAATATCTCGTCCAGACCCTCGGCCTCGGCCTGGCGCTTCACCAGGCCGGAGCCCGGCACGACCATGGCCAGCTTGACGCTGCGCGCCACCTTGCGGCCCTTGACCACCTCGGCCGCGGCCCGCAGGTCCTCGATGCGGGCGTTGGTGCACGAGCCCACAAACACCTTGTCCACGTGAATCTGCTCCATGGGCGTCCCCGGCTCCAATCCCATGTACTCGAGGGCTCTCTCCATGCCCCGGCGGCGGGTCGGATCGGATTCCGCGCTGGGATCGGGCACGCGTCCGGTCACCGGCACGACCATCTCCGGGGAGGTGCCCCACGTCACCTGGGGTGCGATGCTCGTGGCCTCGAGCCGCACCACCCGATCGAACGCCGCGTCGTCGTCACTCTCGAGATCACGCCATGCACTCACCGCCCGCTCCCAGAGCGCTCCGCGCGGCGCGAACGGGCGTCCCGCCAGATTTTCGATGGTGTGGTCGTCGACCGCCCCCAGTCCGGCGCGCGCGCCGGCCTCGATGGACATGTGGCACACCGTCATGCGGCTCTCCATGGAGAGCGCGCGGATCGCCTCACCGCCGTACTCCACGGTGTAGCCGGTGGCTCCGGCGGTGCCGATCTCGCCGATGATGGCGAGCACGATGTCCTTGGCGGTGACGCCGCGGCCGGGCGTCCCGTCCACCGATATCAGCATGTTCTTGGCTTTCGTCTGCACCAGGCACTGGGTGGCGAGCACGTGCTCGACCTCCGAGGTGCCGATGCCGAACGCCAGGGTGGCGAACGCGCCGTGAGTGGAGGTGTGCGAGTCCCCGCACACCACCGTCATGCCGGGCAGGGTCGCGCCCTGCTCGGGCCCGATGACGTGCACGATGCCCTGGCGCGGGTCTTCCATGCGGAACTCGGTGATGCCGAACTCGACGCAGTTCCGATCCAGCGTCTCCACCTGCAGGCGCGACACGGGGTCGGCGATGCCGCCCGTGCGATCGGTGGTGGGAACGTTGTGATCCGAGACCGCGAGGTTGGCGTCGATCCGCCACGGCCTGCGCCCGGCCAGGCGCAGCCCTTCGAAGGCCTGCGGGGAGGTCACCTCGTGCACGAGATGCCGATCGACGTAGAGCAGGCTCGTGCCGTCCTCGTTGGCGCGCACCTCGTGGGCGGCCCACAGCTTGTCGTAGAGCGTCAGCCCGCTCATCTTCCACTCCACCTGCCGGACTGCACCCATTGTACCCAAGGCCTCGCCACCCCGCATGGGCTGGCGGTGGTACGTGATGGGGTTAGCGGAACCCCCGGGGCGCCGCCCGCCGAGGTCCCATCAGCGCCAGGCGCGGGTGGCGGCGGGCTCGCGGGCCTCGGCCACGCCGATCCACCGCCAGACGATCAGGAAAGCGATGCCGCTCAGGGCCGCGGCCGCAAGCCAGGTCGCCGCAGCGCCCGATGTGCTCCACAGATATCCGCTGCCGAGGCTCCCCAGCGCGCCGCCTGCGCCGAAGCTCATGCTGCTGTAGAGCGCCTGGCCTCGCCCTTGATGGCTGCCCACGAAGAAGCGATGGACGAGCTGGATGGCGACGGCGTGATAGATGCCGAAGCTCGCCGCGTGCAGCACCTGCGCACCCACCAGCAGCGGCAGGCTGCCGACGAACAGCGCCACCACCACCCAACGCACACCGGTGAGCGCGAAGCAGATCAGAAACAGCGCCCGCAGGCGCCAGCGCCCGAAGAGCCGGTGCATGCAGGCGAAGAGGACGACCTCCGAGAGAACGCCGAGCGCCCACAGCTCTCCGATGAGCGTCCGGCTGTAGCCGTGCTCCTCCAGGTAAATCGAGAAGAACGCGTAGTAGGGCCCGTGGCTCGCCTGCATCAGAAAGCATACCGCCAGCAGAGCCAGCACCTCGGGGCGGCCGAGCACTCGCCGCAGCCCCTCCCTCGCCGAACGTGGGCGCGCGCTGCGCGGCTCGCGCACGAACATGCTCGCGCACCAGATGCCGATCAGAAGCGCCAGCACCGCGTACGGCAGCAGACCCTCGCCGTGCGCGTCCAGCAAGCGCCCCACCAGCACCACCGCCGCGATGAAGCCCACGGAGCCCCACAGGCGGATGCGCGTGTAGCGGTGCGCGTCCACGTCGAGGTGGTTGAGGGTGATGGCCTCGAACTGGGGCAGGACGCTGTTCCAGAAGAACCCGAAGAGCACCAGCACGCACGCGAGCCACCAGAATCCTCCCCCCGCGAGCACGCCGACGAACCCGGCGGCGGCCAGCAGCGCCCCCGCGCGCACCAGCGAGGCGCGCTCACCGCGCCGGTCGGCGACCCATCCCCAGACGTTGGGCGCGACGATCTTCGTGCCCATCAGCACCGCCATCAACGTGCCGATGGCGGCGGGGGCGTAGCCGAGGGATTTCAGGTACAGCCCGAAGTAGGGGAGCAGGGCACCGAGCGCGGCGAAGTAGAAGAGATAGAAGCTCGACAGACGCCAGTAGGGCACCTCGCTCTCGACGCGCATGCGGGCGGGCTCATTCGCGACGGCGGGCCGGCACCACGGGCGTCTCGCTGCGCACGTCCATGTTCTGTGCGCGGTGGCGCAGGAGGTGGTCCATGAGCACGAGGGCCAGCATGGCCTCGGCGATGGGCGTGGCACGGATGCCGACGCAAGGGTCGTGGCGGCCGTGGGTGACCACCTCCACGGCCTCCCCGTGCACGTTGATGCTGCGGCCCGGCAGGCGCAGGCTGGAGGTGGGCTTGAGCGCGATGCTGGCCACGATGTCCTGGCCCGACGAGATGCCACCGAGCGTGCCGCCCGCGTTGTTGCTCAGGAATCCCTCGGGTGTTATCTCGTCGCGATGCTCGGTGCCCTTCTTCTCGACCACGTCGAAACCCTGGCCGATCTCGACCCCCTTGACGGCGTTGATGCCCATGAGGGCATGGGCGATGTCCGCATCCAGCTTGTCGAAGGCGGGCTCCCCGAGGCCGGGCGGCACGCCCGTCGCGATGACCGTGACGCGCGCCCCGATGGATTCGCCTTCCTTGCGCAGGGCGTTGATGTACTCCTCGAGCCGCGGGACGAGCGCCGCGTCCGGGCAGAAGAACGGATTGCGATCGACCTCCTCCCAGTCGAAGGCCTGCGGGCGCAGCGAGCCTATCTGCGCCACATAGCCGCGGATGCGGATGCCGCAGTGCTCGGACAGGTACTTTCTGGCGATGGCGCCGGCGGCGACGCGCATGGCCGTCTCCCGCGCCGACGCGCGCCCCCCGCCGCGATAGTCGCGAAAGCCGTACTTCTGCTGGTAGGTGTAGTCCGCGTGCGCGGGGCGGAAGACGTCCTTGATCTTGGAGTAGTCCTTGGGGCGCTGATCGACGTTCTCGATGAGCAAACCGATGGGGGCTCCGGTGGTGCGGCCCTCGAACACCCCCGAAAGAATCCGCACCTGGTCGGGCTCGCGCCGCTGGGTGGTGTAACGCGACTGGCCCGGCCGGCGCCGGTCCAGATCGCGCTGGATGTCGGCCTCGTCGAGCGCGAGGCCCGGCGGGCAGCCGTCCACCACGGCACCGAGTGCCGGACCATGGCTCTCGCCGAAGGTGCTGACCGTAAACAGCCTGCCGAAGGTGTTGCCGGACATGCACCCATTCTAGCCCGCCACAAGGGTCAGGTCTTGCAACACGCAGGGGTCAGGTCTTGCAATGCCACATCACTGGTTGATGTGGCATTGCAAGACCTGACCCCCTACGGTGCTGCATTGCAAGACCTGACCCCCCACCTGACCCCTACCCTCTACGGTGGCAATTCCGCCGCCGTCAGCAGAAACACGTTCTCGCCCCCGCGCGCCAGCTCGAGCCAGACGAAGGGCAGTTCCGGGAAGGCGCGCTCCAGCGCGGCACGGCTCAGCCCCACCTCGACCACGAGAACGCCGTCGCGCACCAGATGTCCGCGGGCCTCGCGCAGGATGCGCGACACGCATGCGAGCCCTTCCTCGCCGGCATCGAAGCCGATGCGGGGCTCGTGCCCGTACTCGGGAGGCAGCGACGCCAGGGTCTCGACGTCCACGTACGGCGGATTGCTGACGATCAGATCGTAGGGGCCGGCTGCGGCGGCGAACAGATCGGCCTGCACGGTACGGACCCGATCCCCGAGGCCGTACTCCTCGACGTTGCGACGTGCCACCTCGAGGGCATCGGCCGAGATGTCCACCGCGTCCACCGTCGCCTCGGGGAAGCGCAGAGCGCACGCGACGGCGATGCAGCCGCTGCCCGTGCCGAGGTCGAGCACGCGCCGCACCCGCTCGGGGGAAAGCCAGGGCGTGAATCCGCGCTCGATCCACTCCGCGATGGGCGAGCGGGGGATGACCACGCGCTCGTCCACGTAGAAGGGCATGCCTGCGAACCAGGCCTCGCGCGTGAGGTAGGGAGCGGGGATGCGCTCCTCGATGCGGCGCACGACGAGGGTCACGACCCGTTCCTTCTCGCTGCGCGTCAGCGCGCCGTGCAGGAGCGCGTCCGGCACGTCCGCGTCAAGATGCAGGGCGTGTCGCACCAGCACCGCCGCCTCGTCCACGGCATTGTCCGTGCCGTGCCCGAAGCACAGCCCCGCCTCGTTGAAGCGGCTCGCGCCCCAGCGGATGAAGTCGCGCGCAGTGACGAGATCCGCGCGTGCCTCGCGGGCCTGCTCTTCGAGCTCAGCGGACATGAGAGGGCAACCGGCTTCTCGAGCGGCTACTCCTGCGCCTTGGCCGCACGACTTCGCGCGCTGGTGCTCTTCTTTTTCTTGGCGGCCGCCTTCTTGGCAGCCGGCGCCTGAGCCGGGCCTTCCGCGAGCGACACCAGCACCGTATTGAGCCGGTCCACGAACGCCGCCGGATCCTCGAGCGGTGTGCCCTCGCTCAGCAGCGCCTGCTCGAAGAGAATGTTCGCCCAATCCTCGAAGTGCGCGGCATCCGTGCCCGCTTGCAGGCGCGCCACCAGCGGGTGCGCCGGGTTGACTTCCAGGATGGGCTTCGAGGCCGGTACCTTCTGACCGGTCGCCTTGAGGATGCGCTCCAGGTGCGCGCTCATCTCGTGCTCGTCGGCGACCACGCAGGCGGGCGACGCCGTGAGCCGGTGGCTCACGCGCACGTCCTTCACGCGCTCGCCCAGCGCCTTCTTGATGCTCTCGACCAGATCCTGATAATCGTCTCCGGCTTGCCTGGCCCTCTCGCGCGCCGCCTCGTCCTCGAGCTTGCCCAGGTCGAGCTCGCCCTTGGCGACGGATTTGAGCGGCTTGTCTCGATAGCTCTCGAGATGCGCCACCACCCACTCGTCCACCGGGTCGGTGAGCAGCAGCACCTCGATGTCCCGCTCGCGGAATATCTCCAGGTGCGGGCTCTTGCTGGCTGCGGGCAGGCTCTCCCCCGTCAGATAGTAGATATGCTCCTGCCCTTCCTTCATGCGCTCCACGTAGTCGTCCAGCGATACGGTCTGCTCCGGGCCCTCGGCACGCGTAGAGGCGAAGCGGCAGAGCTTCGCGATGCGGTCCTTGTTCTTGGAGTCGGTCACGACGCCCTCCTTGAGCACCCGTCCGAACTCCTTCCAGAACTTCGCGTAGCGCTCGGGCTCGTTCTCGGCGATATGCTGGAGCAGGCCCAGCACCTTCTTCACCGAACCGGCCCGGATGGCTTCGATCTGCTTGTTCCGCTGCAGCACCTCGCGCGAGATGTTGAGCGGCAGATCATTGGAGTCGATGACGCCGCGCACGAAGCGCAGGTAAGAAGGCATGAGCTGCTCGGCGTCGTCGGTGATGAAGACGCGCCGCACGTACAGCCTCACGCCGCGATGGCTCTGGGGGTCCCAGAGATCGAAGGGCGCGTGCGAGGGAATGAACAACAGTGACGTGTACTCGAGCGTTCCCTCGACCTGATTGTGGGTGTAGGCGAGCGGCGCTTCGAAATCATGGGCGACATGCTTGTAGAACTCGTGGTAGTCGCTCTCCTCGAGCTCGCTCTTGGAGCGCGCCCACAGCGCGGTCGCCGTGTTGACCGTCTCCTCCTCGGCGCTTTCGCCCTCCTTGGGCATGAGGATGGGGAGCGAGATGTGGTCCGAGTACTTGCGGATGATGCCGCGCAGGCGGAATGCGTCGAGGAACTCGTCCTCGCCCTCGCGCAGGTGGAGAACGACCTCGGTGCCGCGCTTGGGCCTGTCGATGGTCTCCACGGAGAAATCTCCTTCACCGCTCGACTCCCAGCGCACGCCTTCGCCGCGCGGCGAGCCGGCCCGGCGGCTGGTGACGGTCACCCTGTCCGCGACGATGAAAGAGGAGTAGAAGCCCACGCCGAACTGCCCGATGAGCTGCGCGTCCCTGGCCTGATCGCCGGTGAGCGCCTGGAAGAACTGGCGCGTGCCGGACTTGGCTATGGTGCCGAGATTCTCGATGATCTCCCCGCGGGTCATGCCGATGCCGTTGTCGCTGACCGCGATGGTGCGCGCTTCCTTGTCGAACCCCACGCGGATCCTGAGATCCGGATCGCCCTCGTAGAGCTCGTCGTTGGAGAGGGCCTCGAAGCGGAGCTTGTCCGCGGCGTCGGAGCCGTTGGAGATCAGCTCGCGGAGAAAGATCTCCTTGTTGCTGTACAGAGAGCGCACCATGAGGTCCAGGACCTGCCGGACCTCGGCTTGAAAGTCGAGGGTTTCCTTCTGCGTCTGGGTGCTCATATCAGGACCTTCTTCTTGACCCCTTCGCAAGTAGCCCGCCATCCCGGCAGGGCTGACGTTCGTGGGTTATGAGGCTTTTCAAGATATGGGGCCGCTCACCGGTCATTCAAGACCGATAGTCGGGATCGGGGCATTCCGATACACTGGGCGTCGATGGCGACCGTGAAATCCCCAGCTCACACCCCCGTCATCCAGCAGTATCTGCGCATCAAGGCCGAGCACCCGGATACGCTGCTCTTCTACCGGATGGGGGACTTCTACGAGCTCTTCTTCGACGACGCCCGCAAGGCGGCTCGCCTGCTCGACATCGCCCTCACCGCCCGCGGGCAGTCGGGCGGGGAGCCCATCCCCATGGCCGGCGTGCCCGCGCACTCGGTGGAGCCCTATCTCGCCAAGCTCCTGCGCCAGGGGGAATCGGTAGCCATCTGCGAGCAGATGGGCGACCCGGCCGCGGCCAAGGGCCCGGTGGAGCGCCAGGTAGTGCGCGTCGTCACGCCGGGAACGGTGACGGACGAGGCGCTGCTTGAAGAGCGCCGCGACAACCTGCTCGCTGCGGTGCACCAGGACGGGGAGCGCATCGGGCTCGCCGCGCTCGATCTGAGCGGCGGGCGGCTCACCGTCGCCGAGCTCGAGGATGCGGACGCCCTGGCCACCGAGCTCGAGCGCCTGCGCCCGGCCGAGCTGCTGGTGAGCGAGGACGCCCCGCGCATCCCGGCGCTGGAGGGCGCCCGCGGCCTGCGGCGCCAGCCGCCCTGGCACTTCGAGCCCGAGAGCGCCCGGCGTCTGCTGACCCAGCAGTTCGGCACGCAGGATCTGTCCGGCTTCGGCTGCGAGGGCATGGCGCGGGCCATCGGCGCTGCCGGCTGCCTGCTCCACTATGCCCGCGAGACCCAGCGCGCGGCGCTGCCCCACATCCAGGGCATCACCGTGGAGCGGCGCGAGGACGCCGTGGTCATGGATCCCGCCACCCGCCGTAATCTCGAGATCAGCGCGAGCCTCGCGGGGGATCCCCGCCACACCCTCACCGGGGTCGCGGATCGCACCGCCACCGCCATGGGCAGCCGCCTCCTCGGCCGCTGGCTGCAACGCCCCATCCGCGACCGCGAGCGCCTGCGACACCGACATCACTGCGTCGGCGCCCTGATGCAAAGCGCCGGAGCCGCCGATCTGCGCGGGCTGCTGCGCTCGGTGGGGGATGTGGAACGTATTCTCACCCGCGTGGCCCTGCGCACGGCGCGACCGCGGGATCTGTCCCAGCTCGGACATGCCCTGGCCACGCTGCCCGAGCTGCGCCGCCTTCTGGCGGACATCGACACACCTCTGGCGCACGAGCTCCTGGAACGCGCGCCGGAGTTGCCGGCGCTGCGCGAGCTGCTCGCGCGCGCCCTGGTGGAGAGCCCGCCGGTGACGCTGCGCGAGGGCGGCGTCATCGCCCCGGGCTACGACCCCGATTTGGACGAGCTGCGCCGCCTCAGCCACGACACCAGCCAGTATCTCGTCGACCTCGAGGCGCGCGAGCGGGCCCGCACCGGCATCTCGAATCTCAAGGTCGGGTACAACCGTGTGCACGGCTATTACATCGAGATCAGCCGCGGGCAGTCTGCGCGCGCGCCCGCCGACTACACGCGCCGCCAGACCCTCAAGGGCGCCGAGCGCTATGTCACGCCCGAGCTCAAGGACTTCGAGGACAAGGTGCTGAGCGCCCGCGAGCGGGCGCTGGCCAGGGAGAAAGGCCTCTACGACGATCTCCTCGAGCGGCTGAACGCGCACCTGCGCGAGCTTCAAACGTGCGCCGGCGCCCTCGCCGAGATCGACGTGCTCACCAATCTGGCCGAGCGCGCCGAGACGCTCGCTTGGAGCCCGCCCGAGCTCACCGCCGAGCCCGGGATCGCCATCACCGGAGGGCGCCACCCGGTGGTCGAGCGGGTGCTCGAAGAGCCCTTCACGGCCAACGACCTGACCCTCGACGAATCCCAGCGCATGCTCGTCATCACGGGACCCAACATGGGCGGGAAGTCCACGTACATGCGCCAGTGCGCCCTCATCGTGCTCCTCGCCCACATCGGCAGCTACGTCCCCGCCGAGCGCGCGCGCATCGGGCCCATCGACCGCATCTTCACCCGCATCGGCGCCGCAGACGATCTGGCGGGAGGACGCTCCACGTTCATGGTGGAGATGACCGAAACCGCCAACATCCTGCACAACGCCACGCCGCAGAGCCTGGTGCTGATGGACGAGATCGGCCGCGGCACCAGCACCTACGACGGGCTGTCGCTGGCCTGGGCGTGCGCCGCCCACCTGGCTCGCGAGGTGTGCGCCTTCACCCTGTTCGCGACTCACTTCTTCGAGCTCACCGAGCTGGCAGAGCGTCTGCCCGGGGTCGCCAACGTGCATCTGGACGCGGTGGAGCACGGCCACCGCATCGTGTTCCTGCACCGCGTGCGCGAGGGCCCGGCCAATCGCAGCTACGGACTCCAGGTGGCCGCGCTCGCTGGCATCCCGCAGGGGGTGATCGCGCAGGCGCGGCGCATGCTGGAGGAGCTCGAGCCCGGCTCCCCCCGCGGCGTCGAGCCCGCGGGCGAGGACGTCCAGTACGGGCTCTTCTCCGAGCGCGCGCAGAGCCCGCTCCCTGCGCCGCTCATCGAGGCGCTCTCCGGGCTCGACCCCGACGGCCTCTCGCCGCGCGAGGCGCTGGAGGCCCTCTACCGCCTCAAGCGCCTTCTCGACTGAGCCCCTTCATTGGGGCCGGCGGCGGTTGCGAGTAACATGAGCCGTGTGCGTACGAAGAACGGGGTATCGGAGCTCCATCGCCCCGCGAGGGAGGCCGCCATGACCGCGCTACCCGCCGAGAGGACCCGCCTGTTCGACGAGCTGAAGGCGCTGCTGGGCGATCGCTTCACCAACGCGCAGGCGATCCGCGAGCAGCACGGGCGCGACGAGTCGTACTTCCGGCCCACGCCGCCGGAGGCGGTCGTGTTCGCGCACAGCACCGAGGAGGTGGGCGCCGTGGTCAAGGCCTGTGCGCGCCACCACACGCCGGTCATCCCCTTCGGCACCGGCACCTCGGTGGAGGGCCACGTGCTGGCCGTGCACGGCGGTGTCTGCGTGGATCTGAGCCAGATGAACGCGATCCTCGAGGTCAACGCCGAGGATCTCGATGCCACCGTTCAGGCCGGGGTCACGCGCAAACAGCTCAACACGTACCTGCGCGACACGGGGCTGTTCTTTCCCATCGACCCCGGCGCCGACGCCTCCCTCGGAGGCATGGCGGCGACCCGCGCCTCGGGGACCAATGCCGTGCGCTACGGAACCATGCGCGACAACGTGCTGGCGCTGACCGTGGTCCTCGCCGACGGACGTGTCATCAAGACCGCGCGCCGGGCGCGCAAGTCCTCGGCCGGCTACGACCTCACGCGCCTGTTCGTGGGCTCCGAGGGCACCCTCGGCATCATCACCGAGGTGACGCTGAGACTCTACGGCATCCCCGAGGCCATCTCGGCAGCCGTGTGTCCGTTCCCCAGCGTCGACGAAGCGGTCAAGACCGTGATCGAGACCATCCAGGCGGGCGTGCCCGTGGCCCGCATCGAGCTTCTGGACGACCTCCAGATGGAGGCCGTCAACCGCTACTCCAAGCTGGATTACCGGGTCGCACCCACGCTCTTCTTCGAGTTCCACGGCACCGAAGCGGCGGTCGCCGAGCAGGCCGAGACGGTGCAGGCGCTCGCCGCCGACCACGGCGGAACGGAGTTCGCCTGGGCCACCCGGACCGAGGATCGGACGCGCCTGTGGCAGGCGCGCCACGACGCGTACTTCGCCTCGCTCGCGCTCAGGCCCGGAGCCCGCGCGATGGCTACCGACGTGTGCGTGCCCATCTCGCGTCTGGCCGAGTGCATCGCGGAGACGCGCACGGACATGGATGGGCTCTCCATGCCCGTGACCCTGGTCGGGCACGTGGGCGACGGCAACTTCCATCTCATCATCCTCATCGACACCGACGACCCGGCGGAGGTGAACGAGGCGAAGGCCTTCAACGAACGCCTGGTGCATCGCGCGCTGTCCCTGGGCGGCACCAGCACGGGCGAGCACGGCATCGGCCTCGGCAAGCTCGACTGGCTCGTCGCCGAGCACGGCGAGGCAGTGAGCGTCATGCGCGCCATCAAGCAGGCGCTCGATCCCGATAACCTCATGAACCCCGGGAAGGTTCTGCGCCCCTGACGCGCGCCGAACCCGCTTCCTTTTCCCGCGGGGGAACAGGTCCATTTTTGACTGTGGCACACCGGTCCTTGGCGGGCTTCACTGAAAAATAAATCCGTTCCCTTCCGTCTGGCGCTCGGCAAAGCGCCGGGCATTCCTCTCCTCGCCCTCGGAAGCACCCGGCGAGAGCCACGCATCGGCCATGCCGGGGGATCCGCCCGCGAAAGTTTTGTCGGCGCCGTCCGCTATCAATATCCCGACAAGGAAGCGGGTGTCCCCTCATGTCACTCGTCACTGCGATCCACACCGTGTACTCGGGCCTGCAGGCAGCGAGGCGAGGTCGCCCGAGGCTGGCGCTCATCCTCCTGGCCGCGCTGGGCATGGCCTCGCCGCCGACTCTCGCCCTCGACTCATCCAATACCCTTTTCCGCATCGGCACCGCCGGCGAGCAGGGCACGTATTACCCCATCGGCACGCTCATCGCCGACGGCATCAGTGAGGGGCCAGCACCCTGTCCAGCGGATGGGGAATGCGGCGTGCCCGGCCTGCTCGCCGTGGCACAGCTCTCCAACGGCTCCGTGTCCAACGTCAAAGCCATCACGGCCGGCAGCATCGAGGCCGGGCTGGTGCAGGCGGACGTGGCATACTGGGCCTACACCGGAACCGAGATCTTCGCCGGTCAGGGCAAGCACCCGGAGCTGAGGGTGGTCGCCAGCCTCTACCCGGAGAGCGTGCACCTGGTGGCGCGCAGCGGCAGCGGCCTGCGCTCGGTGGTGGAGCTCGCCGGCCGGCGCGTCTCACTGGATGAGCCGGGCTCGGGGACGCTGGTGGACGCTCGTCTCGTGCTCGACGCGTACGGCCTCGCCGAGTCGGACCTCAAGCCGGTCTATCTCAAACCGCAGTTCGCGGCCGAGCTGCTGGTGCAAAACAAGCTCGACGCATTCTTCATCGTCGGCGGCTACCCGGCAAAATCGGTCCAGCGCCTCGCCACGAGCACGGGTGCGGAGCTCATCCCCATCGATGGTGCGGGAGCACAGCGCGCGACCCGGGCGAACCCCTTCTTCGCCCTGGGCTCGATACCGGCAGGCACGTACCCGCGCATCCCGGAGACCCCCACGCTGCAGGTCGGCGCCCAGCTCCTGGTCAACGCCAAGCTCGACGAGGAGCTCGTCTACCGCGTTACCAAGAGTCTGTGGAGCACACGAACGCTGCAAAGGCTCTCCGAGGGCCACCCCAAGGGGGGCGCCATTCGGCTGCACAACGCCCTGGCCGGCGTAGCGGTCCCTTTGCACCCGGGTGCGATGCGCTTCTATCGCGAGGCCGGTGTGCTTTCCGCTCCGAGCGAGCCGGCGGAGTGAGACGCCGCACCACCCGCTCCCGCCGCGAGCCGGCGGTCCGCCTGCTGGGTCTCGAAGCCTTCGTGGTGCTGATGGTCATCGGCGCCTCACTGGCCATCACGTTGTTCGTGCATCGGAGCATGACGGACTTGCGCGAATCGCTGCCCGCGCAGGTCCTCGAGCAGCAGCAGGACATCTCGTATATCGTGCACGATCTGTCGAACCTGCTGCGCGCGGTGGAGACCGCCCAGCTCGACCCGGCCAGAGCGCGAGACGGCTCCGTGCTGGAGAAGCTGCACGCGACGCAGCAGCGTCTCCAGCAGATCCGTCTGACCTACAACTTCGACAACCTCGTCGGCGCCTCCGCGACGCATGCGGTGCTCAATCCCGCGCTCCAGGATATGGAGCGGTGGTTGACCGACGGGCTGCGGCGCCACGACCCCACGTCGGCAGTGGTGCTCGAGCTCGTTGCGATCCGCGCCCGGGAGGCCCACCGGCGGGTACGCGCACTCTTCGATCAGGCCAACGGCGTAGCCATCGACCTGATCGCGGCCGAGACCGTCCACATCGAGCGCTTTCGCGACAGCCTCGTGGCATACCTTGCAGTCTTCGGCGCATTCGCCATCGGCGTCATCGTGCTCTTCGTGCGCCAGCGCGAAGTGCAGGCGCGTCTGGGGCTCGAACGCAAGCGACTCGCCGACTCGCTGGGCGTCATCAGCGAAGGCTTCGCACTCTACGACGCGGACGACCGGCTGATCCTGTGCAACCAGCGCTTTCGTGAGATCTACCCGGAAAGTTCCAACACGCTTGAACCGGGCGCACACTTCAACGACATCGCACGACACATGGTCGATACGGGCGTCATCAGCGGAGTCGATGAGCACAGCGAGAACCTGTTCGAGGAGAGAATGGACCGCCATCGTTCGCCCCGGGGTCCTTTCGCCCTGCGCCTGACCGACGGCCGCTTCATCAGGGTGAGCGAGTACCGTACGCGCGAGGGAGGCTCGATCGGCATCCATACCGACATCACCGATCTGAAGCGCGCGCAGCAGCGGCTCGAGCATCTGGCCACGCACGACCCGCTCACCGGACTGCCCAACCGAACGTACTACCAGAACCGCTTGGAGAGCGCGATCGCCAAGGCCGAGCGCCACGGCACGCAGGCCGCGGTCATGTTCCTGGATCTCGACCGCTTCAAACTGATCAACGACACTCTCGGTCACGGCGGCGGGGACGAGCTCTTGCAACGTGTCGCCAAAACCCTCGCCACATGCCTCGATGCACGCCACACGGTGGCGCGTCTGGGCGGCGACGAGTTCGCGTTCATCCTGGAAGACGTCGCCGGGACGGAGGAGCTGCGGCACTACGCGGAGCGCACCCTTCGAGCGTTGAGCGGCGCGTTCGAAGTACAGGACTCGGAGGTCTTCGCGAGCGCCAGCCTGGGTATCGCCGTATACCCGCGCGACGGCACGGACATACCCATGCTCATGTGTAATGCCGACTCCGCCTGCTACCACGCCAAGGCGCTTGGGCGCAACAATTACCAGTTCTACACACCGGAGCTGAACGCCAAAGCCGCCGATCGGCTGCTCATCCACCAGCACCTCCGAGGTGCGCTGGATGCGGGCGAGTTCACCCTGCACTATCAGCCGCAGATGAACATTGCCGATCGCCGTGCGGTCGGCATGGAGGCGCTCTTGCGTTGGCACAGTCGGGCTCTGGGCCAGATCGCACCCGCGCGTTTCATCCCCATCGCCGAGGACGTCGGACTCATCACCGCCATCGGCGAATGGGTGCTTCGCGAAGCCTGTGCCCAGAACAGGCGCTGGCGCGACCGCGGGTTGGCTCCGGTTACGGTGTCGGTCAACATCTCCGCGCGCCAGTTCCGGCAACAGGACTTGTGCGCCGTGGTGCGCAGCGCCCTTGCCGACACCGGCCTGGAGCCGAGCGCGCTGGTGCTCGAGATCACGGAAAGCGCCATCATGGAGAACACCGAAGCCACGCTCGAGACTCTTCGTGCGCTGAGCGCCATGGGCGTGGGCCTCGCCGTCGATGATTTCGGAGTCGGATATTCGTCGCTCGCGCTTCTCAAGCGCTTTCCCCTGCATACCCTCAAGATCGACTCGTCTTTCGTCCGCGACATCACCATGGACAGCGGCGATCTCGAGATCGTGAGCGCCCTGATCGCCATGGCGCACAACCTCAAGCTCAGAGTCATCGCAGAGGGGGTCGAGACCGGCGAGCAGCTTGCGCTGCTCCGGGAACGCAACTGCGACGATGTACAGGGGTACTACCTGGGACCGCCCTGCCCCGCGACCGACGCTGCGCGTTTCCTGCGCGGCGGCGCCCGGGAGCACGGCGCGCCGCCTTCACGGGCCGCCAGCGGCTGAGCGTCGGCCAGGCTCGTCCCGGCTCGCGCCCCACCCGTCATTCTTCCAGAGAGCGGTACATGATGTGCGCCGGCACGAGGCCGCGGGTGGCATGCTTGAACGCGTTCGGAATCGTGCCGATGATCCGGAAGCCCATGTCTTGCCAGAGACGCACGGCGCTCTCATTGGTGGCCACTACGAAGTTGTACTGCATGGCGGTGAACCCGAGCCGCCGTGCCTCCGCGAGGGAATGCTCGCACATGGCGCGGCCCACGCCCTGGCCGCGCGCGCCGGGCGCCACCATGTACCCGGCGTTGCACACGTGCGCGCCGAGGCACGGCTGATTCGGCTTGATGTAATAGGTGCCGACCACGCCGGCATCGCTCACCGCCACGTACGTCGCCGCCGGCGCCGCGAGCCAGATGTCGTAGGCCTCGTCCCGCGTGGTCTCCGGGGAGAAGGGATATGTGTCCCCCGCCCGCACGACCTCGCGAAAGATCGCCCAGATCCCGCCGAAGTCGCCGTCGGTCGCTGCACGGATCTCGAGCACGCCCTCTGTTCTCCCTCAGTAGCTGAGCCGCACCTGGGACCCCGCCTGCACGAAGCGGCGCAAAAAACGCTCCACGTCGCGCACCGCCCGCTCACGGACAACCGCGTTCCCCGCCACGATCGCCCCGCCCGACTGGGCGCAAGACTCGATGGCCACGCGCCACTGCTCCACCGAATCCAGCCTGCGGCCGCTGTCGAGGTCGACTCCTGACCCGTCGTCGGACAGGCGCCAGCGACAGGCACCCCATCGTCGAGCCTCTTCGACCATCTCGCGTCCCCTCGGCCAGTCGAAGCCGTGGAAGGCATTTTCGTAGACGCGGATGGTCGCGTCGATCCCTGCTTGGCTCATGGCAGCCACGAGCCGCTCGCAGTTTGCCGCGCCCGTGAACTCGTCGCGCTCACCGGCGAGCACCAGAATCGGCGCGTCCATGTCCAGGGCCTCGTACTGCACACAGAAAGGATAGAGTGCGATGTGAAAGGCAAACCCCGGCTCGGCGGAGACCCACTCACGGCGCCACACCGCCTTGGCGCCGAGAAGAGCGGCCGACCCCCCCTTTGATTCACCCATGATACCGATGCGAGACGCATCGATGCGCGGATGGGTCCGCAACAGGTTCAGGGCATTGAAGGCATCGGCCACCATGGTCGCGGTGGAGACCTTGTGCTGAGCGCCCGTGGTGTCCGAGACACCGCGCGGACCGAAGCTGTCTATTCGAAACGTAGCGAATCCCATTGTCCTCAAGCGCTTCAGCCAAACATCCTCGTGATACGGTTGGGGTCCGCCGGAGCCGTGCATATGAACGATCGCCGGATGGGGCCGAGCGCCGGGACCGGAGCGCTCGGGGAACGCGAGCTCGCCGCGGATGATGCTCTTCGCATCCCCGCGCGGGCCGTCGGTGAGCCCGTCGAGCGGCGGTGCCGGGATGAAGTGACTCTTGAAGGCGATGGCGCCTTGCGCACCCTCATCCAGACGGGATACCGGCTGGGGCGCCAACACCTCGCAGGCGGCGAGTTGAAAGACGACCGGCAACAAGGCCACCAGCGCACGATGCGTCATTCCTGTTCTCCTCCCCGGACATCACTCAGGGACGGCGTGCAGCACGCGAAAGCGCATGCAGACGATCGGCATGGTCGGGATCGGTTCGCGGCCGATTCGCCCGCACTCGCGGGCGAAAAAATCCCAGTGCACCCGGCGCCAGTAGTCGAGGGAGCCGTCGCCCTCACCCTCATCGCGGGCGAAGCCCTCGTCCACTTCCTCGAAGGGAACGATGCGCACCTCGGTCATCTCGATCACCGCCAGCGGATTACCCCCCCAATCGATGATCACCTGTCGATCGCCCGGCTTGGCCGTCTGCCGCCCGTCGTGGCGCCATTTCCAAAGCAGACCAGCGGTGGCCGTCTTCCGGCCCTCGCGCACGAGCTCACCCAGCTCGCGCGCCATCTCTGGATCGTCACCGAACCAGATCAGCGGCGGCAAAGCCCCACCGGCATGGAACCCGCTTGCACGCAGGCGGCGCCGAACCTTCTTCGCGCTCTGTATTGGCTCTCGGTCCACCACCACGCGAACCCACCGACGTTTGGCTCGCAGCCACCCTAGTTATGATACGGGACACCCAGCAATTGACTTCTGGGCCGAAGCCTAGATAATTGGGAGCAGAAGGCAGACGGATCTGCCGGATCCGTGGAGGTCAAGGATGACCCGACCCCGCCACGAGCTGGTGTCCGTCGAGGACACTCCTTATTACCACTGCGTCTCCCGCTGTGTGCGCCGCGCATTCTTATGCGGCGAGGATCAGCTGAGCGGACGTTCCTTCGAACACCGCCGTCAATGGATCGTGGAGCGCCTGGGGCTCCTCACGAAAGTCTTCGCTATCGACCTCTGCGCCTATGCAATCATGGGCAATCACTATCACCTCGTCGTGCGTATCGACGACAAACGCGCCGCGCGGTGGTCCGATAACGAAGTGCTCGAGCGCTGGTGCCGACTCTTCGCCGCGCCGACGCTCATCGAACGACATCGTCACTCGGAGGCACTTACGGACCCGGAGCTGGTCACGGTGCACGAGATCTTGGCGCTTTGGCGCAACCGATTGCAGGATCTCAGCTGGTTCATGCGCTGTCTCAACGAGCCCATCGCACGCCGCGCAAACCGTGAAGACGACTGCACGGGGCGGTTCTGGGAGGGACGTTTCAAGTGCCAGGCCTTGCTCGACGAGGGGGCTCTGCTCACCGCGATGGCCTATGTCGACCTCAACCCTGTGCGGGCGGGTACCGCAGCGGGGCTTGAGGATTCGGCGTTCACGTCGGTGCAGGCGCGGCTCTTCGAGATCGCTCGCGGCCGGAGTCGCCACACGATTCAACCAACGGTGCCCGTCCTTCCTTTCAGAGGTGAACGCCCTGACGTATCCGAGTTCTTCACCTTGCCCTTCAACCTCCAGAGCTACTTGGCCCTCGTGGACGAAACGGGCCGGATCATCCGGGACGACAAGCGCGGACATCTCGGCGCACACATCACACCCATTCTCACTACCCTCGGCATCGACGCAACCGAGTGGCTACCCACTGTGAGTGCGCTGCAAGAGCGCTTCGAGCTCGTTATCGGGGCACCGGACGCTTTGGTGGCGCTGGCATGTAATCGGGGCCGATCGTGGTTTCGCGGGCGCTCGGCCGCGAAACGACTCTACCGCTACGCCCTCGCGGCGTAGGCGCGCTTCGTCCGAAAACCTTGAACATCCCTCACCGTGGCTCGGTGCCGCCCCCGACCGAGCAACGAAACGCTGTCTTTTGTCCTAGTTAGGGCAGCTTGCGCTTCCGCTGGCCCGCGTCAACAAGCGTTGCACAGGGCGCTTTGCTCAGGAATTTTCGAGGTTCTGATCTAGCTGATCTTCGGGTGTCCTGATCTCGAAATCTTGGGTGTCCTGATTTGGATTTGGCGATTTGGCGCCGAGATCTTGGGTGTCCCGATTTATCGGGTCTGCTCTTCGAGGACTTGGCGCTGTTGGTCGAAGGTGTCATGTACCTTCTTCTCGACCTGCTTGGCTTTCTCCAGGGCGTCGACCTGGTCCTGCCACGCGTGATCGTCTTCGCCGCTGCTGCACCCGAAGGCGAGGAGGATCGGCACAATCGAAAGAACGCGAATGACCGTCTTCATGGCATTCATCCCCATGCACGTGCACATGCCACGTATAGCGTCGCGGGAAGTCCGGAGCTTTAGCGCGGGCTGCCAGCCACCATTAGCGAGGCTGCAGGCGCTCGAGGGCGGCGCGGATGGCGTCCGGGATGGGCTGCGAGGTCTGGGAGGTGCGGTCGACGAATACGTGGACGAAATAGCCGGCGGCGGAGGCCTCGTCCGCGCCTTCGGCGAAGATCCCGATCTCGTAGCGCACGCTGGAGCGGCCCAGCTTGCCCACGCGCAGACCCGCCTCCACCACCTCGGGGAATCGGAACGAGCGCCGGTAACGACACAGACTCTCCACGCAGAGCCCGATAACGGGATCGTTCACGATATCGAGCCCGCCTTCTTCGATGAGATAGCGATTGATGATCGTGTCGAACCAGGCGTAGTAGACGACGTTGTTCACGTGGCCGTAGATGTCGTTGTCCATCCAGCGCGTGGGAATGGCGAGCACGTGCGGATATGCAGCCCGCGCCCACTGGAGATCGTCGGCGTTCACGTGGTCTCCCGCTGTGCGTGCCCGCCGCTCAGCGCTTCGGCGCGCAGGATGTGCTTCTGGATCTTGCCGACCGAGGTGCGGGGCAGATCCGGGCGGAACACGACGCGGCCCGGCACCCGGAAGGATGCGAGGCGCGCACGGCACCATTCGATGATGGCCTCGGTGCTCACGGACTCCCCCTCGTGCAACACCACGTAGGCGAGGATGGCTTCGTCGCGCATCGCATCGGGCACCCCCACGACGGCGGTGTCGAACACTGCAGGGTGCTCACGAATCACGGCCTCCACCTCGCTCGCCGCGACGTTCTCGCCCGCACGTTTGATCATGTCCTTGGCGCGGTCCACGAAGTGGAAATACCCCTCCGCATCCTGGCGGGCGTTGTCGCCGCTCATCAACCATTCGCCGCGGATCGTCTGCGCCGTAGCCTCGGGATTGTCGAGATAGCCCGCCATCAGGCTCCAGCCCGGCTCGCCGCGCACGGCGATCTCGCCTATCTGCCCGGCGGCGACGGGCTCGCCCTCCGCGTCCACCAGACGCACCTCGTATCCCATCACCGGCAGGCCCATGGACATATTGCGCCGCTCGAAATCGATGGGGTTCATGAGCGGCGGGCCCATGGTCTCGGTCATGCCCCAGAGCTGGAGCAGCGGCGCACCGAAGCGCTCGTGCCACTCCTCGAGCTGGGTCTCGGTGACGTTCTGTGCGAAGAGCACGCTGCGCAGACGGTTGCGCCGGTGTTCCGGATTGCGCTCCTGTGCGAGCAGCATGCGGATGGGGGCGGCGAAGAGGCTCGCGACGGTGCAGCGGTGGGCGATGCAGCGCTCGAAGTAGCGGCTCGCGCTGAAGCGCGCCATCAGCGCCATGCTCGCGCCGCTGACGAGCGCACTCATGGTCGAGTAGTACTGGGCATTGCCGTGAAAGAGCGGCAGCACCACGTAGTGCCGGTCGCTCGGCCCGAGGCGGACCGCTTTGGCCACCGTCTCCCCGGCGTAGATGTAGTTGGCATGGGTCACGCGCACGCCCTTCGGCCGAGCCGTCGTGCCGGAGGTGTACAGAATGCCGGCCTCGTCCAGCGGATCGGGGGAGTGTGCGGGCGCGCGCGCCGACTCCCCCTCGAGCATCGCGTGCAGGCGCAACCCGGAGTCGCTTTCGGCGAAAGCTTCCCGGTCGCACACCACCACCGCGTCGACGCGGGCACAGCGGCGGCGGACCTCCTCGGCAACGGCGCGGTAAGGCGACTGCGTGAAGACCAGCCGGCTGCGCGAATGATCCACCAGATACTCGAGCTCGTCCGGCGGGGAGGCCACGTTGGTGGGCATGATGACCGCGCCGATCTTGGCCGCGCCGAACCACAGGTAGAGAAACTCGAGGCAGTTGGCGAGGTGCAAATTGACGCGATCGCCGCGTCCGACGCCGAGGCGCCGCAGGAGATTCGCGGTGCGGTTCACACGCGCGTCGAACTGCGCATAGGTGAGTGTGGTTACCCCGCCCTCGAGGTCGTCGAAGATGACGAATGTGCGCCGCGGCGTGGCGCGCGCGCGATGCTCGAGCAGACTGCGCAAGGTGCGGCGGCCGACGATCCAGGTCACTGATCCTCCCTCCCCTGTCGGCACCCTTGCGGAGCCTAGCACAGGCCGCAGCGGGCAGAAACGGGAGGCCCAGCGGCCTAACCCTGCACCCGGGCACGGGCCGTTTGACAGGGTATGCGTGATCCAATCGAGTGCATCGGCCCCCGCGCCCGCCGGTTGCTTTTCCCCGGTATCGGGCTAGGCTCAAGCGCATGCACCGCCCGGGACCCCTGCGACGGCCTGGCCCGCATCCCTCGCCCGCGCGTGAGCCGAGGGCGCGGAGATGCCCGTAGAGACGAGGCGCGCGTGACATGCGCGCGCCTCACGACGACTCCGATGAAAGCCTCATGGAGCGCTACCGCGACGGTGACGTACGGGCGTTCGAGCGCCTGTACCATCGCCACAAGGGCGGGCTGCTCAGGTACCTGGTGCGGCACTGCCACGATCGGTCAGTGGCCGAGGAGCTGTTTCAGGACGTGTGGATGAGGATCGTTCGCGCGCGCAAGCGCTACCGGGTGCAGGCGAAATTCACGACCTATCTCTATCGGGTCGCGCATAACCGCATGGTCGATCACCACCGAGCGCGCGTCCCGGACCCCGATCCCACTCCCGTCGCCGAGCTCTCGGCCGGCGCGACCCAGACGCCCGAGCGGAAGGTGCATTCGCTGCGCGAGGTGGAGCGGCTCCAGGAGCTGGTCCGCGCCCTTCCGCACGAGCAGCGCGAGGCGTTCCTCCTGCACGAGGAGGGCGGTCTGAGCGTGGAGCAAATCGCCGAGGTGACCGGGGTGGGCAAGGAGACCGCGAAGAGCCGCCTGCGATACGCCGTGGCCAAGCTGCGACAAGGACTGGGGTGGACCGATGACGCCCAGTGACGAAGATCGGAGGATGGAGGATTCCGGGCCGGAGGACGAGGCGCTCTCCCGGGTCTATCGCGCCGGTGCGCGCGAGGAGCCCCCGGCGGCGCTCGATCGGCGCATTCTCACCGCCGCCGCTCAGGAGGCGCGGCGCGCGCGGCGTCCCCGGCTGCGTCCGCTGAGCAGCGCCTGGACCCTTCCCGTGTCGCTGGCGGCCGTGATCGTGCTCTCCGTGAGTCTGGTGCTCGTCGTCCAGCCGGAGGGCGAGCGTGCCCGAGCCCCGCTGCTCGATGAGGCGCCCGCCCCCGCCGGGGACGCGGCGCCGGCTGAGGGCGAAGGAGCAGCCACGCGCGAGCCCGCGGCGGGACGCCTGGAGCAGGCGGCCCCGAAGCGCGCGCCCGCGCCGGAGGCCGAGGTCACCACACCGGTGCCGAGTCGCGAGAGCCTGCGCCGGCACGAGGACACCGCTCCGCGGAGCACCGGCGCACGCCAGCGCGAGGCCGGTCCCTCCGAGCCTTCCGAGGCGCCGGCATCCGGCATGGACATCGGGCAGGAACCCTCTCTGGCCGAGCCGGCCGGGGCGCCGCGTCCACCGCACGTGTGGCTGACAGAGATCGAGCAGCTCCTCGCGGCGGGAGAGCTCGATGCCGCGCGCGAGAGTCTGGCGCGCTTTCGCGAACACTATCCCGACTACCCGGTGCCGGCGTCCGTGAGCGCGGGCGTCACCGCGCCCTCGCCCGAGTGAGCCCCGCGGCGGACAAGACTCGTCAGCAACGACGGAGACGGTTTAAGATAAACTCATTCACAAACTCCTGAACACGGACCGTGTCAGCATGACCTTCGTCGTCGTCGAAAGCTGCATCAAGTGCAAATATACGGACTGCGTGGAGGTCTGCCCGGTGGACTGCTTCCACGAGGGGCCCAACATGCTCGTCATCGACCCCGACGAGTGCATCGACTGCACCCTGTGCGAGCCCGAGTGCCCGGTCGATGCGATCCTCTCCGAGGACGATGTCCCCGAGAACCAGAAGCACTTTCTCGAGCTCAACGCGGAGCTGGCCAAGGCGTGGCCGGTGATTACCGAGAAGAAGGACGCGCCGGAGGACGCCGCCGAGTGGGAGGACGTACAGGAGAAGCTGCCGTACCTCGAACGTTAGGCTCGCCTTTCCCACGCGATCCCGCCGCGACGCCGGCAACGGCCCGCATCCGAGATGTTGCATCCGGCAGCCGGGCCGGCCGGGACGCCCGCTGACCTTCGAGCCGGCGCCTTCAGCGCCGGTCACTCTTCCACAGACCGCGAATGGCGGCAACGCCCTGGCCGCCGTATCGCCACGCTGTTTCGAGGTCCTCGGGTCCGAGGCCGCCGAGCGCGTACACGGGCAGGCCGGCCATGCGCGCCAGGGCGGCGAAACGCGCCCAGCCCAGGGGCGCCGCGCCCGGGTGGCTGGCGGTGGCCTTGACCGGAGAGAGCACGGCGAAGTCGACCCCGACGCGGGCGGCGTGCTCGAGCTCCCGTGAATCGTGGCACGAGGCCCCCACCCACGAAGGCGCCTCCAGGGGCCGGCGCGCCAGCGCCCGCAGCCGCGCGCTGCTCAGATGCACGCCGTCGGCACCCACCTCGGCGGCCCACCGGGGATCCGCGTTCAGCAGAAGCCGCGCGCCGTGATCGCGGCACAGCGCGAGCGCCCGCTCGGCCAGCGTCAGGTAGGTCGCGCGGTCCAAGCCCTTGGCGCGCAACTGCACCAGCCGGATGCCGTCCTCGAGGCAGGCCTCGAGCTGCGCCAGGAACCGCCGGGCGTCGCCCTGCGGCTCGGGGGTCACCAGGTAGAGCGACGGCAGGCGCACGGCGGCGATGACGGGCACGTCGGCGGCGGGGAACGCGCGCTCAGTCAGATCATCCGGTGCGACCCAGGCGATCGCCTGGCCCTCCAGGCCGCGGGGCTCACCCGTCCACGCGACGACGCGCCAGACGTCGAGCAGCACCGAGCGATCCGCGTAGTCGTGAGCGGTGCAGATCAGAGGACGCGCGGCCCGCACCGTTATTCCCAGCTCCTCGCGCAGCTCGCGCTCCAGCGCCCGGGCCGCGGGCTCGCCCGGCCCGATCTTGCCGCCCGGGAACTCCCACAACCCGCCCTGATGGGCGCCGTCATGGCGCCGCGCGACGAGCACCTCGCCCCTGTCGTTGAACAGTGCGGCGGCCACGACGTGCACTCGTTCCTTGTCATTCGTCTTTTGTCCTTCGTCCTTCGTCATTGGTCAGGTGGCGGTGATGCTCGGAATGCCGCTGTAGGAGCGAGCTTGCTCGCGAACCAGACGAGCGCCTGTTCGCGGCCAAGGCCGCTCGTACGGGGGCCCTTTAGCGATGACGAAAACAGTTCACGAGTTACGAATCACGAATTACGCAAGATAGGACAAAAGACGAAGGACCCATGACATTTTCTCAGGTTCGGTACTCGGCATTGATCTTCACATAGTCGTAGGACAGGTCGCTGGTCCAGACCGTCGCCTCCGCCTCGCCGCGGCCGAGCTCGACGTGCACGGTGAACGCCTCCTGGCTCATGACGCGCACGCCCTGTGCCTCGGTGTAGCTCGGGGCGCGCTCTCCGGCGTCCACGACGCACACGTCGTCGAGCCATATCCGGATCTTGTCGATGGCCAGGTCGCGCAGCCCTGCGCGACCCACCGCCGCCAGGATGCGTCCCCAGTTGGGGTCGCCCGCAAAGAAAGCGGTCTTGACCAGGGGCGAGTGCGCGATGGCGTAGGCGACGTCGAGGCACTCACCCTCGTGCGCTCCGCCGGTCACGCGCACCGTGACGAAGCGGGTGGCCCCCTCCGCGTCGCGCACCAGCATCTGCGCGAGCTCGGCGCACAGGTCATCGAGGGCCTTCAGAAAGGCGCGATAACCTTCGCTCGTCTCGCGCTTCAGCGGCGGCGCCGCGCTTCGACCCGTGGCCATGAGCACGCAGGCGTCGTTGGTGGACGTGTCGCCGTCCACCGTGATGCGGTTGAAGGAGCGCGCCACCGCGTGCTCCAGCGCGCTCTGGAGCAGATCCGGCGCCACGCGCGCGTCGGTCCCGATGAAGGCGAGCATGGTCGCCATATCGGGCCGGATCATCCCGCTGCCCTTGGCGATCCCCGTGATCGTGCAGGCCTCGCCTCCCCAGGAGGCGCGTCGCGATGCGCCCTTGGGGACCGTGTCGGTGGTCATGATGGCGCGCGCCGCCCGCGTCCAGCCCTCCGGGTCGAGCGCCGCGATGGCCGCCTCGATGGCCGGACCGAAGGGCTCGAGGGGGAGCGGCTCCCCGATGACGCCGGTGGAGAAGGGAAGCACCTCGGTCGCGGCGACGCCCGTCTGGCCGGCGAGGCTCTGGCAGCAGGCCCGGGCGTCGCGGACGCCTCGTGCTCCGGTTCCGGCGTTCGCATTGCCGGTGTTGATCAGCAGGTATCGCGGCGCGGCCGCGGCAAGGTGCTCGCGCGCCACGGTGACGGGCGCGGCGAGGAAAGCGTTGCGGGTGAACACGGCGGCGCAATGCGATCCCTGCGCGATCTCGAACACGGCCACATCCTCCCGGTCGCGATAGCGGATGCCGCCGCGGGCCGTGCCCACGCGGATGCCGTCGACGCGATACAGCCGCGACGGCTCTTTCAGTCCGACAGCCACAGGATTTTCACCACGAAGGACACCAAGCCGCCCTGCCAGAGCGCCCCGAGTAAGCCTGCTCGCTGAACATCGAGAGATGGGAACATGGGAATCAGGTGTGCCCGAGAGCGAACACTGGTCGGATTGACCTGCAGCCACGAGTCACTCTTGACTTCGTGATCTTCGTGACCTTCGTGGTTCGAATCGGCCGTCGAGCGTGCCTCGCCCCTCAACTCAGGCGACCGTGGCACTGCTTGTATTTCTTGCCCGAGCCGCACGGGCAGGGCTCGTTGCGCCCGACCTTGCGTCCCTTGCGCACGAACGGCGTGTTCTGCGGCTTGGGCGGCGGACCGCCGCCTCCGTCCCCCGCCGCGCCGGCCACGGCGCGCCTGCCTCCGGCGGCCGCCGGTGCGCCGCCGCCACCGCCGGCCGCGGCGGCGAGAGCAGGCTCGCCTTCCTCCTCGGCCTGCGTCATGGCCGCGCCTTCGGCCGACGCATGCACGAAGTGCACGGGCGCACGCCTGCGCCGCTGCTCCTCCACGGCCTCCACATCCTCTTGCTCGCGGATCTGGACCTTCGAGAGCTTCTCGATGACCTCGCGCCGGAAGCGATCGATGAGCGCGTTGAACATCTCGAAGGCCTCGCGCTTGTACTCCTGCTTCGGGTTCTTCTGCGCGTATCCGCGCAAATGGATTCCCTGTCGCAGGTAGTCCATGGCCGCCAGGTGCTCCTTCCACGCGGAGTCGAGCACCTGGAGCATGAGCGCCTTCTCGAACACGCGCATCAGCTCGGAGCCGGCGCGCCTCTCCTTCTCCGCGTAGGCCTTTTCCGCCTCCTCCTGAATGCGCTCGCGCAAGGGCTCCTCGTGCAGCTCCTCATCCGCCTCGAGCCAGCCCGAGATATCCAGCTTGAGCCCGAACTCGTGCTGGAGTGCACGCTCGAGCCCCGGCACATCCCACTGCTCCTCCAGACTCTGCGGCGGGATGTACTCGTCGATGACCTCCTGCACTACGTCCTTGCGGATGGCCTGTATCCGGTCGGAGACGTCGTCGGTGGCCATGAGCTCGTTGCGCAGCGCGTAGATCTCCTTGCGCTGATCGTTGGCCACATCGTCGAACTCCAGCAGCTGCTTGCGGATGTCGAAGTTGCGCCCTTCGACCTTGCGCTGCGCGTTCTCGATCGCCTTGGTGACCCAGGGATGCTCGATGGCCTCGCCTTCGCGCATCCCGAGCTTCTGCATGATCCCCGAGACGCGCTCGGAGGCGAAGATGCGCATGAGGTCGTCCTCGAGGGAGAGATAGAAGCGGCTCGAGCCCGGATCGCCCTGGCGACCCGAGCGCCCGCGG
>CAZPFD010000009.1:416-32377 GCA_964585725.1 uncultured Ectothiorhodospiraceae bacterium | reverse complement strand
CCCAAGATCGATCGTCGGCTACGGCATCGACAGCGGACCTCGCTTCCGTTGTTCCCTGCCTCTCGCCTACATGCCCAATCTGTGCCGCAAACTTGACGCGGAGCCGGCTCACGCAAGGCATCTCGCCACCGAGGTTGCGGGGCGGCTATCCTCCAGAGGTGTACCCCTGGCTCGGGAGGCACCAGTTGTGGCGGAGCGGCCTTCCGCTCAACCACCGCGGCTGCTGCGCCACTCACGCAGCGTCATCACCCCGAGCGTCACCAAGGTGAGCGGTACTACGAAACCGAGCATCGCGATGCTAAAGGGTGCGAGTGCGTCGTGTTGCTGGGCGTAAAGGATGAGGTACGCCGTGTAGGCGCCGTAGTAGGCGAGAAACATGCCGCCCTCCCAGCGGCTGATTTGCCGGCCGGTAAAGAACACCGGCAGACACACGACCGCCACCGCCAGCATGACCAGCAGGTCGAAGCTCAGCACCGCGGGCGCCACTGTGAGCCCCGCTGGTGCCACAAGCCCTGACGCACCGAGCACCCCGAAGATGTTGAAGATGTTGCTGCCGACCACGTTGCCCACAGCGATGTCCCGTTCGCCGCGGATCGCCGCCAGGATCGAAGTCGCGACCTCGGGCAGGGAGGTTCCCGCCGCTACGATGGTGAGGCCAATGACGAGCTCGCTGACGCCTAGGTACTTGGCGAAGGCAATTGCGCCCTCGACCAGCCAATGAGCACCCAGCACCAGTAGGGAGAGCCCGCCAACGACCAGCAGGATGTGCACGGCCCAGTGACGATCCCATGCATACCTGACCGGTCGCGCGACGGCCTCCGCATACTCGGCGCGGACCGCGGCCTGCTCCCGACGGCTCTGCAGGATGAGGAACACCGTGTAGAGGGCGAGTAGCCCGAGCAGCGACGTCGCCTCCCAGTGGCCGACCCTGCCGTCGGACGCGAGCCACCAGAGCAGCAGCGACACGCCGATCATCGCCGGTACCTCCTGGCGGACCAGCTGCTGACTCACCAGCAAGGGGACGATGAGCGCTGAGATCCCCAGGATGAACAGTACGTTGAGGATGTTGCTGCCGACCACGTTGCCTATCGCGATGTCGGCCTGACCGGCGAGGGCAGACTGGACAGAGACCGCGAGTTCGGGCGAGCTGGTTCCGAACGCGACCACCGTGAGCCCGACGACCAGGGGCGAGATGCCGACCAACAGGGCAAGCCGCGAGGCGCCACGCACCAGCAGTTCGGCCCCCAGGACCAGTAGGCCGAGGCCCAAGGCGAAAAAAAGAATGCTCACCCAGCGTACCCCTCTTGAGTGGCGTTTGCCGGCCAATGGACGCCGACTCCGAGAATGGGGTTTTACTGGTTTCGCTGATACTCGGCCACTCGGTGGCTTGGCATCGCTCTATTGACGAACAGCAGTAGACCTTGAGACCGCTGTCTGCGGCATAGCGGTCGTTCAAACGCGGGCCTGCCCAGGACTGCTTAGGGTCGGACGCGGGCTAGCCGGGGGTTCGCAGGTGGAGGCTGTCAGTGGGCCTTCAGGGGATTCGATTGGTTCGATTGCCGATTATGCGTTCGGAGGTGCGGTGGAATGCTCCCCGATGATGGCGCGCAAGCTGGTGCGCTGCCGTCCTGAGGGATCGAAGTTTCCAGCATCGAGCCAGGCAGAGTAGGCCTGCTCCAGGGCCGGCCAGTCCTTGTCGATGATGGCGTACCACGCAGTGTCCCGGTTGCGACCCTTGTAGAGGGTCGCCTGGCGGAACACGCCTTCGAAGCGAAAGCCCAGGCGCTCGGCCGCGCGGCGCGAGCCGGCGTTGAGTGCATCGCACTTCCACTCGTAGCGGCGGTATCCGAGCTCGGCAAAGACGCGGCGCATCATCAGGAACATCGCTTCGGTGGCGGCAGGCGTGCGCTGTAATCGGGGTGCGTAGTTGAGGTGACCGATCTCGATGACCCCGAAGGCCGGATCGATGCGCAAGTAGCTTGCCACGCCGAGCGCCTGCTCGCCGCGCCGATCGACGATAACGTGGAACAACGGGTCCTCGCCGACGCACGTCTCTTTCATCCAGGCCTCGAAGGATTCCTGCGTCGAGAAGGGGCCGTAGGGCAGGTAGGTCCAGATCCGATCCTCGGTGTCTTCCCGGTATGCCGCGAAAAGCTCGGCCCCATGACGGCGCGGATCGAGCGGCTCGACGCGGCAGAAGCGCCCCTCCATGGGGCGGTGCGGGGGACGCAGAGCCGGTTGCCAGTCGGGGACGGGCTCGCCGATGGGCTGTCCGAGGTGATTTCGACGCGGCTCCATGGTCTGGTGCGCGCTTCGCGGTAATGATGTGCGAGCAGAGTATATCCAGCACGCGGGCGATGGAGAAATCCGGCGATGGATGAACCGCGGACCGGTTCGGAAACCCGCTGCCATCGAGCGCAATCGTGCATAGCTGGCGCTGCGATAGAATGCCCTCTGTTCCATACCGCGGTTATCACGCCCATGTTCGGCGGGATTTCATCCCGCCCTACGGGCCCCGGTCATGACGCGGTGGTGGTCGTGCAGGATGTCGGCGACGCAGCAGGTGAGCTTCTTGGCCATGGGAATGTGCAGGAACTCGTTGGGCCCGTGGGCGTTGGAGCCGGGCCCGAGCACGCCCGTGATCAGGAACTGGGCTTTGGGAAACTTCTCGCCCAGCATGCCCATGAAAGGGATGGAGCCGCCTTCGCCCATGTATACCGCCTCGCCACCGAAGTGGGCGCGCGACGCACGCTCGGCCGACTCCGCCAGCCACGGTGCGAGCTCGGGGGCGTTCCAGCCCGCGGCCGACGCCTCGGGCTCGAAGCGCACCTTGGCGCCGTAGGGCGCATCGGCTTCGAGCAGGGCCTTGAGCTCGCGCGTGGCACGCTCCACGGGACAGGTCGGAGGGGTTCGCAGGGAGAGCTTGAGCGCCGTCATCGGGCGCGTCACGTTGCCGGCGTCGGCGATGGGCGGCAGCCCGGCGGCGCCGACCACCGACAGCGCCGCGCGCCAGGTGCGGTTGAGCACGAGCTCCACCGGGTCGTCGGAGACCGGCCGCACTCCGGGCTGGAAGGGGAATTTGGTGTAGACGGCGTCGCCCAGCACGCGCGCGGCGCGCTGCGCCTGCTCGCGCCGCTGGGCGGGGATCTCGGCCTGAAAGATCTCGGGCAGGATGCGGCCGGTGTCCGGGTTCTCGAGGCGCGAGAGGATCTGGCGCAGCACGCGCACCGTGCACGCCACGATGCCGCTCGCGTCCCCCGAGTGCACGCCCTCGGTCAGGGTCTCCACCCGGAGCGTGCCGGCCACCATCCCGCGCAGCGAGGTCGTGCACCAGAGCTGCTCGTAGTTACCGCAGCCGGAGTCGAGACAGATGACCAGGCCGGGCTCTCCGATGCGCTCGGCGAGCGCGTCGATGTAATGGGGCAGATCGTAGCTGCCGCTCTCCTCGCAGGCCTCGATGAGGATGACGCAGCGTGCGTGCGGCAGATCCCGCTCGCGCAGCGCGCGCACGGCGGCGAGCGAGGCGAACGCGGCATAGCCGTCGTCGGCGCCGCCCCGGCCGTAGAGGCGATCGCCCTCGCGGACCGGCTTCCACGGCCCCAGATCCTCGCGCCATCCGCTCATCTCCGGCTGCTTGTCCAGATGTCCGTAGAGGAGCACACAGTCGCCGGCCGAGGCGGGGCCGGCGCCGGGAATGTCCACGAAGATGAGCGGCGTGCGCCCCTGCAGGCGCACCACTTCGACACTCGTGCCCGGCAGGGCGTGCGCGCGCAGCCAGCCCTCGATGAGCGAGACCGCGCGCTCCATGTGCCCGTGGGCGTCCCAGTCGGGATCGAAAGCCGGGGACTTGTTCGGGATGCGGATGAAGTCCGTGAGCGCGGGGAGTATGGCATCGTCCCAAACGCGCGACACGTAGTCCTGGGCGGCGGCCTGATCCATGCGTATCCCTCCGTGTGCGTCGGTGGCGCGTGGCGGCCCGGTCAGGACGGCTCGGCCAGCAGCTCCTCGATCAGGGCCTCGATGGCTCGCGCGCGCCGGTCCCCGGCGTGCGTCTCGCCGATGAAGCGTCCCCGCACATGGCCCCGCTTGTCAATGACGTAGAACGCGGGCCAGTAGCGGTTTCCCATGGCCTTCCAGTAGGAGAAATCGTTATCGATCATCACGGGATGATGCAGCCCGAACTCCTCGACCTTGGCGACGACGTTGGCGCGCACGCGCTCGTGCGCGAACTCCGGCGTGTGCACGCCGATCACGGTGAAATCCGCGTCGGCGAGGCGCGCCTCCAGGCCCTTGAGCCAGGGGAACGAGCGGTAGCAGTTCCAGCAGTCGAAAGTCCAGAAATCGAGCATCACCACCTGCCCGCGCAGATCCGCGAGGCTCAGCGGCTCGGAATTGATCCACTCGTCCGCGTCCGCGTGGGTGAAGTCGGGCGCGGGCGGGGCGTGCGGGTCGGCGGCCCGGGTCGCCGCCGTGAACGCGATGGACAGGAGCAATGCGGCCAGGAAGTGGCGGGGGGGTATACGGCGCATGAGCACGGGATTCTCCTCTCTTTTGGGCTCGTCCCCGGGCCCGTGTCGACGGGCCGGGAAAACGCTAACATAGGACCCGTGCCTCCGCAGCGAGGTTCCCGCCCTGCGCCGGCGAGGCCTGACCCGCAAAGGGAAGATTCGTCGCGGTCCGCCGGGACGTGACTGGCTGAGTCGAGATGATCCTGCACGTCGACATGGATGCGTTCTACGCTTCGGTCGAGCAGCGCGATCGGCCCGAGCTCGCCGGCGCGCCCGTGGTCGTGGGCGGCACGCCCGAGGGGCGCGGGGTGGTCGCCGCGGCGAGCTACGAAGCGCGGGCGTTCGGCGTGCACAGCGCCATGCCGGCGGCCACCGCCCGGCGGCTGTGCCCGCACGCCGTCTTCGTGCGGCCGCGCATGGACTACTACGCGCACGTCTCGGGGCAGATACGCCGCATCTTCGAGCGCTACACGCCCCTCATCGAGCCCCTGTCCCTGGATGAGGCCTTCCTCGACGTGACGGCCAGCGAGCGCTTGTTCGGCAGCGGGCGGGACATCGCGGTGCGCATCAAGGCGGAGATCGCCGCCGAGCTGCGCCTTGTCGCATCCGTGGGCGTGGCGCCGAACAAGTTCCTGGCCAAGCTGGCGAGCGATCTGGAGAAGCCCGACGGGCTGGTGGTGGTCGCGCCCGGCGCCGAGCAGAGCTTTCTCGACCCGCTGCCGGTGGGGCGGTTGTGGGGCGTAGGGCGCGTGGCGCAGGCGGTCCTGACGGAGCTGGGCGTGCGCAGCATCGGCGACCTTCGCAGGCTGCCTGCGGCCGTGCTCCGGGCGCGCTTCGGGCGCGGGGGTGAGCACCTGTGGGCGCTGGCCCGCGGCATCGATGAGCGCGCGGTCGTGCCCGACCATCGGGCCAAGTCCATCAGCCACGAGACGACCTTCGCCACCGATGTCACATCGCCCGAGCTGCTGCGCGCCTGGCTGCTCGATCTCACCGAAGACGTCGGCCGGCGTTTGCGCCGGCACAACCTGCACGCGCGCACGGTGCAGATCAAGGTGCGCTACTCCGATTTCAAGACGGTGACCCGGGCCCGCACCCGGGCCGAGCCCACGCAGGGCACGCGCGACCTGTGGCACGAGGCCGAGCGTCTGCTCGCGCGCACGCTCGGCGAGGCCCCGGGACGCCCCGTCCGCCTGCTCGGCGTGGGGGCGAGCGGGCTGAGCGGTGCGCAGCCGGTGCAGGGCGGGCTCTTCGACCAGGCGGTACGCGAGCACCAGGGTCGCCTCGACGAGACCATCGATCGGGTGAACGAGCGCTTCGGGGAGGCCGCGTTACGCCGCGGCGGGGGAGCGACCCGCAGCGACTGAAGCGCCTGGGGGGGACGGGGCGGCGAGCGGCGTTGCCGGGCGTGCCTCCGGGGCCGACCAGGCTTCCGGACGTTGCTTGTTTTTTGCCCACCGGGGTGTCTCGTCGGCGCTCCTGCCGGCCCTGCCGATCCGGCGGGAATCGGGTTCCGTTGTGGTTGGTTCCGCCGGCGCAGTCTCGCTTATGATCCGACAGGGTGATACCAGCACCGATTGGGAACGCGAAGCGCACGCTTTGTGACTCGTCGGAGCCGTCGGGTCCCCGAATGCGACATCCGGCACAAGCCGGGCTGCCCGCGTGGACTAAACTTTGATCAAGCGCGTCAACGCGTTGCTATCGGCATGGATATGGAGCGCGACTTTGAGCTGAGCCCGTCCACCTACGAGTGGTCGGTGCGCCTGTTCTCCATCGTCAGGCGCATGCTCAAGGTCAACATCAAGCTCCATCACAGCGACGGGCTGATCGCCGCAGGCGAAATCTTTCTGTTCAACCACTTCGCGCGTTTCGAGACCTTCATTCCGCAGTATCTCATCTATCACGAGACCGGCGCCTTCTGCCGCTCGGTCGCCGGCCACGAGTTCTTCGCGGAGGGCGACGCTTTCAGCAACTACCTCGTGAATCTGGGTGCGGTGCCGAACAACCACCCGCGCCTGTTGCCGTTGCTGGCTGCGGAGATTCTGCGCGGGCGCAAGGTGGTGATGTTCCCCGAGGGCGGCATGGTCAAGGACCGGCGGGTCATCGATGCCGACGGGGAGTACAGCATCTACTCGCGCAGCGCCGAGGAGCGGCGCAAGCACCACAGTGGCGCCGCCGTGCTGGCCACCGGGCTGGAAGCCTTCAAGACCACGTTGCTGCGCGAGCACGCCGAAGGCCACACGCGCCATCTCGAGGAGTGGGCGGAAAGACTCGAGCTGCCCGACGTGGATGCCCTGCTCGCCGCCGCGCGCCGCCCGACGATGATCGTGCCGGCGAGCATTACCTTCTATCCCATCCGCGTGAACGGCAATCTCCTCCACAAGGGGGCCGAGCTCATCAATCGCGGCATCACGCGCCGGCTCTCCGAGGAGCTGTTGATCGAGGGCAACATTCTGCTCAAGGACACGGACATGGACATCCGCCTGGGCGAGCCCGTGCGCCCCTCCGACGAATGGCGCTGGTGGGAGCACAAGCTGATGACCCGCGTCGTGCGTCGCATTGACACGCTCGACGGCTTCTTCGCGTTGAGCCGGGCGACGGGCGGCTGGGAGGGACGGCTGTTCGCACGCGGCATGCGGCGGCGGATCCTGCGCATCCGCGACCGGTACATGCACCGCATGTACGAGGGCGTCACCGTAAACCTGAGCCACATCGCATCCTGCATCATGCGCAGGCTCGTCGATCGCAACCACGTCGAGATCGACGAGATAGACTTCCACAGGATGGTGTACCTGGCCGTCAAGAACGTGCAGAAGGAATCGACCGTCCATCTGCATCGAAGCCTGCGCAACCCCGAGTCCTACGGCGGGATTCTGGACGGACAGTGCGCAGGGTTGCAGCAGTTCATCTTCAGCGCATCCAGCATGGGGCTCGTCGAGCACGCCGGCGGGCGGTATCGGTTCCTGCCCAAGCTCCGGCTGGAGCACGAGTTCGACGAGATCCGTCTGGAGAATCTGGTCGCGGTCTACGCGAACGAGGTGGGCCCCATCACCGAGGCGAGGCGTGCGGTGGACGAAGCCCTGAGAACGGTGGAGTCGCTGGACGAGCGTGCCGTGGCTCGGCTGCGTTTCGACGATGAGCGGATCGCCTACGCGTGGGATCGGTGGTATTACTCCAAGCCGCGCTACGCCGAGGTCAATCGCCTCGAGACCGCGACCGAGAGCGGTGAGCCGTTTCTGCTCGCGGCAGACGGTCGGACTGAGGCCGCGCCGCTCGCGGTCGTGCTCGTGCACGGCTTCCTCGCGTCGCCGGCGGAGGTGCGCGACTTCGGTGAGCGCCTCGCCGAGCGCGGCTACCCGGTCATCGGCGTGCGCCTCAAGGGGCACGGCACTTCGCCCTGCGACCTGCGCCAGCGGACCTGGACCGACTGGCTGGCTTCGGTGCGCCGTGGCTATGCGATCGTCTCGGCCTTCGCCGAGCGTACCTGTCTCGTGGGTTTCTCCACGGGCGGCGCGCTCTCGCTGCGGTTCGCGGCCGAGCGGCCGCGGGGCCTCGCGGGCGTCGTGGGCATCAACGTGCCGGTGCGCTTCCGCAATCGCAACATGGTGTTCGTGCCGCTCATGCACGGGGCGAACCGCTTCGTGCGCAGCGTCTCCTCCCTGGAGGGTGTCATGCCCTATCGCCCGAATCATTCGGAGCACCCCGATATCAACTACCGCCAGATGCCCATCCGTGCGCTCTACGAGCTGCGGCTTCTGGTCGACGACATGCAGAAAGGGTTGCCCGACGTGCAATGCCCGGTGAGGCTGGTGCAGGGCGATCGCGATCCGGTGGTGGATCCGAGGAGCGCCGATGTCGTGCTCGGGAAACTGGGCTCGGAGGACAAACGCCTGCTGACCATCTCCGCCGAGCGGCACGGGATTCTCAAGGAGAACGTCGACGGAACCCACGCATCGGTTTTCTCCTGCCTCGAGGAGTTCTGCGCCGAGGACGAGGTCGTTCAGGAGCCTGTGAGCAGCGCCGTGAACGCGCCGATATAAAGCGCCAGGATCAGCACGCTCTCGAGACCGATGTTGCCTATCCCGTGCCGCTCGCGGTGCAGCAACCCCATCAGCAGAATGCCGGTCATCAGCATGGTGAGCGAAATGAGAAACAGCTCCCACTCGCTGACTGCGGCATAGACGGAGCCGTCCCGGTAGAGAACATCCGCGACCGCCACGATGAGAGTGTCGAAGGCGTTGCCCCCGAGCACGTCGCCGACGGCGAGGGTCAGCGCCCCCATGCGCACCGCGGTGAGGGCCGTGACGAACTCCGGAAGAGAGCTCGACAGCCCGGTGAAAAGGCCGCCCACCGCCGTTTCGGAGAGCCCCGTGCGCGCGGAGATGCCGATGGCGGCGTGAGCGAGGAGCCAGCCCGCGAAGGCGACGAACGCGGCGGCCAGGGCGAAGCGCAGCCACAGTCCGACCAGGGTCTCTCCGGGCGGTATGGCGTCCGTTCGATCCTTGGCCGCGGTGTCGCGCGTGCGGCGGGGTTGCCACATCGGCATCTTGTGCGTTTGAGAGACCAGGCGAATGCCGTATACATATGCGACGAACAGCGCGAGCGACGCCGGATGCACCGCCCACAGCTCGACGGCGGGCATCACCGCGGCCAGGACGAGGACGGCCAGCAAGGTGAGCAGGAAGGCCCCGAGCATGAGATTCTCCGCCGAGGCCGCGGCGTGCTCGAGATTGGCCTTGCGATATCCCATGTCGACGACGGCCAGAAAGGCCGTCTGGCCGGCGATGCTGCCCAGGGCGTTGCTCACCGCCAGCGCCGGGTACCCCTCCACGGCCGCGGCCGAGGAGGTCACGATCTCGGCGAGGGAGGTGCTGGCGCCGACGAATAGCGCGCCCATCACCGCCTCACCGAAGCCGGTGCGCTGGGCCAGGCGGCCCGCGACGCGCGTCATGCGCACCCCGAACACCGTGATCAGCACGGCGGCCAGGACGAACAGCATGACGCTCGCGCCGAGGGACCAGGGCTCCGCTTGGGACATGGGCGGCGGTGACGATGTGGACCAGAGGCCAGATTACCGCACTGCGGTGCGCGGGCGAGCACAGGCTCCGGTGGGCGGGCCCGGCCTTGCCGCGATGCGACGCGAAGCTGTACCATGAGATGCACCGGGAAGCGTCCGCCGCTTCGTATCGCCCGCCATCCGCGTCTCAACTGTCGCTTTTCGAGCCTTATCCCCAATCGACGTCTTCGAGGGGAGGGGACGGTCGAAGGCTCGGAGGCGCGGAGGGCGAGCAGCCGGGGCGGAGTTCGGGTAGCTGAGGCTGAGGAGATCACTACATGGCCGAGCAGGCACGCGGCATAGGCTACTACCTCAAGTACTATCTCAAGAGCTACCTCTTGCTCGAGCTCTTCAAGGGGCTCGCCACGACCGGCCGGCGTCTGTTCTCGGAGAAGTTCACCATCCGTTATCCGGAGGAGAAGACGCCGCAGTCGCCCCGCTTCCGGGGGTTGCATGCGCTGCGCCGCTACCCCAACGGCGAGGAACGCTGCATCGCCTGCAAGCTGTGCGAAGCGGTGTGCCCGGCCGTCTGCATCACCATAGAGTCGGCGCCGCGGGAGGACGGGACGCGCCGCGCGACGCGCTACGACATCGACCTCTTCAAGTGCGTGTACTGCGGGTTCTGTGAGGAGTCGTGTCCGGTGGATGCCATCGTGCTGACGCGCATCTACGAGTTCCATTACGAGAAGCGCGGCGACAACGTCATCAACAAGGAACAGCTGCTCGCCATCGGTGACAAGGTGGAGAAGCAGATCGCGGCGGACCGTGCCGAGGAAGCGGCTTACCGCTGAGCGGCACCTCCGCGTAGACCCCGAGTCATCCGGTTTGTGCTATGGGACGAGAGGCGGAGCGGATCCGGTTTCTCGTCGAGCGCGACGGGCGCACGGCGGCGCGAAAGTGGGTGCAGGACACCCTGAAGTCATATCGGGACGCAGTGAACAGCCCGTCCTCCCACGCATCCAAGTCCAATTACAGGCCTCTGTTCGAAGAATCCATCCGCGAGTTCGAAGCGTGGCTGGCCGAGGAGCGTGAGGAGCGGGATTGACACGAGCCCGTCCGGCATGAACGGTTTTCCGATCTCCCGCCGAAGCCACGATGCTTCCCGCGTCCGATGCCGGTCCGGGGTGTGTGCAGGAGCGGGCATCTGCGTGCGGAGTTTGCGTACAGCTGTGGAGGAGGCCCGTCGCTTGTGATGACCGACGCTGACGCCAAGAGTGCCTTGCTTACCGATCTGTACGAGTTGACCATGCTCAATGCGTACCACGATCATGGTATGAATCAGACCGCAGTGTTCGAGTTCTTCGTGCGCAAGCTTCCGCCCGAGCGCAACTTTCTGATTGCGGCCGGGCTCGAGCACGCGCTCGACTACCTCGAGGATCTGCGCTTCACGCCCGAGGATCTGAAGTGGCTCGCGGGGACGGGCAAGTTCAGCCGTGACTTCGTGGAAGCGCTCGGGCGTTTTCGCTTCACCGGGGACGTGCATGCGATCCCCGAGGGTACGGTGTTCTTCCCGAACGAGCCCATCCTGCGCGTCACGGCGCCCTTGCCGGAGGCGCAGGTCATCGAGAGCCGTATCATCAACATATTGCACGCTCAGGTATTGTTCGCGAGCAAGGCGGCGCGCTGTGTGCTCGCCGGCCAGGACAAGCAGCTCGTCGATTTCGGCATGCGGCGCGCCCACGGCGCGGAGGCGGCGCTGTTCGCCGCGCGTGCGAGCTATCTGGCGGGGTTGACTGGAACGGCGACCGTGCTCGCCGGCAAGCTGTATGACATTCCGATCTTCGGCACCATGGCCCATTCGTTCATCGAGGCCCATGACACCGAGGTGGAGGCATTCCGCAATTTCGCCAAGAGCCAGCCGAACAACGTGGTCTTGCTCATCGACACGTACGACACCGAGCAGGGTGCGCGGCGCGTCGTGGAGCTTGCGCCCCGCCTGCGCGACGAGGGCATCACGGTCAAGGCCGTGCGCCTCGACAGCGGCGATCACAGCGAGAATTCACGGCGCGTGCGCGCCATCCTCGATGCCGGGGGCTGCAACGACATCGGTATCTTCGCCAGCGGCAGCCTGGATGAGTACAAGATGGAAGACCTGCTCCGCAGCGGGGCACCCATCGACGGTTTCGGGATCGGCACCAATCTGGACGTCTCGGCGGATGTGCCCTTCCTGGATTCGGCATACAAGCTCGTGGAGTACGCCGAGCGCCCCCGGCGCAAGCGATCCCCGGAGAAGGCCACCTGGCCCGGACGCAAGCAGGTGTATCGGGTCTACGAGCCGGACGGATCCATGGGCCACGACATCCTCACGCTCGAGGACGACGAGCCGCAGGGTGAGCCGCTGCTGCAACCGGTGATGCGGGCCGGTCGCCGCATCGCGCCCCCGCCACCGCTCTCGGCGTTGCGCGAGCGTGCGGCTGCCGAGCTCGCGCGCCTGCCCGCGCCGTTGCGTCAACTCGGGCACCATGCGTCCTATCGGGTGACCGTGTCCGAGCGGCTACGTGACCTGGCCGATCAGGTCGATCGCGAGTTCACCTGACAACGACCTCTCCCCCGCCTCCACGGGCAAAAGGGGTAGATCTATTTTTGGTTGAATCGCATCAGCCCGCATATCCTGGGGCGAAGAATAGATCTGTCCCCGCTGCCCTACACGCTCCTAGTCCTCCTCCTCTTCGATCTCCGCCGTCTGGGTCGGGAAACCTTCGAGGGACCCGAGGGTGTCGCGGTCCCGCAGGAAGACGGGATCGCTCTGGACGTACAGGGTGAGCAGTGTGGCCAGGGAGCGCAAGGCATCGATGTGCGTGCGCTCGTAGCCGTGGGAGGAGTCGACACCGAAGCACGCGAGCGCGGTGCGAATGTCGTTTCCGGCGTCGACCGCCGAAGCGCTGTCGCTGCGATAGTAGCGGAACACGTCGCGCTGATGGGGAATCTGATACTCGCGGCAGATGCCGAGCAGCTTGTGGGTGAGGTGGTAATCGAAGGGCCCGACCTCGTCCTTCATGGCAATCGTCACGCCTCGCTCGCGCGAGTTCTGACCGGGTGCGGGCGTGGCGTTGTCGATGGTGACCATCTCCGCCACGTCCTGGTGAAGAACGGCGGAGGCCCCGGAGCCGACCTCCTCGCTGATCGTGAAGAGAAGGTGGCAATCGACGGGCAGACTGATCTTCGAGTCGAGCACGGCTTTGGTCGCGGCGAACAGGGTGGCCACCCCGGCCTTGTTGTCGAGGTGCCGGGAGTTGATGTATCCGCTCTCCGAGATCTCGGGATTGGGGTCGATGGCGATGAAGTCTCCGACGTTGAAGCCAAGCGAGACGAGGTCCTCGTAGCTGGTCGCGGCCTCATCGACGCGAACCTCGAGCTGTTGCCAGTCGACGGGCTGTGTTTCGATCTCCGTGTGGTAGGTGTGCCCGGACGCCTTCAGCGGCAGGATCGTGCCCCGATGCTTGGCGTGGTCGGTGAACACCGTCACCCGTGCCCCCTCGGCGAAGCGGCTCGACCAGGTCCCGATGGGGACTACTTCCAGGCGCCCGTTGTGCTTCAAGTTCTTGACCATGGCCCCGAGCGTGTCCAGGTGCACGACCAGAGCGCGGTCGGGGCTGCGCAGCGCACCGCCGAGGTTGGCGCGTATGGCGCCGCGACGGGTCAGCTCGAAATTGATTCCGAACCGGGTGAGCTCTTCTCCGGTGAAATGCACGATTTCGTCCGTGAAACCGCTCGGACTCGGGATGCGCAGCAGCTCGAGCAGCATCTCCAGCAGATAGTCCGTATCGATGTCGAGTGGTCTCATCGTCTGCTCCCGGATGCTTATTCTTCGGTGTTCTCTGCCCTCAGGCCGGATGGTGCAACGGCACGGCGGTGGTCTGCGGAAACAGGAGGTCGATGAAGCGCTCGGCCGTCGGCTGCGGCTCGTGGTTGGCCAGCCCGGGCCGTTCGTTGGCCTCGATGATAACGTACTCCGGTCCGTCCACGGCGGGGACGATGAAGTCGAGCCCGGTCACCGGGATGTCCAGGGCGCGCGCGGCCTCCTGGGCCGCTTCGCGCAGCGTGGGATGGAGCTCTTCGGTGACATCGTGGATCGTGCCGCCCGCGTGCAGATTGGCGGCTTTGCGCACCACGAGCTGCACCTGTGCGGGCAGAATGGAGTCCATCTCATAGCCCGCCTCGGTTACGCAGCGAACCGTCTCGTCGTCCAGGGGGATGCGGCTCTCGCCGCCGGTCGCGGCCGCACGGCGGCGGCTCTGCTTCTCGATGAGCTTGCGCACCGTGTGCTGCCCGGTGCCCACGATCTGGGGCGGGGATCGGACCGCCGCCGCGACCACCTCGAAGCCGATGACGATGACGCGCAGGTCGCGCCCTTCGCAGAACTCCTCCAGCAGCACCTGGTCGCAGATACGTGCGGCGTCGTCGACCGCTTTCTGCACGTCCGCAGGCGTGCTCAGGTTCACGCTGATTCCTTGTCCCTGCTCGCCGCGCGCCGGCTTGACCACGACCCGCCCGCAGCGCTCGAGAAAGGCCGCGTTCTCTTCGGGACTGCCAGAGGCTTGCTGGCGGGGCACGCGCAGACCCGCCCGCGCCAGGCAACGGTGTGTAACCACCTTGTCGTCGCAGCGCCACAGGGCGACGGCTGAGGTGAGCTCGGTCAACGACTCGCGGCAGTGGATGGTCCTCCCCCCGAAATTGAGGGCGAAGTAGCCGTATTCTGCGTCGATCACGTCCACCGCAATGCCGCGGCGGCGGGCTTCGTCGACGATGAGCCTGGCGTAGGGGTTGAGCTCCTCCTCCGGGCTCGGCCCGATGAACAGCGGCTCGTTGACGGGGTTCTTGTGCTTGATGCAGAAGACCGGCACGCGCCGAAAGCCGAGCTTCTCATAGAGCGCGATGGCCTCCTTGTTGGTGTGCAGCACGGAGAGATCCATGAACGCCCGGCCCCGTCCCAGGTAGTGGCCGGCGAGGTGATTGACCAGTGCGCTACCCACCCCGGGGTGCGCGGCCTGCGGATCCACCGCCAGCGCCCAAAGGCTGGAACCGTTCTCCGGGTCGGAGAAGGCCTCCGCGTGGTCTACTCCGGTCACGGTGCCGATGACGGCGTTCGTGTGGTTATCCACTGCGACCAGGTAAGTGAGCACGCGCGAGGTGCGATGTCTCCATACGAACTCCGGCTCGACCGGGACCATGTGGCGCAGTCCGTAGAGGCGGTTGATCTCCTCGGCGTCGGCGCGTGCGCAGAGGCGGCGAATGGTGAATCCCTTGGACGACGTCGACATGGGTCGCCACTGCGACAGCCACAAGCGGTAGGTGTGCGACGGGTCGAGAAACAGCTCCTGAGGCGCGGCGGCCAGCACGACGTGGGGGTCGCGCAGATACAGGGCGATGTCGCGTTGGTCCGGCTGCTCCTCGCGCAGAATTCGCGCAACGTCCGCCGGATTCTTGAACGTGTGCGCGAAGATCAAACGCCCCCAGCCGCATTCGACCACCACGTTGTCGCCGACGAGGGCATCCGGCCCTGCCGGGGGCTCACCCCAGCTGCGCAGCGAGGGGGCGTTGATGCGCTTGAAGCGAATGTCCTTGAGAATCGGCTCCATCTTCAAACCCCCTTGAGGTTTGGGAAGCGCTCGTACGCAGCCATCCCTCAGGTGACCCCCTGGGCCTGCAGCCAGTACTCGAGGCATGCCACCTGCCAGAGCTTGGAGCCTCGCAGAGGCGTGATGTGCTCCTCGGGCTCTTTCAGCAGCATGTCGACATACTCGCGCCGAAACAGCCGCCGCTCCCGTGCAGCCGGGCGACTGAGCACGTCTTGCACCAATTCGAGGAACGGCCCGCGCAGATACTTGAGCGCGGGCACCGGGAAGTAGCCCTTGGGCCGATCGATGACGTCGGCGGGGAGCACCGTACGTGCGCCCTCCTTGAGAACGAACTTTCCGCCGTCGCGTATCTTGTGTATCGCAGGGATGCGTGCGGCGAGCTCGACGACCTCGTGGTCGAGGAAGGGCACGCGTGCCTCGAGGCCCCAGGCCATGGTCATGTTGTCCACGCGCTTGACCGGATCGTCCACGAGCATCACCGTGGTGTCGAGGCGCAGCGCGCGGTCGGCGGCATCGGCGACGCCCGGCCGCCCGAAGTGCTCGGTGACGAAATCGAGGCTGAAATTCTGCGACACGTAGTCCGGGTCTACGGCCTGCGCGAGCTCGTCGTGCGACCGATCGAAGAACACGCGCGCGTAATCGCGCACCGGGTCATTGCTGTCGAGCATGGGCGGATACCAGTGATAGCCCGCGAACACCTCGTCTGCGCCCTGGCCGCTCTGAACCGCCCTGACATCCTTCGACACACGCTGGGACAGAAGATAGAACGCCACCACGTCATGGCTCACCATGGGCTCGGACATGGCGGCGACCGCCTGCTGGAGGGCCGGCAGCAGGCGTTCGGTGCCGATGAAGATGCGGTGATGCTCGGTGTCGAAACGCTCCGCAATGATGTCCGAGTAGCGGAACTCGTCGCCCTCCTCGGCATCCACCCCCGTGAAGCCGATGGAATAGGTCTTGAGCCCGTCCTCCTTCATCTCGGAGAGCAGGGCCACGATCAGGCTCGAATCGAGCCCGCCCGAGAGCAGCACCCCCACAGGCACGTCGGCCACCAGGCGCCGCTTGACGGCCCGGCGCAGCGCATCCATGACCAGCTCCTGCCAGTCCTCCACCGGGCGCTCGATGTCCTCTCGGTCACGTTCGAAGGAGAGCTCCCAGTACGCGCGCGTGCGGCGCGAACCGTCCCGGGCCACGCTCATCAGCGTTCCCGGCGCCAGCTTTCGCACCCCGTTCAGAATCGTTCTGGGCGGCGCCACGACGGAATGAAAGCTCATGTACTGGTGCAGGGCGGCGGGATCGATGCTGGTGTCCACGCCTTCCGTGGCCAGAAGGGCGGGCAGAGTGGAGGCGAAGCGCAGCGCGCCCGGCACTTCCGCATAGTACAGGGGCTTGATGCCCAGCCGGTCGCGGGCGAAAAGCACGTTACCGCTGTCGCGTTCCCAGAGCGCGATGGCGAACATTCCCGAGAGCCGGTCGACGAAAGCCTCGCCCCACGCGTGATACGCCTTGAGCACGACCTCGGTGTCGCCGTGCGAGTAGAAGCGGTAGCCCTTCTGCGTGAGCTCGTGCCGCAGCTCCGGATGATTGTAGATGGCGCCGTTGAACACGATGCCGAGCCCGAGATCGGGGTCGAACATGGGTTGGTGCGAGTGCTCGGAGAGATCCATCACCCGCAGACGTCGATGTCCGAACGCGAGCCGGTCGTGTCCGTAGACCCCGGCGCCGTCAGGACCGCGCGGCGCCATGACCTGGCGCATCGCGAGCACTGCGCCCAGATCTGCCTCCCTACCATCGAAACGAATCTCTCCACAGATGCCACACATGGCTACCGGTTTCCTTTCGGTTTGCTCGATTCCAGTGATCGACGGGCGTTTGCTGAAGCGGACATGCCCCTCCAAGTGCGGGTGCGGAATGCGTCTACAGCGCGCTTCAACGGCCGCCGGCGGCGCGCTCGGGCGGCGTCTCGTCCACCAATGCGCTGCTCGAGAGCACCGGCGAGGCGTCGATCTCGTCGGCGTTCATGAGATCCGCCAGACGTTCCACGGTAGACAGGATCTGGAGCTGCTCCCAGTCCATGAGGAGCCGGAATCGATCGACGAACTGCTCCTGGAGCAGAGGTGGAGCCTCGCGCAGCTGGACCTCTCCTGCGGCGCTGACGCGCACCAGGACCTTGCGCTTGTCCGCATCACAACGCGCGCGCTCCACCAGACCGCGTCGCTGAAGGCGGTCCACGATGGCGGTTACCGTGGCCTGACTGAGGTTCGCATGGCGGGCGAGCGCCCCGATGGAGAGCTCGCGCGCCTTGCGGATCTCCTTGAGCAGCAGCAGCTGTGGTCCGGTGAGTCCGCAGCGCTGTTCGAGCTGCTTGGAATGCTGGTCCACGGCTCGCATCACGCGCCGCAGCGCCACCAGCACGCGATCGCAGATTTCCTGATCGCTGGTCATCGACACATAAAATGTTTCGTGCACTAAATATATGTGATCCGGTCGCAGTCCGCAAGGAATGGCAGATCCCACCGCGGGTTCGGCACGTTGCACCGACGACGTTTCGCCCGCGCATCACCTCTTTTCCATTGCGCACGATGAGATATCCGCGCCTGCCGTTACAACCATCGCGGGTGCACGGCGACCGTGGCGTCAGAGCCTGCGCTGGCCGGGCACGGGGACGCTCGCGAGGAGCTTGCGCGTGTAGTCCTCTTGCGGGTGTCTGAGGATCTCTTCGCGCGTACCCGACTCGATGATCCGCCCCCGGTGCATGACCGCTACCCGAGCGCAGAAATATTCGACGACCGCGAGATCGTGGCTGATGAACAGATAGGCGAGCTGAAGCTCCTGCTGGAGTCGTGCGAGGAGCTTCAGAATCTGCGCTTGCACCGAGACGTCGAGGGCTGAGGTCGGTTCATCGAGCACGAGAAGAACGGGTTCGGCGGCGAGCGCCCGTGCAACGCCCACGCGCTGCGCCTGCCCGCCGGAGAGCTCGTGGGGATAGCGTTCGAGCAGCGAGCCGCTGAGATGGACGCGGTCCATGAGCTCGTCCACGCGCTCTCGACACTCTTTCTTCGACACGCGAAGCAGGTTCTTGAGGGGAGATTCGAGCGCATGGCGCACGGTCTTGCGCGGATTGAGCGCGCTCGTCGGATCCTGGAACACGAGCTGAATGGGTCCGCGCACGGCACGCGCCGTGGGTGCAGCGAGCTGCCGGCCGCGAAAGCGAAAGGAGGCGCAGGAAGTCGGTTGCAGCAAGCCGGCCACGATCCGCGCGAGGGTCGTCTTGCCGCAGCCGGACTCGCCGACCACGCCCAGCGTGCTGCCCGCATCGAGCGCCAGATCGACGCGATCGAGGGCGCGCAGCGACGCAGCGCGCCGGAAGAGCCGCCGTCCGCGATAGACGTGGCTGAGCTTGCGGATCTCCAACAGCGGGCTACTGGACGTCAGGCTCATCGCTGTCACGCTTCGACCCGTGTGGGGACGTCCTCGCGGGCGCGGATGCAACGCGCCGCACGCCCCGGTGCGAGCTCGTCCAGGGGAACGGCGCGCGCGCGGCAGGCGTCCACGGCGATGTCGCAGCGATCGGCGAAGTAGCAGCCAGCGGGAAGATCGCTCACGCTCGGGGGCAAGCCCGGTATGGCGTCGAGTGCTCGTTCCGGCTCGCCCAGGCGCGGCACGCAATCGATGAGCCGGCGCGTGTACGGGTGGCGGGGGGAGCCGAATACCGCGCTCACCGTCCCGGTCTCCGCGATCTGCCCCGCGTACATGATCACCACCCGGTCGCAGATCTCCGAGACCACGCCGAAGTCGTGGGTGATGAAGATCAGGGCGACGCCGCGCTCGCGGCACAATTCGCGAAGCAGCCCGAGCACCTCGGCCTGGGTGGTGACGTCGAGCGCGGTAGTGGGCTCGTCGGCGATGATCACTTCGGGCTCATTGGCCAGGGCCATGGCGATGCCCACGCGCTGGCGCATCCCGCCGGAGAGCTCGTGGGGGTAGGCGTCGCTGCGCCGCCCGGGTTCGGGGATCCTGACCATCTCCAGCAGCTCGACCGCACGGGCGTGGGCGTCACGCGCGCTGAGGGGACGGTGCGCTCGCAGGGTCTCCGCGATCTGTTCGCCCACCTTGAACAGCGGATCCAGGGTGGTGAGAGGGTCCTGGAATACGTAGGTGACGCGGTTGCCGCGCAGGTGGCGCAGGGATTCGAAGGACGCGGTGGTGAGATTGCCGCCGTGGTAGAGGACGCGCCCGCCCTCGATGCGCCCCGGGGGGCTCGCCACCAGACGCATCACGGAGAGCGCGGTCACCGATTTGCCGCACCCCGACTCGCCGAGGATACCCAGGCACTCGCCGGGCTCCACCGCCAGGTCCACGCCGTCGACGGCGCGATGCACCTCCCCGCCGAGACGGAACCACACGCGCAGGCCATCGAGCTCGAGAAGCGGCCCAACGTCGGGCTCGCCGCCGAGCCCCTGGGCGGCCGGTGCCACATGGGTCATGGCGCCGGGACGCGCCAGCACGCCCGAGCGCAGGCGCGGGTCCAGCATGTCGCGCAGTCCGTCGCCGGTCACGTTGACCGCCATCACCAGGATGACGATGACGAGCCCGGGAATGGTGGCGACGTGGGGTGCAGGTATGAACACCTTGCGTCCTTCGCCCAGCATCGAGCCCAGGTCCGCCTGCGGCGGCTGGGCGCCGAGGCCGAGGAAGCTGAGCCCGGCCGTCTCCAGGATCATCCACCCCACGGTGGTGGACACGGTGATGACCACCGTGGGCATGACGTTGGGCAGCACCTCGCGGAACAGGATCTGCGCGTTCGAGAGCCCGCTCAGGCGCGCGGCGTCCACGAACTCGCGGCCGGCCAGGCCCACGGTGACGCCGCGCACCGCGCGCGCGAAGAACGGCACGTTGACCACGGCCACGGCCACCAGGGCATTGAGCAGGCCGGGGCCGAGCACGGCGATGATAGCCAGCGCCAGCAGCAGGTACGGGAACGCCATCAGGGTGTCGATGCCGCGCATCAGCACCGCGTCTACCCAGCGTCCGAAGAACCCGGCGGCCAGACCGATGAGGGAGCCGGCGGTGCCCGAGATCAGCGCGGCCACGATGCCCACGGCCAGGCTGATGCGCATGCCCCACACGACGCGGGCGAGGATGTCGCGGCCGAGGTGATCCGTGCCCAGCGGATGGCCGGCGGTGAGCGGGGCGGCCAGGCGCGCTTCGAGATCCGTCGCATCCGGGTCGGGCAGCGGCAGCACAGGCGCGGCCAGGGCGGTGATGGCGAGCACTGCCACGAGCCCCAGCCCGGCCACGGCCAGCCGGTTGTGCCGCAAAAGCGCCCACCCTCCGGGGCGAGCCGTTCTCGCGTGCGCGCCTATGTCCGGATCCTCGGGTCCAGGGCCTGCTGGAAAACGTCCGCCGCCAGGTTCAGCATCACGTAGCAGGCGGCGACCAGGAGGACGCCGCCTTGCACCAGGAGCACGTCGCGGCTGGAGACCGCCGTGACCAGCATGCGTCCGATGCCGGGCCACTGAAACACCGTCTCGATGTAGACCGCGCCTCCGAGCAGAAAGCCGATCTGCATGGCGATCACCGGCACCATCGCCACCAGCGCGCTCCTGAACGCGTGACGGTAGATGACGCGGCGCTCGGGCAGCCCCATGGCTCTTGCGGTTCGCACGTGATCCTGTCGCAGCACCTCCAGCATGTAGGTGCGCATGAGGCGCCCGAGGATGCCCGCGACGACCGATGCCAGCGCGAGAGCCGGCAGCACCAAATGATGCGCGACGTCGAGAATGCCGCCGCCCCCGTAGATGGCGAACATCCCGCTCACCGGGAACCACCCGAGCATCACCGCGAACACCAGGATCAGAACGAGACCGAGCCAGAACGGCGGGGTGGAGATTCCGATGATCACCAGCAGAGTCACCACCCGATCCTGCCAGCCGTATTGCTTGACGGCGGCGAAGGCTCCCGCCAGCAGTCCTGCGGCCGTGGCCAGCACCAGCGACGTTCCGGCGAGCAGGAGCGTGGGGCCGAGCCGCTCGAGGACCACGTCCAGCACCGGGCGATCCAGGCTGTACGAGCGCGCGAAGTCGCCCTGTAGCACGTTGCCGAGCCAGATCAGGTAGCGCTCCGGCAGGCTCTTGTCGAGGCCGAGCTGCGCGCTGATGCGGGCCACGTTCTCGGGCGTGGCATACGCTCCGAGCAGCGCCTCGGCCGGATCCCCGGGGATCAGCGCCATGGTGAGGAAGACGATGACCGATACCCCGAGCAGCACCGGAATCGTCTGCAGGATGCGCTTGAAGATGTAGAGCAACATGACGCGAGGATCGCTGTGTTCGGCCAGAATTAAGTGGTGTCAGAGGGAACTTAACTCGGTCATCGCCTCCCGTCGCCTTGCTTGTGGGCCGTGTGCAACGGCAGCAGGAACGAGGGCTGGAGCCGAAAGCCTTCCACCTGCGCGCGCGTCGCGGCGACCTGCTTGGCGCTCGCCACGAACGCCCACGGCGCGTCCTCGTGAACGATGGCCTGCACGCGCCGGTACAGGCGCGCGCGCACCGCGCGTTCGGTCGAGCGCCGCGCGCGCTCGAGCAAGCGATCCACCTCCGGGTTCGAGTAATAGCCGGAGTTGAAGCCGCCGTTCTCCGGCCATGCTCCGGTGCGCAGGGTCAGGTACGGGAGCGTGTCGGGGTCGTTGGTCATCCAGGCCATCTCCGCCATGTCGGCCTCCCCGGCGAGGCCGTCGTTGACCCGGCTGAGATAGGTGTTCCATTCGAAGGTCTGGATCTCGACGTCGAGGCCGACCCGCGCCAGATCCGCCTGAATCGCCGTGCCCATGGCCACCGGCGAGAGCATGCCCGAGCCGCTCTCAGCGACGTAGAAAACGAGCTCGGCGTCGCTGTAGCCGGCATCGGCGATCAGGGCGCGTGCGCGTTCCGGGTCGTACCGGTATGGCGCAACGCCGTCGTCGTGCGCCCACTCGAAGGCCTCGGGGATGGGTCCGGCTGCAACCTTTGCCGTCCCCTGGAGGACGCCGCGGATGAGCCCCTCCTTGTCGATGGCGTAGTTCACCGCCTGGCGCATGCGCCGGTCCTGAAAGGGCCCCTCGCGCATATTGAGAATCAGAAACCACAGGTGCGGCCCCACCTCCTCGTGCAGCGCGTAAGCGGGGTCCTCTCTGAACACCGGCACCAGGTCGGGCGGCACCTCGAGCATCACGTCGATGCCGCCGGCGAAGAGCTCCGTGGCGCGCGCGTTCAGATCGGTCAGGGGGCGGTAGATGATCTCTCTCGCCGCCGGTTGCGGACCCCAGTAGTCGGGGTTGCGCTCGACCCGCACCGCGCGCTGGCTTTCCCACTCGACAAAGCGAAAGGGCCCCGTGCCGGAGGGATGCCGGCCGAATCTCGATCCGTGGCTGCGTACGGCCGCAGGCGATACGATGAGCCCTGTGGGATACGCGAGATTGGACAGAAGCGGAGCATACGGTTCGTTCAGATGGAAGCGCACGGTGTACTCGTCCACGACCTCGGTTGCGCGAATGGCGCTGAAGAAGAACGCGAGCGGAAACGGGCCCGTGTCGTGATACGGATGCTTCGGGTCGAGCATGCGCTGGAAGTTGAACTGCACCGCATGCGCGTTGAAGGGGGTATCGTCGTGGAAGCGCACGCCTCGTCGCAGGTGGAAGGTGTAGGTCAGGCCGTCTTCGCTCACTTGCCAGCTCGAGGCCAGCGCCGGCTCGATCCGTAGGGTCCCGCTGCGGTAGCGAACCAGTCCCTCGTACAGATTGATTAGAATCCGGAAGTCGTTGGTGGCCGTGACCGCGTGGGGATCGAGGGACTTGGGTTCGGCGACCTGACCTACGACCAGCACGTCCTCCGGAATGCGCGCGGCTCCGCTGTCACAGCCGCCGAGCGGGAGGAGAGCGGCCGCCAACAGGGCCGCTGGCCCGGCGCGCGAAGCGAGGGTGCCGGGCTGCCTGCAGATACAAGGCGCGCGAGAGCAAAGGCGCGCAGGCGTACCGGACAGTACCTCGAGCACCTTCACGACAAAAGGGGACAGATCTGTTTTTGGACCCGGGATATGCGGGCTGGCACGATTCGAGGAAAAATAGATCCGTCCCCTCTTGTCCGTCATGCGCCCGGTATCATGCGGGGTGCGGCGAGGCCCGGCAGGTCGGCGGGGCGCCGCTGCGGCGGGCCCATCAGGAGGTTCAGATGTTCCTCAAGCACAAGCCCACTGGGCGTTTGGTAGAGGTGTTGAGCTTGAACGATCTCTTCAACCCATACCATACCAGGGTTGTCGGTCGTTTCCACTACGGCGAGGAGACCCAGGATCCCGAGCAGCTTCCCAAGGTCGAGTTCGTTTTCCCGTCGGGCGAGGCGCTGCCGCGCTGCTGGCTGGATCCGCACTACCGCGACGAGCAGGTCTTCGCGCGCAGGGAGCGGTCGAAAGAGTGAGAGCGCTGGTACGCTTCAGCGGGGATCCGTGAAGGATCTCATTTCTTGGCGCGGGTGATGCGCGCCTGGACTTGCTCGAGGGAACGCCGGGTTCGCTCCAGCTCCGCTTGCGCCTGCTCGTGGGCCGAACGCGCCAGGCTCAGACGCTGGCGCGCGTAGGCCTCGCCGTCGTCCTCCTCGAGCTGGGCCTGAATGTCTTCGAAGAGCTGCATGCCTTGCGTCTCCGAGTCATCCGTCTTCGAGCTCATGCGCTCCATGGCCTGCGCGTACTTGTGTGCCTTGTCCAGATCGGCTTGCGATTCCGCCTGCTCCTTGCGCAGCCAGGCGGCCCGCTCCTCCTGCAACCGCAGGCGTAGCTCGGCGTTTACGGCGCGCTCGCGCGCCGCGCGCTCATCGGCGTCAGCCTTCCCGGCGCCCGCCCGTGCCGTGGAAGCGCTGCGGCCGTCGCCCTCCGGGCTCCGGGGCTTGCGCCGCCCCCGCTTGAGGTTTCGCACCTCCTCCTGGCGCGCGCGCCGCGCCGACTCCGTGCGGGCGAGCTCTTGCTGGGCCTTCTCCTGCTCGGCCAGGGCCAGGGCGATCTCGCCTTCGAGGCGCTGGCGCTCGGCCTGAAGCTTGCCTTCGGTGCGCGCCCGAATCTTCTGCTCGGCGTTCTGGCGCTGGTTGCGGATGTGGCGCACGCGCCCGCGCGCCGTGCGCTTGGCCCGGTCCCAGCTCTGCTGGACGCGCTTGGCCTCGGCCTCGAGGTGCGCGCGCGTGCGCGCGATCTGCGCATCGAGAACCGCTCGCTCGCGCTCGTAGCGCGCCTCGGCTTCGTCGCGCATGCGGTTGAGCCGCTGCAGCTCCGCGAAGGTGCGCCCGTATTCGTCCTTGAGATACTGCTGCTCTTGCGCGAACAGGGCGTCGGCTTGCTCGCGCAGCCGCGCGCAAGCTTCCTTGGTGCGCGCACGCTGGCGCGCCGCCTCCGCGTCGGCGGCGCGCACGGCCTTCTCCAGCTCGTATTGCCGCCGCTGCGCGCGCTTGAGCAGCTCTCCGGCGCGCGCCGACTCGGCCTCCAGCTGTTTGAGCTCGCCGGTGAGGCGCTTGTGATCGCGCGCGACGTCGCCGCCCGTGTCATCCGCCGCGGCCGGTGCTTCGCCGAACATGCGGGCGAGCTCCTCGGCCGTGGTTCGCCGCCAGAGGGTGGCTTCGGCCTTCTGCATGAAGGCCTCTTCGAGCGCTGCTTTGGCTCGGTCGAGCTCTTTCTTCAACCGATCGTGGACCATGATAGCCGTCTCGATGGCCTCTTCCGTGAACGGATCGGGGCGCGAAGGGCGCGGGAATGGACCGGCTGGTGATCCGTTCAAGCTTAGCGGCGGGAGCCGGACCTTCCTTGAGAGGGTGCGCTGAGCACCGCGCAGGCGGGGACCGCACCCGTCATCGGGCACGCACGGAGACCGGGGTCACGGCACCTCGAGATAGATGAGAAGGGTATTCTGAAGGGGCGAGCCGTTGTCGTCGCTGACCAGGAAGAAGCGCCGCGCCCGGTGCCGGGCCAGGCCCTCGAAGTTGTCCAGGTGCCAGCCCTCGGAGGAGTCCAGCACCGCCCGGGTCTCCAGCGCCAGCGCGCCCTCGTCGCCGAGGCGGCCCTGGCGCAGCCAGATGACCACCCGCGGGGGCAGCAGCTCGAAGGCGCGCTCGAGCAGCAGCAGAGAGCCGTCGGGCAACACCTCCATCTCGGTGAGTGCACTGTTCGGGTGCGGGGCGCGGGGCGCGTGCCAGACCCGGCCGTCGAGGGCATACACGGCGAGCTGCCCCGCGTCCGCCCCGCGCAAGGGCTGCTCGGGGGCGGTCAGGATTCCGAGCACGGGGTGGGAGGCGACGGCCTCCAGGCTCTGGTTGGCGCCGGCGTAGGCCTCGCGGCGATTCAGCGGGGCGGGCAATGCGGGTGTCGCCAGCCAGGAGCCGTCGGGGCGCACCTCGAGGATGCGCGGCCGGCGCTCGAAGGCGACCAAAAGCCGCGTATCGCCGCGCCGGCCGTTGCGCGCGTCGATGGCGGCCAGCCCCTCGGCGTCGGCGCGGACGCCCGTGAGGACGTCCCCGCCGGGACCGCGCAGCGGATGGGCGGAGAGCACCTCCACGTCCGCGAGTCGCCCCTCTTGTGTGAAGTGCGGGCGCAGGTGGAAGAGCGTTCCCCGATCGGAGAGCGCGTAGAGAAGGCCCTCATCCTCGTCCCAGGCAAGCCCGGAGAGCCCCATGAGCTCGGCGCCGTCCACGCGTTGCGGGGGAATGCTCAAGGCCCCGAGCACGCGCGCTTCGCCGGGGCGTGCGGGCTCTTCCTGCGCGGAGAGCTGGGGGGAGGGCGGGGCGCCCCCCGTCTCGGAGGCGCCCGCGCCGGCGGCCGTGAGCGAGAGGGTGGCGAGGGTCAGGCAGCGCGCGAGGATCAGCCGCCCGCGCCGGCGCCTCACGTGCTCGGGCTCCGGGCGAGGAACTCGCGCACGAGGGCCAGAAACTCCCGTGGCTTGTCCACGTGCACCCAGTGCCCCGCTCCTTCCACCGAGCGGATCTCCGCGCGCGGAAAGAGGCGTTCGATGAGTGCGGTATGTTCGGCCCGCACGTACGCCGAATTGGCGCCGCGCACGAAGAGCGTCGAACCGCTGTACCTGGCGTCGGGCGCGGGGTCCGGAAAGTCCGTCAGCTCCGGCAAGCACGCCTCGATGGCATCGAGGTTCAGGCGCCAGCGAAACCCCCCGCCCTGGCTCACCAGGTTTTGCAGCAGGAAGGTGCGCATGCCCGGCTCCGGAATAGCCGCGGCCAGCTCGGCATCGGCATCGGCACGGCGCGTGAGGTGCCCCAGCTCCATGTTCTGCAAGGCGGCGATGTACGGGGTGTTGTCCTCCTCGGCGAGCGCCGGCGCGATGTCCACCACGATCAAGGATTCGACCCGGCGGGGCGCGCTCAGCGCGAGCTGCATCGCCGTCTTGCCTCCCATGCTGTGGCCGAGGAGCGCCGCGCGGGGGAGACCCTGCCGGTCCATGAAGGCGCGTACGTCCTCCGCCATGGAGCGGTAGTCCATGTGCTCCACGTGGGGTGAGCTCCCGTGGTTGCGCAGATCGACGGTAAACACGCGGCGATCCGCCGCGAGCTCCTTGGCGATGCTGCGCCAGTTGGTGCCCGATCCGCACAGCCCGTGCATGATGATCAGCGGCGGCCCGTCCCCCGTTTCGCGATAAGCGAGCTTTACCGTCGTTTCGTCGGCCATTCTTGTGTGTTCTCCGCTGGGTGTGCGCCAGCTTGCTGCACATGGGCCACGGCCGCGTAGCGCTTCGTCGCTAGGGTCCGGCTCAGGCCTGCGACCTCGCGGCCCTATCTTTATTTTTCGGTTCTTCGCGGATCTCCGGAAAATGGGTGGCTTGTCGGGCTGCCGCTGGGTCCCGGGGCATGCGCGTCTTCGTCGCAAGCCCCGAAACAACCCCGGCGACCAAGAGCGCACGCGGGGCCGTCCCGTGCACGCTGCGCATTGCGCAGGCTTCGGCCGAGCGGGCGCGGGCTCTCATGGCCCCCGGGTCGACTCTCGGCCCCGCCCTGCGGGGCTTGCGACTCCGCCGCACATACCACCGGGACCCATCTCCAAGGAAGCTCGCCGGCACGGGTTCCCGGAGATCCGCGAAGAATCATTTTTTCTTGGGTGCATAGAGATCGGTGATGGTGCCCTCCGCCATCTCGGCGGCGAAGCAGATGGTCTCGGACAAGGTGGGGTGGGGGTGGATGCTGAGCCCGATGTCCTCCGCGTCCGCCCCCAGCTCCAGCGCGACCACCGTCTCCGCGATGAGGTCGCCCGCGCGCGGGCCCACGATGCCCGCCCCCAGGAGGCGGCGGTTCTCCTTGTCGAACAGGAGCTTGGTCATCCCCTCGTCGCGCCCCATGCCCAGGGAGCGCCCGCTCGCCGCCCACGGGAAGACGGCCTTGTCGTACTCGCGCCCGCTGCTGCGGGCGTCGGTCTCGGTGAGCCCCATCCAGGCCACCTCCGGATCCGTGTAAGCCACGGAAGGGATGGTCAGGGCATCGAACCCGGACTTGTGGCCGGCGGCGACCTCCGCGGCGACCTTGCCCTCGTGCGTCGCCTTGTGGGCCAGCATGGGGTGCCCCACGATGTCGCCGATGGCGAAGATGTTTTCGACGTTGGTGCGCTGCTGGCGGTCGACCGGAATGAATCCGCGCTCGTCGACGCGCACCCCGGCGTTCTCGGCCCCGATGCGATCGCCGTTGGGCCGGCGTCCCACCGCGACCAGAATGCGCTCGAAGACATCGGAGTCGGGGGCGCCGCCGCCCTCGAAGCGCACGGCGAGACCGTCATTGCGCGGCTCGATGGCGCTCAACTTCGTTCCCACGTAGATGTTCTCGTACTGTTTCTCGATGCGTTTCTGAAGCACCCGCACCAGATCCCGGTCGCACCCCGGCATCAGCCCCTCGGCGAGCTCCACCACCGTGACGCGCGAGCCGAGCGCGTGATACACGGCCGCCATCTCCAGTCCGATGATGCCGCCCCCGACGACGAGCAGGCGCTTCGGGATCTCCTCGAGCAGAAGGGCGTCCGTGGAGTCCATGAGCCTCGGATCGTCGTTGGGCAAGCCCGGGATCTGTGCAGCCTGCGAGCCGGCCGCGATGATCGCGTGCTCGAAGGACACCGCCACGGGGCCGTCGTCGGTCTCCACGTGCATCTCGTTGGGCGAAGTGAAGCTCCCGCGCCCCTGGACGACCTGCACCTTGCGCTGCTTGGCGAGCCCGGCCAGTCCCTTGGTCAGCCGGCCGACCACCGAATCCTTCCAGGCGCCGAGCTTGGTCAGGTCGATCTTGGGATCTCCGAAATCGACGCCGTGCTCGGCCATGGCGCGGACTTCGACCAGCACCTCGGCGGTGTGCAGAAGCGCCTTGGAGGGGATGCAGCCGACGTTGAGACACACGCCGCCGAGCGACGGGTAGCGCTCGACGAGAACCGTCCGCTTGCCCAGGTCCGCGGCGCGGAAGGCGGCCGTATAGCCGCCCGGGCCCGAGCCCAATACCACGACCTCCGCCTGCACGCCGGCCCCGCCGGGCGCGCGTGCACTGCGTTGCCGGGGCGCCTCCTGCGGCGCGGGGGCGGCGGCGTGCTCGCGCGCCGCGGCGGGCGCTTCGGCTTCGGCCGCCTCCGGCAATTCGAGGACGGCGATCACGGATCCCTCCGAAACCTTGTCCCCCGCCGAGACCTTGACCTCTTTCACCGTGCCGGCCTGCGGAGCGGGCACATCCATGCTTGCCTTGTCGCTCTCGAGGGTGATGAGCGGGTCGTCCTGATCGACGCTGTCGCCGGGTTTGATCGCCACCTCCACCACATCGACGTCCTGAAAATCGCCGATGTCCGGCACCTTGACCTCGATGGTTTTGGCCATGTCGCGCTCCGGCTGAAAGGGGGGCTTCGCGGAGAAGGGCCGCCCGCCGTGTGATCGCTTCCCTCAGGCGGCCGGGAGCCGCTTGCGGATGTTCGTTCGCCGCCGCGTCAGAGCAGCAGGCGCCTGATGTCGGACAACACCTCGCGCAGATGGCTGGTGAAGCGTGCGGCCTCCGCGCCGTCGATGACCCGGTGGTCGTAGGACAGCGCGAGGGGCAGCATGAGTCGGGGTACGAACGCTCCGTCCTGATAGACGGGTTTCATCGCCGCGCGCGACACGCCGAGAATCGCGACTTCCGGCGCATTGACGATGGGCGTGAAGGCCGTGCCGCCGATGCCGCCGAGGCTCGAGATGGTGAAGCACGCACCCTGCATCTCTCCCGGCGAGAGCTTCTTGTCGCGTGCCTTGCTGCTTACCTTGCCCAGCTCTTCGGCCAGGTCGTATATGCTCTTCTGATCGACATCGCGCACGACCGGCACCACCAGACCCTCCGGTGTGTCCACGGCGATGCCGATGTGAAAGTAGTTTTTGAGGACCAGGTTCTCGCCGCTGCGATCCAGCGAGGCGTTGAAGGTCGGGTAGGTCTTGAGCGCCGACGCTGACGCCTTCATGAGAAACGCGAGCAGCGTGAGGCGCACGCCGCGCGCTTTGGCCTCCTCCCCCCGGGCTTTGCGGAACGCCTCCAGGTCGGTGATATCCGCCTCGTCGTGCTGGGTCACGTGCGGTACGTGCAGCCAGGAGCGGTGCACGTTGACGGCCGTGAGGCGCTTGATGCGGCCGAGGGGCCGCGTCTCGACGGGGCCGAACTTGGAGAAGTCGACGGCGGGCATCTCGGGCAGCGCGAAGGCACCGGCGCCTGCCGCCGCCGGGCGGGTCAGGGTCTCCTTGACGAAGCGCTTGAGATCCTCCTTGAGAATGCGGCCTTTGCGGCCGGTTCCCTTGACCTTGGTGAGATCCACTCCCATCTCGCGGGCGAGGCGCCGTACGGCCGGCGTGGCGTGGGCCTTGGCCTCGATGATCTCCTCCGCGAGGGGGATGGCGGCGGTGGGCGAGGGACGCGTCTCGGGCCCCGGCGCAGGCTCGCGCGGCGCTCCCCGCTCGCGCTCGGGCTCGCCTTCCCTCTCGCGCGCCTCGGGCTCCGGAGGTGCCTCGGCCTCTGGCTCCTTCTCCTCCCCCTCCTCCCCGGCCGCGCCCGCCACCTCCAGGCTCAGGACGCGGGATCCCTCGGAGACCTTGTCACCCACCCCGACGTGGACTTCCTTGATCACGCCCTGGAAGGGCGAAGGCACGTCCATGGAAGCCTTGTCGCTCTCCAGGGTGATGAGCGGATCGTCCTCGTTGACGGAATCGCCCGCCTTGACCATCACGTCCACGACCGGGACGTCGGTGAAGTCGCCGATGTCGGGGACCTTCACCTCCTCGATGCGGGTCTGCGCCGTCGCGGCGCCCCCGGAAGGCTCCGCCCCGGCCGGGGCTCGCGCCGCGGCCCGCTCTCGTCCGTTCCCGGAGGCCGGCTCCTCGCGCTCCTCAGCCGCCGGGGCCGGCGTGCCCCCGGTCGTTCTCTCTGCGGCCTTGTCGTTCACTTCCATGGTGAGAATGATGGAGCCTTCGGAAACCTTGTCTCCGACGCCGATCCTGAGCTCCTTGATCACCCCGGCGTGGGGAGAGGGCACATCCATGGAGGCCTTGTCGCTCTCCAGGGTGATGAGGGGATCCTCCTCCTTGATCGAGTCCCCCGCGTTGACCATGACGTCGACGACCGGCACATCGCTGAAGTCGCCGATGTCGGGCACGACCACCTCGGTTGTTCTCCCCACGGCTTCTCCTCCTTTAGAGTCGCGGCACCCGCGGTGCCGGATCAGACCGTGATGGGGTTCGGTTTGTCCGGATCAATCTCGTACCTCTTGATCGCTTCGCTCGCCTTCGAGGCCGGCACGTCGCCGCCGTCTGCGAGCGCCTTCAGCGCCGCGACGGTCACGTAGTAGCGGTCAACCTCGAAGAAGCGCCGCAGCTTCTTGCGCGTATCGCTGCGACCGTAGCCGTCGGTGCCGAGCACGACATAACGTTTGGGCACGTAGGGCCGGATCTGATCCGCGAACATCCGCACGTAGTCGGTGGCCGCGACCACCGGGCCCTCGCCGTCGGCCAGGCACTCCTCGACATAGCTCGCCCGGCGGGGCTTCTCGGGATGTAGCATGGACCAGCGTTCCGCGTCCACACCGTCGCGGCGCAGCTCGGTGAAGCTCGTCGCGCTCCACACGTCCGCAGCCACGCCGAAGTCGCTCTCGAGCAGCTCGGCGCCAGCGATCACCTCGCGCAGTATCGATCCCGAGCCGAGAAGCTGAACCCGCGGCGCCTTCTTCTTGCCCTTGCCCTTGGCGCTGCCCTCGCGCAGGCGGTACATCCCCTTGAGTATCCCGCTCTCGGCGCCCTCCGGCATCTCGGGATGCCGGTAATTCTCGTTCATTACCGTGATGTAGTAGAAGATGTTCTCCTGCTCCTGATACATGCGGCGGATGCCGTCCTGAATGATGACCGCGACCTCGTAGTTGAAGGTCGGATCATAGGAGACACAGTTCGGGATGTTCGCCGAGAAGAGATGGCTGTGGCCGTCCTCGTGCTGGAGCCCCTCGCCGTTGAGGGTGGTGCGCCCGGAGGTGCCGCCCAACAGGAAGCCGCGGGCCTGGATGTCGCCTGCGGCCCAGGCCAGATCGCCGATGCGCTGGAACCCGAACATCGAATAGAAGATGTAGAAGGGGATCATGTTGATCCCGTGCGTGCTGTAGGCCGTGCCCGCCGCCATCCACGAGGAGATGGAACCCGCCTCGGTAATGCCCTCCTGGAGTATCTGGCCGTTCTTCGATTCCTTGTAGGACATGAGCTGCTCGGAATCCACCGGCTCGTAGAGCTGGCCCACCGGCGAGTAGATCCCCAGCTGGCGGAAAAGGCCTTCCATGCCGAAGGTGCGC
>CAZPFD010000009.1:0-406 GCA_964585725.1 uncultured Ectothiorhodospiraceae bacterium | reverse complement strand
ATGGGCACGATGTACTTGCCGATACTCTTGTCGCGCGCGAGCCCCGTGAGGATGCGAACGAAGGCCATGGTGGTGGAGATCTCCCGATCACCCGAGCCCTTGAGCTGGCCTTCGAACGCGTCGAGCCCCGGCGCTTCGAGCGGACGGGTCTTGCGCCGCCGCGCGGGCAGGTAGCCCCCGAGCGCCTTGCGCCGCTCGTGCATGTACTGGATTTCCTTGCTGTCCTCGGGCGGCTTGTAGAAGGGGGCCTCGCCGATCTTGTCGTCGTCGATGGGGATGTTGAACCGGTCGCGAAACGCCTTGAGCGCCTCCTCGCCCATCTTCTTCTGCTGGTGCGAGATCATCTGGCCTTCGCCGGCCTCGCCCATGCCGTAGCCCTTGACCGTCTTGGCCAGGATCACCGTGG